>JBDLIT010000183.1:0-6994 GCA_039714735.1 Pseudomonadota bacterium
CACGTCCCCGATGCTGTACGACATCCACCTTAGAACCCACCCGCAGCCCGAGGCTGAGGAGACGGCGGGTCATTTTACGTCCTCCATTCAACCTTTCGATGCGCGCATGCGCATTCACTGGAAGTAGATCCAGGGAGATCAGTTCAGAATCTGTATCAGGCGGTCTGTTCGTGGATGGCATTGGAAGCGCGATACTGAATGATAATGATTCCTATTTAAACAGTAATTTTACGCAGACACAAGATGCAAGCATACCATTAGATACTAAAAAACTGATGCGCGCCATATACGATGGCCGTCTAATCCTTTGGCAGTTTTTGCAACAGATCTATCCGGTGGGGTTTCATGAAATAGGCGCCGCCTTCCGTCATATGGGCCAGAAAGGCCGAGCGGATCCCGGCATAGCGCTCAGCTTCGATAGCCAGCTTTGTGTGAGTCACATTCAGGAACCTCGATTCGAACAACTCCCAACTTGCATATGAGCCCGGCACATTAATGAATTTTTCCGCTTTCAACTGCATGGCGCCGGATTCGACCAACGATCCGATCGTCTTGAAGGCGAGTTCCCGCACCTCCTTCTCATCATGAATCAGGCGCATCAGGTCATTGAAGGCCCCGGCATACACCGGCTCGGAAAACCATGCGAGGCCTCCCGGCCTGAGTACCCGGCTGATCTCCTGCATGGCGTTGCGCATGAGTTCCGCAGGCACATGGTGCAGGGATTTCAGCATCCAGACGATATCAACACTGTCATCAGGCTCGGATATCGCCTGCGCACCTTCCAGTCTGAATTCCACATTCGGCAGCTCGATCCGCAGATTCTTGGCGTGCTGAAGCTTGTCCACCTCTGTGGCAATGAACTGAGCAGCGGGATACCGCTCGGCCAGTTGCCGGGTCGTCCAGGCGGCGCCACAACCCAGTTCCAGCACACGGGCACCAGCCAGCGGCAGCAGGCTCTCCATCAATTCCAGTTCAGTGGTGGTTTCGTAGGCGTCGGGCCTATCGATTTGCATGGCGGTTACTGACAAGATTGCTGTGCTCCGTTATGTTAAGTGTCAGAATATTCTACCCGACCGGAGCTCTTACCTTGCTATCTGATGCTATTGCCAACTGGCTCGAGCGCCACCGTTTACACCTCTCCCGCCCCGATGCGCTGCTCCAGCTCTCCGGCATGGGTTTGTTGACCGGCTTTCTGGCCGGTGTGGTGATCGTTGCCTTCCGCATGGCGGTGGAGTCGATCCAGGCCGGCATGTTGCCTGGCCAGCTGCCTGAGAATTACGAGGGCTTGCCTCCCCTGCTGCGATTCCTGCTCCCCTTATGCGGTGGCCTGCTCACCGGCCTGATCTTTCATCGCTATGCCAAAGGTCTGTATGTACTAGGCATCGCCCGGATCATGGAGCGCCTGGCCTATCACCAGGGGCACCTCAGCCTGCGGGAGTTCTTTCTGCAGTTTATTTGCGCGGCCATTGCCATCATCAGCGGCCACTCAGTGGGGCGTGAAGGCCCGCATGTCTTTCTTGGCGCAGCCAGCGGTTCACTACTGGGTCAGAAACTCTCCCTGCCCAACAACAGCATCCGCACGCTGGTCGGTTGCGGCGCGGCCGCCGGCATCTCCGCCTCTTTCGATACCCCACTGGCCGGCGTCATCTTCGCCCTGGAAGTCATCATGATGGAGTACACCCTGGCCAGTTTCATCCCCATCATCCTGGCCGCCGTCAGCGCCAGCAGCCTCTCGATCTTTGTTCTCGGCGACGCCAAGGCCTTCGAGGTTTCTGTCCTGCATCTGGGATCCATGCGCGAACTCTCCATTGTTCTGCTGTTGGGTGTGGTGGCCGGCACGGCTTCCGCTGGCTTCGTCCATCTCTTGCAGTTCACATCAACCAGGAGCCGGGGCCTTAGTTTCTGGCAGAAAACCACCCTCGCCGGATTCATTGTGGGTCTGTGCGGCCTGTTGGCGCCCGAGGTGCTGGGCATCGGCTATGACACGGTCAACAGCATCCTGCTCGGTGAAACTGCCCTCACACTGCTATTGATCCTGGTCTTCATGAAGATTATCGCCACCTCCGCCTGTATCGGGCTTGGTATTCCCGGCGGCATGATCGGCCCCGCCCTGTTCATTGGCGCTGCAGTTGGCGGGATCATTGCCCCGCTACCCGGCCTCCTCTTCGATGGGGTGGTTTCAGACCCCGGATTCTATGCCTTGATCGGCATGGGTGCGGTCATGGGGGCCAGTCTGCAGGCGCCGCTGGCGGCGCTGACTGCGATTATCGAACTGACTCACAATCCCCAGGTGGTGATGCCGGGCATGCTGGCCATTGTGGTCGCCAGCCTCACCAGCAGCGAACTATTTCATAAGAAGTCCCTGTTCATCACCTTGCTGCAGGCGAGCGGCCTGGACTACCGCACCGATCCGGTGATGCAGTCGTTGCGCCGGGTCGGGGTAGCAAGCATCATGAACCGTGATTTTCTGCGCTGCAGCTCACTGCTGACCCGTGATTCCGCCTCGCGCATTCTCGAACAGACTCCGGAATGGATCTTGATCGATATCCAGGGCGCAACCAGTGTCACCCTGATGCCAGGCGTGGACCTGGCCCACAATATTGAAGAGGGCAACGAGGACGAGCTCGACCTGATGGAAATTCCGGCCCGCCGCTACCAGCTCACCAACATCTCGATGCTGGCTACTCTCCAGGAGGCCAGCGAAAAATTACAGGAGAGCGGCGCCGAAGCCCTCTATGTGGAAAGGATCGGCCGGCACCGTTCTGTCACCATTCAGGGTATTTTGACCCGTGAACAGATTGAGTCAGCCTATCGATTTTGATTCCAGTCATTTAATTGATAAAAATCCTCACATCGCTTCCGTAAAACGTTTAGAATCACTCGTTTGAATGGGGCAATTTTTCCACGGGGCACAGACCATGAGTGATGACACTAACAATCCAGAAACCATCTTGTACAACGACCAGACTGTTCGCCTGGAAGAGGTGCTGAAGGAGTTCGAGGCCCAGCAGGCTGAGATCAGCCTGCTGAAAAAAAATCAGAAAAAAGCTATCCGACGTTACCGCAGGGAGGAAGAGCTTAAACCCTACCAGGCGGAACTGATCAAGATGCAGCAGTATATGGAAAAGACCCGCACCCGCATGATCATCCTGTTTGAAGGCCGGGATGCAGCCGGCAAGGGCGGCACCATCCGCCGGGTCTCCCGCTACATGAATGAGAAACACTATCGAATAGTCGCCCTCGGCAAACCCACGGAAGAGCAGAAGACTCAATGGTTTTTCCAGAAATATGTCCGTGCCTGCCCCCGCGGCGGCGAAGTGGTCATGTTCGACCGCAGTTGGTACAACCGCGCGGTCGTGGAACCCATCTTCGGTTTCTGTACAAAAGAAGATTATGAAAACTTCATGATCGGTTGCCCGGGCTTCGAAAAGGATCTGGTACGCCAAGGCACCATTCTGGTCAAACTCTATTTTTCGGTAACCAAGGAAGAGCAGGCCAGGCGATTTGAAAGACGCAAAACCGACCCTCTGCGCCAATGGAAACTGTCGGAGATCGACGTGCAGGCACAGGATCGCTGGGATGAATTCACCACTCAAAAATATGAGATGCTGCGCCGCACCCATACCACCCACGCCCCCTGGACGATCATACGTTCCATCGACAAGCAACTGGCCCGCTTGAACGCGATGAAGGTGATCCTCAATGCCGTGCCTTATGAACGCCTGCAACCCGAACTGGACTTCGTCCCCGACCATGAAGTCGTCATATCCGGCTCACGGGAACTGGAACTGATGGAAGCCCAACGCCTGCAGCAAGGCAAGTTCGTGGGGTGAGCCACGACCGTTTGTCCAGTGGACAAACGCAGCGTGGCGAACGCGAGGCCCGGACGGCCGAGCTGGGTGCGTTACCAGGGATGGTTGCTTGCGAGGAGACGTAAACTACGCGCTGGCGAACGACCAGCCATGGCCGTTCCTGGGCTCCTGCCCTCACGGCATTTGTACGTCCGTGTACGGCAGATGTCCGGGCTGGGGGTCAAAAAGAACATCAATGCTTCGCCATGGATGGCAAGTATCACTTTCCTTACAGAGCCTTACCGTTTGTCCAGTGGACAAACGCAGCGCGGCGAACGCGAGGCCCAGCCCCGCTCCCGGGCTTCCTCGGCATCCGCTCCATTTTTATAAGAGTATACTTTCCCAAGATAGTAAATATTCGGCCTACGTAGGAGCTGCCCATGGCTACGACCAAATGCGGTGAGTCTTTTCGATATCGTCACACAAAGTAGATATCCACAGCTTTTGCTCACTAGCCTGAAATGCCCGACATCCTTTCCCTAGCTCTCCTGGCATGTCTCTGGCTTGCTTACTTCCTACTCCATTCCTGGCTGGCATCCCTACAGCTGAAGCACTGGGTTGCCCGACAGCATCCAGAACTCACACCCTGGTACCGTCTTATTTTCAATGGCTTGGCGCTTATCCTGCTCTCTCCACCTGTTGGATACATGTGGCACTTGAACAGCGCCCCCCTGTGGCAATGGCATGGCATCACCGCCTGGCTAGCCTATGGGTTGATGACGCTGGCTGCCTTTGGCTTTATCTGGTCACTGAACTTTTATGATGGCAGCCAATTTCTGGGTTTGCGCCAACTTCGCATGCGTATTCATGCGGTGGAGGATCAGGAACGTTTCCACATCTCCCCATTGCATCGGTATGTGCGCCACCCTTGGTACAGCCTCGGGCTCGTACTGGTCTGGACACAGGAGATGGACCCAGCACGACTTGTCAGCGGCTTGGCGATCACCCTCTATTTTATATTTGGATCGTTTCAGGAGGAGAAAAAACTTCTCGTGTATCACGGTGAGAAGTATCGGGAATATCAGAAGCTGGTGCCTGGATTGATACCTAGTCCCTGGAGCCACTTGAGCCGCGAGCAAGCGCGATCCTTGTCAGATCAGTAAAGATAATAATCGCTGGCGCCCCGAAGGGCGCCTGTATAACGCAGCTTATTGATTTGGATCCCAGAAATTCCCACGAGGGCCATAAGGTCCAGGCCCATACCCATAACCTGGCCCATAACCTGGCCCATAACCGTAGCCAGGACCGGGACCATAACCAGGTCCACGGCCTTCGGGCATTGCAGGATACATACCTCCACCCTGCATCATGGGACCTGGGCCGGCCTGGCGCATATGCCGGCGATGCATGGCGTGACAGGCGGCCTGCTCTTCATCGGTCATCCCTTTAATGACTTTCTGATGCTTCAGCCACTCTTCTTCCCTCTCATTCCTTCTGCGTTTCCAAGGAGGGGTCTCCGGCATTTCCATACCGATCTCATTCGCCCTTTCCCGCATCTCCTGGTAGCGTTCCGTGCGGTATGCCTCCCGCTCTTCCGGAGTCATGGACTTCATCTCCTGCATATGCTCCAAGCGTTTCTGCATATCCGGATGAGCCTGGGTCATCGCTTCACGATCATGCCAGGGTGGGCGTTCAGGAAGCATCACACCCGCCTCTTCCGCACGCTTTTTGAGTTCTTCATAACGTTTTTCACGTTCTTTCCAACGCTCTTCCATTGACATTCTGACGTATGCAGGCTTGTCTGCAGTCTCAGTGCCAGCCGCAGTCTCAGCGGCCTCTTCCTGAATTGCTGCAGATTCCGGCGCCTCAGCAACCGCTGGTTGTTCAGCAGCAGGTTCTTCCGCTACAACGCTACCCATTGGCAAAAGTGCGGCAAACGCCAGACAGATGAGCTTTTTTTTGTGCATGGAGATCTCCTTCGATGATCAGAAAAGTAGGATGGATAACCTATTCAACTTTGCTACCCTGATTATTTTTAAGGAAGCGCTGATTAATCAGATCCTGCGTAAATTAACCAGCAGGCCCAATTCTAAACAGAAACCGACTGAAACTACCAATTTCAGAGCTAAAACTGTACCTATGTGGCTGATAAACCGATCAGGCGCAACAAAAACAGTGTTGGCATGCTGAGATGAGAGTGGCCACAGATCACTTACCCTCTTGGAGAGGCTTCGTTTTCAACGAGTCAACCTTCTTTTCAAGCTCCAGCAGCAGGCCATCCATGCCCTTTTCTCTGACCAGATTACGGAAAGATGTTCGATAGTTACTCACGAGACTGACACCATCGATGCTGACATCGTAAGCGTACCAATCATCGTTCTTGAGCCTCATGTTATAGTTCACCGGCACCTCCTTGGAAGAGGTGGCGATATAGGTCTGCACCACCGCCCGCTTGCCGTTTAATTTTTCCCGCCCCATCCGGATTCTTTCGCCCGTGTATTTGTCCATGGCGGAAAAATAGGTATGTTCAAGGAGATCGCGAAACAGATAGATGAATCGATCCTGCTGCTCGGTAGAGGCCTTTTTCCAGTTTTTCGCAAGAATGATCTGTGACATGGCGCGATAGTCAAAGCGGGGGCGCACTATGATGCGGACCATATCACGACGCTTGTCTCTGTCCAGCTCAGGTGAACTCAGCACCGTCAAGACCTCATCAACCGTCTGTTTGATGCGCATCGATGGACTGATGCTTGCCAGCCCCCAAGCGCTGTAACTCAAGAGGAGTAGAACGAGTACAAAACGCCGGGTTAATCCCATCAGCCTAGTCCTTATATTCTCTATGTGATTCATCGATGTGACAGTTTACACAAAGAATAGTGCAATCTCCCAGTCCACCTGACAAAAATATACAATCAGCTAAATTGAGTCTGGCCTGAAGATTGAGTTTGAGGTATCGTTCCCTGCTTTTCAACGAATAACCTTATATTGACCATGAGTAATCCCTTTGTAGCTGTTCTGATGGGCTCAGATTCAGATCTGCCGGTAATGCAGTCCACGCTGGATGTCCTGCGCAGTTTGGAGATACCTTTCGAGGTAAAAATCACTTCCGCACACCGCACCCCTGACGCCACCCAAACTTATGTAAAGCATGCAGACGAACGTGGCTGTTCGGTTTTCATTGCTGCAGCCGGCCTCGCCGCGCA
>JBDLIT010000184.1:0-6938 GCA_039714735.1 Pseudomonadota bacterium
ATTCGGGTTCCAGACTTCATTCTACCTCCTCCATCCCTGGAGTCGTCCCGGTGGGAGGGGGAGTTTCTGGATGGGCACTACTTATGATCCAGCCCGATTGATACCGCAATCCATCGGGCTGGTTTTTAGCGGTAGAAATCAGCGTGCGTTCAGTACAAGCTGGCCATTCTCCACCGGGATGCGCTCACCCGGATCATTGTCCATACGCACTTGTCCCTCTGTTTCTCCCAACCGGTAACTGACATTGTAGCCATCCACGATTTCATGAGAATCGCTCACCGTCCGGCATTGACGTTCAGTGGTTGTATAGGTGTTGTTGGTCTGGATGTTTTCCTGCACCTTGTTGCCCGCATAGCCGCCGGCGACCGCACCGGCTACGGTAGCGAGCTTCTTGCCGCTGCCTTCACCGACCTGATTACCCAGCACGCCGCCGAGTATCGCGCCTACGGCCGTACCCGCAACCTTGTTTTCGTCCTTTACCGGCTTTTGCCGGGTCACCGGGACATCCTCACAGACTTCCCTGGGTGTTTGCACGGTTCGTTTGATCGCTTCGACATTGAGTACCTCGGCAAATGCAGGCTCATCGGCCTCGTTCGACTCATTACTACTCAACACACTGTAACCAGCGATAACGCTACCGGCAGTTGCAACGATTGCGCCTATTACGAGCCCGGTAATCATTGATTTGTCCATTATGACCTCCTGTAGAGATAAATCCCCCCAGCACTGTAGGCCGGGAGCAACATAGACCACGTGATACAACTCTTGTGGAATTGAGGATATCTTATCGAGGGAGTATTTCCGGGGGATTTCTTACCGTTTGCAACCTGTAACAAGGTATTTCTTACCCATTTGGGATCAACAGCCTTGTTCATCGACAACCAAACAAGGCGCATCTGAGTCCGGCAGCTTGCCTGACTTGTTACTGAATTCAGAGTCAGGTCCGCTGGTTTGAATTTGTTTTGCAAAATCTATATCCTTCCAGCCCATACACCCCCATTCCTGTCTGTTTCGATTCGAATCCCCTGCGCCTTTTCCCTGATTTACCGCATTGGTTACGGCACGATTATCAGGCTCCAACCCTAAAGGAGAAAACCCGTATGTCCGCAGCCAAAACAGGCGATACCGTCAAAGTCCATTACACCGGAACCCTAACTGATGGCAGTCAATTCGATTCATCCCGTGGAGGCGAGCCGTTGGAATTCACAATTGGCTCTGGCCAGCTTATCAATGGCTTTAACACAGCGGTGGATGGCATGTCTGTTGGTGATAGCAAAACCGTCACCATCCCATCGGATCAGGCCTATGGCGCGCGTAATCCCGATATGGTGCAAGTGGTGCCGCGTAGCGCCATGCCTGCCGATCTCGAGCTGGATAAGGGCATGGTCCTGAGCGCCAACAGTCCGGATGGCCAGAGTTTAAACTTCACTGTCGTTGAGTTCGATGATGAGAAAGTGACGGTGGATGGAAATCATCCACTTGCGGATCAGGACCTGACATTTGATCTGGAGTTGATGGCGATCAGCTGATTCATTACTTGGCATTGGGACATCCCGGATAACCGGGTTGTTTCAGGCCAGGCCGAATCTAGACATGATGTTTGGCGATTCGTTACAAAGCTCAGCTGAATATTTCCTCCCCCTCCAAGGGGGTGTTGCAAAAGACTGATTTTGACCTGTTTCTCTGATCACTACCGCGATCTCAAGCCGTGATTGACGGTTCAGGAGGGCAGTGAAGTCAGCGGATTGTGAAAGGCCGCCGGCTGTTGTTGACGCAGCAGGGTCTGGCGCAGTTCCCACTCTCGCTTGGGATCGATCTCACCCAAAAATTCAACCTGTCGTCCGATATACATCGCCACCGGCGACCCATTGCGATACAGCACCCGATTACCGGCATTGGCCGGCGCCCGTTTACCGGGGGTGATGATGCTGGTGAGATTGAGGGGGTCGGCGCCGGAGATGGCGATGAGTGTTTCATCGTCCTGGTTGCTGCGAATCCGGCGCAGGGATGTCAGCGCATCGGGCAGGGCGTACTGTTCGCCGCTGAACCCTTGTACGAAACGCCCCCCACGGATCTCCCCCCGGGCCTCCATGCGCCGATAGACATACAGCAGTTCGCGCCAGGCGGGAAGGTTGGATTCACGTTCCAACACTTTGCGGAATACCACCCCGTAGCGCCGCAGCAGGATTTGGGCAATAGCTTCGACCCGCTGCTTGTCATCCTGCGTCAGGGATGATTGCTGGATATGTTCAGGCCTTGGTCTGCGCACCAGGACCCAGCGCCCAGCCACATCCACCGAGGCCCAGGCGTGCCTGCGGCGCGACGGACTGTGGCGGCGTTTTTTCGAGTTCGGCGAGATCAGGGCGCGCAGGCCCGCAAAGCTGTCTGCCGTTACCTGGCCGGTGGCGACCAGTTCACCGAGGGCGCTTTCCACCTGAGTCCGAAGCATTCCCGTGCCGTGGATAAGATCAGTAAGAAATGATGCACCGTAATCCTGCAGGTATTGCATGACCTTGCCGGCCCCGGAAGAGAGCTGAATGCCATCATCCCGGGCATTTGCATCGAGCCAGTTGTGCAGATGGGCGCGCTCCAGGAGCAGGATTGGGGTGACACGCACTGGTGCAGCCTTATGACGGCGCTTGCCCTCGCTGTCCCGTGAGGCGGGTAGGTTAGCGCGCAGCCAGGTCAGTCGACCACTGGCGCACAGATTGTCCAGCATCTGCGGATCGAAACGCCGTACCCGCGCTGGTAAGATATGAGCCTCCCAGGCGGCGGCCGGCACCGCGAAGCCTTCCAGTTGTGCGATAGCGGCAGCCAGGGCCTCTTCTCCTTCGCCGCGCTCCTGCTCGTCGAGCCGGTGCCAGTGGAACAGAAAGCGCATGAAATCCGCCGGGGCCACCGGTTCGATCTCGCTGCGCAGTTGTTTCAGAGTGTAGCGGTGGATGCGCGCCAGCAGGCCTCGCTCGCACCATTCGGTCTCGCTGGCGTGATTGCCGGTAAATTGGCCACGGATTGCAAAGCCCTCCTGTTCCAGGGCCAACAGGGCAAAGTCGATCTCGCTGGTGGGCAGACTCAGAGGCGTTGCCAGCGTTTGCGCGGTCACCGGTCCCAGCCCCTCCAAGCGGCTGCGGATGATCTCCTTGAGTGCATCTTCCTTTGCTAGGGTTGCTGGTTCATCCAACAGACTCAAGGGCGGGGTAAGGGGGGCGTTGGGGAAAAGCGCCAGCAGTTCGCCCAAGCGCTCCCTGGCCACCCAGAGCCTGCCGCCGTTCGGTGTGGTGAGTTCGGTTGCCCGTTGCTGATCCATCAGGGTTGTGAATAGATGTCGCCAGTCGAAGGTCAACGAATCTATCGGGTTGTCGGTACTGCGTGTGCCCTTTTCACCTTCAATCAGTGTGATAAACCCGAGCACATAGAGGGCATCGTGCAGTTCATCCGCGGTTCTGGGCTCCGGCCAGGCTTCGTTGCAGACCCGCTCGATTGCCGCAGGGTCGAGACGCCCGATATCCGCGGCGCTGGCCGGATCCAGGTAACGGCGTTGCTGCACGGCCAGGGTTCTGCGCTCCTCCGCCGGTGCATCGTCGAGAAAGGCGTAGGGGCGGGCATTGAGGATCTCCTGGGCCAGGGGCGAGGGGGTCGCCAGATCCCGGGCGACGACCTCGATCTGGTTGGCTTCGAGCCGTTTGAGAAGCTGCTCCAGGCCGTCGATGTCCATCACCTCATGCAGACAGTCGCTGATGGTCTGCCTGACCAGAGGGTGATCGGGGATCTCCCGGTCACCGGCGATGTTTTCGAAACAGGCGAGCTGATCGGGGAAGACCACCGCGACCAAGTCCTCCGCGTCGCTGCGCTGGAACTGGGCCGGGGTGCGTTTGCCGTTGCGGTTGCGGATCACCGCCAGGGCGATAGTCGCATTCCAGCGCCAGTGGGTGGCGAACATGGGGGCAGCGAGCAGGGCCTGGATCAGAATTTCTCTGACAGTTTTTGCCTTGAGATAGCCCTTCACCTCCTCGAGGGGAAAGCTGTGGGTGGGGCCCAGGGAGAGCACCACATTGTCTTCGGTGGCGGCCGCTTGCAGTTCGAAGTTGAAGCGGCGGCAAAAGCGCTTGCGCAGCGCCAGGCCCCATGCCCGGTTGAGCCGGGAGCCGAAGGGTGAGTGGATGACGAAGTGCATGTCTCCCGCTTCATCGAAGAAGCGTTCGAAGATGATCCTCGACTGGTTGGGCAGCACGCCCAGCGCCGCCTTGGCGGCCCCTAGATACTGGGTGAGTTGAAACGCCGCTCCCCGGGGCAGCCGGTATTCGCTGATCAGCCAGTCGGTGGTCGCCTCCAGACCACTATCGAGTTGCTGCTCGATGCGCTCGAGCAGGCGCGATACGGCCCATGACAGTTCGTCACTGCGCCCGGGCGCCTCGCCGAACCAGAAGGGGATGTTGGGTGGCTGGCCCTTGGCGTCCTCCACATGCACCTTGCCCTGTTCGATCTTCAGCATGCGGTAAGAGGTGTTGCCCAGCTGGAAGATGTCCCCGGGCAGGCTCTCGAAGGCGAAGTCCTCGTTCAGGGTGCCGACCAGATGACCTTCCGGGGAGAGGATGACCTGGTAGTCGAACTGATCCGGAATGGCGCCGCCGTTGAGCAGCGCGGTAAGACGGGCGCTGCGGCGTGGCCGGAGCTGGCCATGCACCGCGTCGCGATGCAGCCAGGCGCTGCGCCGGCCACGGCGGGTGGAAAAGCCGTCCGCCAGCATGCGCACCAATTCACTGAAGCTCTCCTGGGTGAGATTACGGTAGGGCCAGGCATGGCAAAGTCGCCGGTAGAGTTCGTCCTCGTTCCATTCACGGCTCGCCACTTCAGCGACGATCTGTTGCGTCAGTACGTCGAGGGGCTGGTCGGGTATCCGGATGCGGTCGAGTTCGTCATGCCGGATAGCATCCAGCAGCGCCGCGCTCTCGATGAGGTCGTCGCGGGACAAAGGGAACAGGCGGCCCTTGGGGATCGCATGCACCGCATGGCCGGAGCGGCCCACTCGCTGCAGGAAACCGGCGATGGAGCGGGGCGAGCCCAACTGGCAGACCAGGTCTACATCGCCGATGTCGATGCCGAGCTCCAGGGAGGCGGTGGCGATCAAGGCCTTTAGTTGGCCGCTCTTCAGGCGCTGTTCCGCATCCAGGCGATGCTCGCGGGACAAGCTGCCATGGTGCGCGGTGACCTGCTCTTCACTCAGACGTTCGCTGAGAAAGCGGGCTGCGCGCTCCGCCAGGCGCCGGGTATTGACGAAGATCAGGGTGGTGCGGTGGGCCTCGATCAGCTCCGCCAGACGGTCGTAGATCTCTGCCCAGACCTCGTTGGCCATCAGTGCTTCCAGGGGTGAACCGGTGACTTCGATGGCGAGATCCCGCCGGCGCACATGACCGGTGTCGATGATGGTGCAGCCTTCATCAGCTCCGGTCAGAAACCGGGCCATCTCCTCAATGGGTTTCTGCGTGGCGGACAGGCCGATGCGCACCGGTGGTAGGGGGCAGAGGGCGGCGAGGCGCTCCAGCGACAGGCTGAGGTGGGAGCCCCGCTTGTTGCCCGCCAGGGCATGGATCTCGTCGACGATCACCGAACGAACCGTGGAGAGCATGTTGCGCCCGGATTCGGAGGTGAGCAGGATATACAGTGACTCGGGGGTGGTGACCAGGATATGCGGCGGTTCCCGGCGCATGCGTTCACGCTCCCCGGCCGGCGTATCGCCGGTACGCACCAATGCGGAGACCGGTACATCCGGCAGACCCTGTTCCAGGAGTTTGTCACGGATGCCGTTGAGTGGCTGCTGCAGGTTTTTCTGGATGTCGTTGGACAGCGCCTTGAGCGGCGAGACATAGAGCACATGAGTTTCGTGGGAGAGGCCGCGCTCCAGTCCCTCCTTTACCAAGGCATCGATGGCGGCGAGAAAGGCGGCGAGGGTCTTGCCGGAGCCGGTGGGCGCCGCGATCAGCGTATGGCGCTGCTCGCGGATCGCCGGCCAGGCCTGAGTTTGCACCTCGGTAGGCGCCTCGAAGTCCGCCTCGAACCAGGCCGAGACCGCAGGATGGAAATTGGAAAGTGTCATTGATTGATGATAACCCAAATTGATCGGGTGGTCGGAACGGCAGGGATAGCTTACCTGTGCAATGTGTCAGTTGCTGACTCTGAAAGTTGAGAGCTAGAAGTGTTTCAACACCAATTTCAAACTGTTAGCTCGAACCATATCCTCACTATTGGCCTAGATGGTTAGGTTTTTCATTTCAAAACGATACTGAATCACGAAATACCAAATCAAACATATTTCGCCAGTTCAAGATTGACAAGTAGAGATCCATATCAGCAGGTTGCACCTGGAATTGAATGCGGGAACTGACTGAAGAAAATCAGACATAATATTTCAGTGGAAAATAAAACCCCTCTTCCGAAGCTGGTCGGAAGAGGGGTAAGGCATGGAGTCTAGTTTTTTTTGTTATAGGTATTTCCTTGAGTCTGGTGTCACCTCTCTAGTTTTGCACTGCGATGACATCGAGTAGATCGATGACATCGAGCATATTTGTAGCAGACACCCGTACAGGAGCCACTATCAGGTCGCCACTAAGCAGAGTGGGATCCACCAAGGCATTGATAGTGATCGTCCGGACTTCACTAGCAGCCAACGTTCCAAGATCCCAACTCGCCTCTTCCAGAGGCTCGCAGGTGACGGAACTGCCTGCATTACAACCTGCCGGATCAGGCTCCACGTCCACAGTATCATTAAAGCTCAGTTCAGTGGGCATCCGCAGCAGAACCGAAACTCCATCCACCGGCAGCAGAGAGGTGTTGTTCACCGTCAGGGTGTAAGTCACCGTGTCACCAGCGACCACCGGGTTGGCCGAGGTCGTGATGGTAATATCCAGCGGCAAGGCTGACTCAACCACCGTGACCACCTG
>JBDLIT010000185.1:0-6733 GCA_039714735.1 Pseudomonadota bacterium
TGACGGGCCGGCCCGAAAGGTACGCGCTCCATGCTTGCAGATCGATACTCTTCCATCTTCTGCTGCATTGCCGCACGGCGGACTTCCATCTCTTTGGTCATCTCATCGCGACGCGCTTGAGACTCTTCGATACGCTTGGCGATGTGCGCCGGTAATTCCCGGTCTGTGGCTGAGAACTTCTCCATCTCTTTGACCATCTCATCGTGACGCGCCTGAGACGCTTCGATGTGCTTGGCGATGTGAGCAGGCACCTCGCGGTCTGCGGGAGCGGACTTCTCCATCTCTTCCAGCATCTGGGCGCGTTGAGCTTGCATGGCCTCTTGCCTGGCCTTGAACTCGGTATCCATGGTGGTGCGGGGATCGGTATCGAACTGCTCAAACTGCTGGCGCTGGGCGGCAGCCGCCTGCTCGAATGCCTTCTGCTGCTGCTCGGCGAACGCTGTCTGCTGTTCGACAAAGGCAGCCTGCTGCTCTTCAGTCAATGCAGGAGCACCATAAACGGGAGCACCATAACCGTAGTAGTCGCGATAGGCGTTGTAACCACGGCCATAGCCATTTCCACGGGCGCTCATGTTGAAGGAGAAGTCGAAATCACCGGCAGCATCGCCGAAGAAGTCATCCATAAAATCTCCATTATTACCCCACCAGGCGGATGCCGAAGCAGAAGTGGCGATCAATGCGGCAGCAGTTGCAACCTTAATAATATTCATAGTCGATTCCTCAAAAAAATAATTTATATGTAAATACTTGAAAGGAAGCAGATAGGTGACAGCCCCCAATGAGGAAAAGTATATTAGAATATAATTAAATTACTATTATTATTAAACTATTTATTCCGTCGTTATAATAGGTATTACTGATCAGTATCGCAGCATCATATTCTAACCGGATGCAGCGCCGGTGGAGCGATGTTCCGGTAACACAATATTCAACTCCAAGATCTCCTGGGTACTGTTGCGTTCCAGATTCACTGAAATGGCATCCTGGTCAATCGCCACGTACTTGCGGATGACGTTCAGGATATCCTCCTGGAGTTGGGGCAGATAGGAGGGCTTGTTGCGCTCCGACCGTTCATGGGCAACCAGTATCTGTAATCGCTCCTTGGCGACGCCTGCGGAATTCTTCTTTTCTGAACGAAAGTAGTCGAGCAATCCCATGATTATCAACCCCCAAACAGACGGCCAAAAAGACCCTTTTTCTGCACTTCCAGAAACCGGTGGGGTAGATCCTCTCCCAGATAGCGGGAAACCAGATCATCGTAGGCCTGGCCTGCTTCACTGCTGGAATCGAGGATTACCGGAGTTCCGGAGTTGGAGGCATTCAGCACCGCCTGTGATTCAGGCACCACACCCAGCAGATGCAAAGCCAGGATCTCCTGAACGTCATCGACACTGAGCATCTCACCGTTATTCACCCGCTCTGGTGAATAGCGGGTCAACAACAAGTATTCACGGATCGGTTCACTGCCGTTCTCCGCCCGGCGCGACTTGCTGGCCAGGATACCGAGCATACGGTCCGAATCACGCACCGAGGAGACCTCCGGATTGGTCACCACCACTGCATCATCGGCAAAATACATCGCCATGGTGGCGCCATGCTCGATCCCGGCCGGTGAATCACATATCACATAATCGAAAGTCTCGGAGAGCTCCGTCAATATACGGTCCACCCCATCCCGGGTCAGGGCCTCTTTGTCCCTGGTCTGGGAGGCCGGCAGGACATAAAGAGAATCACAACGCTTGTCCCGGATCAGCGCCTGATTGAGGTTCGCCTCACCATTGATAACATTCACCAGATCATAAACCACACGTCTTTCGCAGCCCATGATCAGGTCCAGATTTCTCAATCCCACATCGAAGTCGATGACCGCTGTGCGATGACCTCGCAAAGCCAGGCCCATGGCAAATGCAGCACTGGTGGTGGTCTTGCCAACCCCGCCTTTACCCGAGGTTACAACAATAATTCTCGCCAATTCAGTCTCCTCTACGATGCAGTTCCGTAGTTACAGTTTTTCGATAAGTAATTTGTTAGCGGACAGCATAACCTGTGCAGCCCCTCCCAGACGAGAGGCCTCGAGTTGCTCGCTAACGCGATATTGCCCGGCCACCGCCACCAGTTCCGCATGCAGCTTTTGGCAAAAAATCCGCGCATCCCGGTTGCCCTTGACCCCTGCCAAGGCGCGGCCGCGCAATGCCCCATAGATATGGATATTGCCATCGGCGATCACCTCTGCCCCACTGCTCACTGAGGCAAGGATTATCAGATCCCGTCCCGCAGCATAGACCCGTTGGCCCGAACGTACGGGCCTGTCTATCAGTTTTGCGGATGTCGGCTTGGCTTCAGGCCTCTTTCTTGCCACAGGAACAGGCTCAGCAGATTTTCGGTCTTTGGACTTCGAAAGTACTGCGAGCTCCAGAAACTGCGCCATCTCCTGATGTTTGGCGGACCCTCCCTGAACAGCAACCGGCACCATCCCATAACCCCGCATTAAGCCCACCAGCAATGCGAAATCGATGTCGCCGTCATGCTCCGCCACCAGGCTGAGATCAATGACGACAGGGGTATTCCGGAAGAAACCGGGGACCTGCTGAACACGCGCCAACAACTGCTCGTCCAGTGCATCCAGATTGGCACTCAACAACCGCAAGTTGGGTAAGGTGAAGTTTCCGGCCTTCAATTCAAAAACCGCTTCCTGCGATGAAGTCTTTTTCAGATTGGATTCCATGCACACCCTAAATCATGGTGATATCAGCAAAATACATGATGAGTCAAAAAATAGCTCAGGCCGGCACACGCCCTACTGCCGGTCTAATTGGGAATCAACTTATACTCGCAGGAGCTTATTCGAGCAAGCCTCATATTTTCGGGGGCTTTAGGCTTTAGTTTCCGAAATTCAGCCCAAGATACGGCTTTTCCCCTGTTACCTTTGTGACAGGGTACACAATAACAGATGGCTTACTACCCAGCGCCTGATATCTGAATGGACGCTCTCCACCCCTTCCACGACCTCATGAACCATCCATGCCTGTCGCCGTTGAACCTTAGTGTATGAAAAAAGGAACTAAAGGTCTCTCCCGGGCTGCCGATAACTCGCATTCCACACTGGTTTCATTGGCATCGCCATGGAGTTCAGGACTTACCACGTCAACTCAAAACGACAAATAAGTGAGAACATCAGATGAAACAAAAGATTACGATAAGAATGGAAACATGGACAAAAATGCCCCATAACAGAAGTATTTCTTCTCTTTGCTTAGCATTCGTTCTGCTCTGGTTAAGTACGCCTGCTTTCACGGCAGAACATCTTAAACTGGCGAACACAAACACACTACTCACAGGTCTGATCAGGCTGGCTGATGATCAGGATCTTTATACACAGTTCGGGATACAGCTTGAACTGGAGGCCAAGGATACGGGTGAGGTGGCAATCAGGTCTTTGATCAACAAGCAGGCCGATCTCGCGGTCGTCGCTGGAGCACCCTTTGTAAAACATGCGCTGAATCACCCAAATCTGCGGCTGATCGCCACCATTGGCCAATGTGACAATGAAATTAAGCTTGCGGTGCGCAAAGATCGCGGGATCGCGGGCCCCGAAGACCTACGCGGTAAACGCATCGGAACCCAGCCTGGGGTTGCTTTTCATCTGTTTCTGGATCGACTGCTGATCAAACATGGTATGACTGAACAAGACATTACGCCAGTCTTCATGCCTGCCGATCGCCTGCCTGCGGCGCTTGCAAATGGACTGATCGATGTAATGTCCAGCCGTGAACCTTACCTGAGCCAGGCGCTTGAGCTTCAAGAAAATAATATACGGATCATCTCTGCGCCCGGCATCTACATCAAGAGTTTCCATCTGGTAACAACAGACGAATTCCTGCAAACCGATCGCGCCAAATCGCTCATCCCTCTACTCCAGGCGCTGAATGAGGCAGAGAGGCGTTTGACCCATCAACCCGATGAAATGACTGCATTGCTATCCAAACAACTTGAGCAAACACCTGATGAGGTGAAACATCAGTTGCATGAGTCACGGTTACGGCTGAGCATGGACAGTCACCTGCTATCCTCTCTTGAAACCATTGCTCGCTGGCTGCAACCCATTCAAGGGGGCGCCGATGAGACATCAATTGACTTTTTGCCCTACCTGCATACTCCTCTGCTGGCGACAGTCAAACCAAATTCAGTACACCTGTTGCACTAACTCAATGTACACCAACACAAAACCGCCCCTTAGCTAGACCCCAGACTGCCAGTCGCGCTAACCGGCAGTCTGGCAATTTTCTGACTGACTGACTAATTTGGCGTGTAGCTGAATTTCTGCCCGCCAAGAGTCGCTTCATACATCAAGCCACCCTTGGCCACGGTAAACACTGCCATGCCTTTTTGGTATTTACCTACAGTGGTCGCGTCGTTTTTCCCACCACTCAGACCCGCCGACGTACCGGTGGTTGAGGCTGTAGCAGAAGCACCGGCAGTAATCGCCACCGCGGAAGCCTGGGCCCCAAACTCGAAATTTCCATTAGTAAACTCATCAAAAGCGCGTTGATCCTGGAAGAAAATGATCTGGCTATAGACCTGCCCGCCCAGCTGCAGACCGATCGTCAGCTGGGTCATTGAGGTATTTCCGACATGGACGCCCCCGGCATAGACCTTTCCCTTACCATAGGCGCCACCAAGTCCGATGCCGCCTTTGCCGATGGACGGAAACACGGCATAACCCGCTGATTGTTCGAAAAACGCGCCACTCCCTCCCGCATTCATGAATATCCTGATGGTATCATCGTAATCATCTGCCCAAGCGAGCGGCATCGAGATCAACAGAGAGAGAAATAACACGACAGTTTTTATTGAAAAACGCATGATTTGGTCCTTAATGGAGAGCCGTTTCCAGTTGACCGGACGACTACAGTTGAATGAATTGCACCTTGATTGCTGATTTGACGCTGAGAACCGCCGCTGGTTCAGACTGAATCACAATTACCTGACCCAAGTCATCTCCGGCCTGCGATTAACGCAGCACGAATCTATAAAATACCTCTTCTTTAAGATGACATATTGATTTGAAATAACTTACAGGGCATCACACCAACGATGAGCAGATAAGTATTTCATGAGGCTCAGATGACAGCAGGAAGCCTCGCCCCCTATTCTGCTTGAACCTTCCGGCCTTGGCCGGTATTGTGATTCAGCGTGTCGCGATGGTGGAGGGGACTGCTGAACAGTCCTCCTGGGTCCACCCGATTTGAGGCCCTGAGGCGCTACGCCCCGGGAACGAGAACGTAGTAAGGAATGCAACATGGCAAAAAAAACTTCGAGCACTAAGAAGCAAGTCAGATCTAAAACAGCCACTGCATCCCCGGCTGCCGACGCAAAGTCCGGGCCGCCCCCTGCGGTTAAAACTGGCATCGGTCATACGGCTAAAAAATCTGCCGCGCACCGTAATGGTGCAAAGAAAGTAAAGCTTCCCGCGGCCAAGGAACCCGTCAAGACTCCGCCTAGCAGCCACATGCCTGCAACGGCAGCCTCAGACCCGACAGTGAAAGAATCCTCACAGCCAGCAGAAAAACTTGTTAAGCCAACGTCGCCATCCACACCTTCCAAGCCAGCCTCCGAGCCCCCTGCTCCGATGAAGCCGGAACCTGAATCCGTTCCGGAACCTGCCACAGAAAAACAACCCGCCACTCAATCGAAAAGACCCGACGCAGCCCAACCCATGCCGATGCAGGCCGAGGCGGAATCGGTGCACGTGGAAGAACCTGTGCCCGATGAGATGCCTGCCCAGATGCCGGTTGCCGAGCAGCGTCCTGAGTTGTTTATTGTGCATATCAGCCCCGAGATGGCCCCGGTGGCCAAGGTGGGTGGACTGGCGGACGTAGTATTCGGACTTACCGGCGAGTTAGCCATACGCGGCAACCATGTGGAGGTCATACTGCCCAAGTATGACAACCTGCGTTATGACCACGTCTATGAACTCCACGAGGTCTACAACGACCTGTGGGTGCCCTGGTACGATGGAGCGATCCACTGCACTGTCTATTTCGGCTTCGTGCACGATCGCAAGTGTTTCTTCATCGAACCTCATTCCGGTGACAACTTCTTTAACCGGGGCAGCATCTACGGCTTTCCCGACGACATCCTGCGTTTTGCGTTCTTCTCCCGGGCGGCCATGGAGTTCCTCTGGATGTCCGGCAAGCATCCGGACATCATCCACTGCCACGACTGGCAGACGGCCTTGGTGCCGGTATTGCTCTATGAGATCTATCAGCAGATGGGCATGACCCACCCCCGGGCCTGCTTTACCATTCATAACTACAAGCACCAGGGGGTCACCGGCATGGAGATGCTGCGAGCCGCCGGGTTGCATGACCCGGATCGTTTCTTCGATTACAACCGGCTGCGTGACAACAATAATCTGCACGCCCTGAACCTGCTCAAGGGCGGCATCGTATACTCCAATTTCATCACCACGGTCTCACCGCGTTATGCGGTAGAAACGCGGGATCAGGGCCAGGGTTTTGGCCTTGAGCCTACCCTGCATACCCACCAGATGAAGTATGGCGGCGTGCTCAACGGCATCGACTACGATGCATGGAATCCCGAGGTGGACCACCTCCTACCTGCGCGCTACGGGTCGGACAACATCGATCCCAAGTACGACAACAAACGCGCCCTGCGCCATCGCCTGATGCTGATGGACAACGATAAGCCCATCGTCGCCTTCATCGGCCGT
>JBDLIT010000186.1:0-6682 GCA_039714735.1 Pseudomonadota bacterium
GCTGCCTCACCCAACCACTCCAGGTAAGCTGTATAGTCATCCTTCTCAAAAAATACGGGCTGACGGCTGTGGCCACGCTGAACGATATGAACGGCGATGTCAGGCAGGTAGAAACGTGGTTTTCTTGGCATGCTTCGCCTCTTCTTATAGCACTTAGTGGACTTTACCATCCGCCTGACTAGCAATAAAGGGCTCCGACCCCTTTTATCCTTTTATCCTGCCACCCCAAACGTCTTGGGCATCCTCGGATACTGTACCCAACACTGTAGCCCAAAGCCATTTCTGTCTGTTGCCGAATCTCAGAGGCATGGAAAAACTTACTGCTTGACGAACAACCTGAACTTGGGCCGGCTCCAAACCGCAGCGAAAAAGCAGACATCCCGGTTATTTCCCCTTTGAACAATATGGGCCAGTACGCCCGCCCTATACATGCGGGGTTTTCTTGGCATCAGGTAAGTGGCACAAGAGGTAAACAATTCTTATTTGTCACCGACCCCTTTAACTGCTATTTAATAAACTTTGTGCCCTTTGTGTTCTTCATGGTGAAAACGGTGTTTCTGGACGGAGACTAGCTAACCAAATTTCCATTTAGCCCCCTTCCCGAACTTATAGAATACTCCGCCCAAGCATTCTCTCAAATCTTCAAGCGATCAAGGTAAGCAATGTAATAGCTCAAATCACCTCAAGTGATATCATTAACCACGTGATCATTTTTTACCGATGCGAAAATCGATGCGACTCTAAATCGCACCCCATTAGAAACTAACTGGTTGGTTTCCGTGGGTATTTCCCATATAGGAATCTCTAACTGATTGTAATGCTTGATAAAAGCAAGGGTAACCCATTGATTCATAAGGCTAGAAAAAGGTTCGGCCAAAACTTCCTGCACGATCCGAGCATCATCCAGCGCATCGTCTACTCCATTGATCCACAACCGGGTGACAACCTGGTCGAGATCGGCCCCGGCCAGGGGGCGATCACTCTGGAGTTACTCGCTATCCTGCAAAAGATGCAGGCGGTGGAACTGGACCGGGATCTGATCGAACCCCTGTCCCGTCTTTGTGCACCCGTGGGGGAACTGCTGATCCACCAAGCCGATGCACTTAAATTCGACTTCACAACGCTTGCCAACCCGGAAAGGCCTCTCCGGGTCGTAGGCAACCTGCCCTACAACATCTCCACCCCGATCCTGTTCCATCTGCTGGATCAGTCTGACAACATCAAAGATATGCACTTCATGCTGCAGAAAGAGGTGGTTGAGCGCATGGCGGCGGAACCCGGCAGTAAAACCTATGGCCGCCTCTCGGTCATGCTGCAGGCCAGATGCCAGGTCGATGCCCTGTTTATTATCGGACCCGGCGCCTTCAATCCCCCACCCAAGGTCGACTCGGCCTTTGTGCGTTTGACACCGCATTCCTCGCCACCCTGCCGGATCGATGACTGGGAGGTATTCCGCCAGCTGGTCAACCAGGCTTTTTCCCAGCGCCGCAAGACCCTGCGCAACAGCCTGAGGAAATTGCTCGATGTCGAGCAGATCGAAGCCGCCGGCATAGATCCAACCACCCGGCCGGAACAGTTGAGTCTGATTGAGTTTGCCCACCTGGCCAATAGATTGGCCTCTGAGTCCATTGAAAAACCTGATTGAACATATACATGGGTGCACGCTGAAACATTACATTGGACACGGCGGCCAGGTTGAAAAGCAGCGAACCAGCCCCATGTTAACCAGACATACGATAACCGGCGGAAGATATGGTGGACGAAATACAAAATAATCAGGACCCGATCGAGGTCATCAGTGACAACACCCTGGCGCGCACCAGCGATGTAATGCCGGGTGTCATTCACCTGCTGCCGGTGGCGGCCCGGCCCTTCTTTCCCGGTCAGGCGGTGCCCCTACTGATGGAGACCGAGCACTGGTCGAGCACCATGGAAGCCGCGACCAGCAGTAACCAACATCTCATAGGCATCATCCTCTCTACTGCTGAGACTGCTGAGACCACAGGTCCGGCAGACTTCAAATCCATCGGTACGGTAGCCCGTATCCATCGGGTGCAGCAATCGGAAGGCCGCTTACAGGTGCTGGTAGAATGTGTGCAGCGCTTTCGCATCGAAAAGATCTTTGGGGAAAAACCACCCTACACGGCCCAGGTGCAGTACCTGCCGGAACCGGCACAGGACAAGGCCAAGGAGATCAAGCCTTACTCCATGGCCATCATCAATTCCATCAAGGAGCTGTTGCCGCTAAACCCGCTGTATGCGGAAGAACTGCGCATGTTTCTCGACCGTTTCGGGCCGGACGATCCTTCGCACCTGACCGATTTTGCCGCCAGCCTGACCGCCTCCGACAAGGATCAACTGCAGGGCGTACTGGAAACCATCGAGCTGCTGCCGCGCATGGAGAAGGTCCTGGAACTGCTGCACAGGGAGCTGGAACTGGCCAAGGCGCAGCACTCGATCCGCAAATCGGTGGAAGAGCGTATGGAGACGCAACAACGTGAATTCTTCCTGCGCGAACAGCTCAAGGTAATCCAGAAGGAGTTGGGTATCGAGAAGGACGACCGCACCGCTGAGATCGATCGCTTCAAGGAACGCCTGGAAAAACTCACCCTCACCGAGCAGGCCCAGACCCGGGTCGACGAAGAGATGAACAAGCTGGCGGTGCTGGAGCGCGGCTCGCCGGAGTACTCGGTGACCCGCAACTATCTGGACTGGATCACCCTGCTGCCCTGGGGTATAGATTCGGAGGACAAACTCAACCTTGAGCATGCCCGCAAGGTGCTGGATAAGGACCACTACGGCCTGCAGGACGTCAAGGAGCGCATCCTGGAATTCCTCGCCCTGGGCATCATGAAAGGCCAGATCGCCGGTTCCATTATCCTGCTGGTGGGACCGCCCGGCGTGGGCAAGACTTCCATCGGCCACTCCATCGCCGAGGCCCTGGGACGCAAGTTCTTCCGTTTTTCCGTGGGGGGCATCCGCGACGAGGCGGAGATCAAGGGCCACCGGCGCACCTATATCGGCGCCATGCCGGGTAAGTTCATCCAGGCCCTGAAGGATGCCGGCACCGAGAACCCGGTAATCATGCTCGATGAGATCGACAAGATCGGCGCCAGCTACCAGGGCGATCCGGCCTCCGCCCTGCTCGAGGTGCTCGACCCGGAGCAGAACAGCGATTTTCTCGACCACTATCTCGACCTGCGCTTCGATCTCTCCAAGACGCTGTTCATCTGTACCGCCAACCAGCTCGACACTATCCCCCGGCCGCTGCTCGACCGCATGGAGATGATCTCGCTATCCGGCTACATCGCCAGCGAAAAGCTGCAGATTGCGCGTAAATATCTCGTACCCCGGCAGTTGGACAGAGCCGGCCTCAAACGCCGAGACATCAAACTCAACAGTGCGGTGCTGAAGGCGATTATCGACGGCTACGCCCGGGACGCCGGGGTCAGGCGGCTGGAGAAACAGATCGGCAAGATCGTGCGCAAATCGGTGGTGAAGATTCTTGAGGGACAGAAAAAGCCCATCGATATTCGTGTTGACGACCTGAAGGATTATCTTGGCGGACCGGTATTCCGTGACGAACGCAATCTCAGTGGCGCGGGAGTGGTCACCGGCCTGGCCTGGACCGCCATGGGCGGCGCCACCCTGAGTATTGAGGCGGTGAAGACCCATGAATTCAACCGTGGTTTCAAACTCACCGGTCAGTTGGGCGACGTGATGCGTGAGTCGGCGGAGATCGCCTATGGTTACATCCTGAGTCATGCCGAGGATTTCGGCACTGATCCTGAATTTTTCCGGAAATCGTTCATTCACCTGCATGTGCCGGCAGGCGCCACCCCAAAGGACGGCCCTTCAGCCGGTATCACCATGGCCTCGGCCCTGCTCTCCCTTGCGCTCAACAAATCGGTACGCAAGCTCGCCATGACTGGTGAACTGACTCTCACCGGACAGGTCTTTCCAGTCGGCGGCATCCGTGAAAAAGTCATCGCCGCGCGCCGTGCCGGGCTACGTGAACTGATCCTGCCGGACGACAATCGTAACGACTACGAGGAGGTCCCGGAACATATCCGAAAGGGCATCAAGGTGCATTTTGCCTCGACCTTCGAGGATGTCGCACCCCTGTTGTTTCGACGTAAATGATAATTTTTCATCCCTCATTCCCGAGGTGGGCGCCACCCACATTTAACGGTTAGATCTGCTGCTTACGGTGGGTGGCGCCCACCCTGCCTTTTTATATGCTTGACGCATATCAAGGCCTGTTAACCGACAGCTCATTAGTCTCCTGATTTCAGCAAACTTTTCAGCTAATAAACTATGCCCGTCATACCACTGGGTGAAAAGCCACCCAATCCGCAACCAGTTAAGGGATTGACTCCCTTTGCCTTGGGTTTTCGCCCTTTTTTCTCTGTGGCGGCACTCTCCGGTGTAGCCTTGCTGGGAATCTGGTTAGCCATCTGGTTCGGCTTATTGCCTCCCCCGGCCCATTATGGATTAATTGGCTGGCACAGCCACGAGATGCTGTTTGGATATACCAGCGCTGTCATCGCCGGCTTTATCCTCACTGCGGTCAGAAACTGGACAGGCATCGACACGCTGAAAGGAACACCGCTGGCCCTGCTGACGCTGATCTGGCTCTTGGGCCGTGTCACACCCTTTATATATAGTGTGCCGGCACCATTGATTGCGCTGATCGATATCAGTTTTCTGCCACTGCTCACCCTGGCGCTTTATCAGCCCTTGATCAAGAGCCGGAACAAGATCAACCGGATCTTCCTGCCACTGATAGCCACGATGGGGTTGGCCAACCTGCTGGTGCACCTGGAGGCGCTCGGGGTTGCAGCATTCGCAAATAAGGGCATAGATCTGATGCTGAACATGATCCTGATACTGTTGACCCTGGTCAGTGGCCGGGTGCTGCCCTTCTTCACCGAAAAGGCCGTTGCCGAATCCAAACCTGTATCTAACAAATTACGCGATCAACTGGTATTCAGCCTGATTATCGGCTGGACCCTGATGCAACTCGTCTGCCCTCAGCCCTGGCTGTTGGGGGTACTGGCTATAGGTATTGCCGCCAGCCAGGCTTGGCGATTTATAGACTGGTATCACCCGCAGATCTGGCGCGTTCCAATTCTGTGGGTGCTGTTTACCGGTTTGGGCTGGCTTATCGTTGGATTTCTGCTCAAAGCCCTTGCCCAGTTCGGCTTCTATCCAGACAGCCTGGCAACCCATGCCTTGACCAGCGGAGCGGTAGGCGTATTGACTCTGGGCATGATGGCCAGGGTGACACTGGGTCATACCGGGCGTGAACTGCAGCCGAAACAACTGGTTGAAATTAATTTCATTATTTTGAATCTCGCGGTAGTATTGCGTGTCTTCACACCGGCATTGGTGCCTGACCTCCACGATTTGTGGATTCAATTATCAGGGTCTCTGTGGATTCTCTGCTTCTCCCTTTTTTCGTTTTATTACTTGCCGATACTGCTTAGACCCAGGATTGACGGCCGTCCAGGCTGAATGGGCTCATTCACTTGTAAGGTCAGCGATGGCCTTACCAGGCGAGGTTTACAGGCATATGAAAAAAAGATTGAAGAGGAATTTGACTATTTAAGAATATTCTTATATTCTTTACCCATGAGTGGCGAAGTACCCCACTTTAAACAAGGTTTCTACTTTTTATACTTGAGGATGAACAATGTCTAAAATTGTTAAAATCGCAGCTGCTGCTGCTCTGATCGTCGCTTCTGCTTCTGCTTCTGCCTTTTGGGGCGGCGGTCCTTGGGGCAACAATGGCTACGGCAACAACATGAATGACTGGATGGGTGACGGGTTCGGTGACGGCAACTTCGACATGAACATGAGTGGTCGTGGTTCTGGTAGTGGTTATGGCCGTGGTAACAACCGTTACAACAGTGGCTATGGCTATGGTCCTTACGGCTATGGCGCTCCTTATGGTGGTGGTTACGGCGCTCCTTATGGTGGTGGTTACGGCGCTCCTTATGGTGGTGGTTACGGTGCACCTTACGGCGCTCCTTACGGTGCTCCGGTTGCCCCTCAGGCTCCTGTTGCTCCAGCCCAATAAGTCACCCCTGGTGATTGTACGGCTGAGCTGATACAGTTGATCTGTAACAGCTGAACAGGCGGGCTTGTAGCCCGCCTGTTTGCGTTGGGTCAACTTAAACTCGATACAATTCGATAGCATCCAAGCACTCAGAAAAGCGCCGGAGATTTGTGGTTACTCTGCCGCGCCCTGTTTTCTGTTTAACGCCCCACCCCTCCTGCTCAAAGCCAGAATCTATGGCCATCCAGACTAGCCCGAAAAATTCACCCGTTCGCTGAAAATATTCACTATCTATTTGTATTGGAAATATATTATTTGAACCCAAGGTGTAACTGGAGAATGCTGAACGCGCCCTCCTACCGATCCAAGCCATGCAGTCAATTTTACTGAAAAAAAGATTGAAATAGTTATTGACTAATTAAGAATATTCTTATATTCTTATACCTCGTGAGTGGCGCAGGTTCCCACTTAAAACAAGGTTTCTACTTTTTATACTTGAGGATGAATTAATGTCTAAGATTGTTAAAATCGCAGCTGCTGCTGCTCTGATCGTCGCTTCTGCTTCTGCTTCTGCCTTTTGGGGCGGCGGTCCTTGGGGCAACAATGGCTACGGCAACAACA
>JBDLIT010000187.1:0-6353 GCA_039714735.1 Pseudomonadota bacterium
AGCGGGCCCGTTGGCTGGAGATGGCAAAAGGCAATGCCGAACTGGCGCTGCAGGCGAAGCTCGCTTCGCGCATGGATATGGAAGGGCGGCTATTGTCGCTTCAACATGCCCTGGATCTGCAGGAACTGCCGGAGAGGATGGAGTGTTTCGATATCAGCCATACCCGGGGGGAGCTGACGGTTGCGTCCTGTGTGGTTTTCAATCGTCAGGGACCGCTTAAATCGGATTATCGCCGCTTCAACATCGAAGGCATCACCCCTGGCGATGACTATGCCGCCATGCAGCAGGCCCTGGAGCGGAGGTACACGCGCATCAAAAAGGGCCAGGTGGCGTTACCGGATATCCTGTTTATCGATGGCGGCAAGGGGCAGCTCAGCACAGTCAGTGGGGTGTTACAGGAGCTGGGGATATCAGGATTGATTCTGCTTGGGGTGGCAAAAGGGCCGGACCGGAAAGCCGGCATGGAACAGCTCTTCTTGTTAGGCCGGAGAGCGCCGATTATACTGCCTGCTGACTCACCGGCCTTGCATCTTGTGCAACAGATCCGGGACGAGGCGCACCGTTTTGCTATCATGGCGCATCGAAAGCGCCGGGCGCGCAGTCGTCAACGCTCGCTGCTGGAAGAGATTCCGGGTATTGGACCGAAGCGTCGTCAACAGCTGCTGAAACAGTTCGGTGGCATGCAGGAGCTTTCCCGGGCTGGGGTTGAAGACATTGCCAGGGTTGACGGTGTCAGCACCAAACTGGCGG
This sequence comes from Pseudomonadota bacterium, assembly GCA_039714735.1. Lineage (GTDB taxonomy): Bacteria > Pseudomonadota > Gammaproteobacteria > Chromatiales > Chromatiaceae > JASJBU01. Next base: position 751 of record JBDLIT010000187.1, read on the forward strand.
AGCAGATCTATCACATCTTTCATGATGAAGGTTGAGCAAACGCACTATGTGGAACATCCCGAATCTTCTGACCTTACTGCGGATAGTTCTGATCCCCGTTTTCGTGCTGATTTTCTATCTGCCATTTGACTGGGCAAGGGTGGCGTGCGCACTGGTGTTTGCGCTCGCTGCAATTACCGACTGGCTTGATGGTTTTCTGGCCAGACGCTGGTCCCAGACCTCGCCATTCGGCGCCTTTCTCGATCCGGTGGCGGACAAACTGATGGTGGCGGTGGCCTTGTTGTTATTGGTGCAGTCAGAACCCACCCCGGCGCTGGCGATACCGGCTGCCGTGATCATCGGCCGGGAGATCACGATTTCCGCATTGCGGGAGTGGATGGCGGAGCTGGGCGCCAGGGCTCAGGTGGCGGTCTCCATGCTGGGCAAGGTCAAAACAACCATGCAGATGATCGCCATCCTGCTGTTGATCTACGAACGTCCTCTATTCGGGATGCCGATCTACACCATTGGTTTTTTGTTACTCTATGTCGCGGCCATTCTCACCCTCTGGTCGATGATTCTCTATCTCCGCGCAGCCTGGCCCAGTCTGAAAGGTGAAAACGGGGAGTGACGGATGCTCTCTTTATGAAGACTGCATCCGTCACAGGATCAAGTTATTCAGAGTATCCTGATCTTCTCCAACTGGACCTGTAGATTAGCCAACGCCTTCTCTGCATCCACAAGCTTGCCCCGCTCCTTGTCGACCACTGCTGCTGGCGCCTTATCCACAAAGTTGGGATTGGCCAATTTCCCCCCGATCCGTTGTACCTTGCCTGACAATTTTCCAATCTCCTTTTCCAGTCGCTTGATCTCTGTATCCTTATCGATGAGTCCCGACAATGGGATCAGGATCTTCATCTCACCCACCAGCGCAGTGGCGGATTCCGGTTCCTCGTCACCTTCCGGCAATACCGCAATGGATTCGGTGCGGGCCAGAAAATCGAGAAAGGGTCGGTGCAGCGTCACCCACTCGCGGTCTGTGTCACTGGTGTTGGCCAGCAAGACCGGCACCGGCTTACCCGGTGAGATATTCATCTCTCCCTTGATCTTGCGAATACCGAGGATGAACTGCATGACCCAGGCCATCTCCTGTTCCGCTTCTTCATTGACCAGTGATTGACGCATGCTAGGGAAGGGCTGATGCATAATCGTTTCCCCCCCCACACCAGCAATCGGCGCCACCCGTTGCCAGATCTCTTCGGTGATGAAGGGCATGATCGGATGGGTCAGCCTCAACAGGTTTTCCAACACCCGGATCAGGGTGCGGCGGGTGCCGCGTTTGTTAGCCTCGGTGGTTGCATCACTGTTGAGGATCGGTTTGGAAAGCTCCAGATACCAGTCACAGTATTCATTCCAGGTGAACTCATAGATGGCCTGGGCGGCATGGTCGAAACGGTAGCCCTGGATGGCGTTGTTGACGGCCTGCTTGGTCTTCTGCAGTCGTGAGAGGATCCAACGGTCGGCGAGAGATCGATCGATTTCGGCGACAGGTTCCGAATAGCCGGTCCGTGGGGCGCCAATGGCAAGGTCCTGACCCTCCACATTCATCATTACATAACGGGTCGCGTTCCACAGCTTGTTGCAGAAGTTCCGGTAGCCCTCGATACGCCCCATGTCGAACTTCACATCGCGTCCGGTGGTGGCCAGGGCGGCAAAGGTGAAGCGCAACGCATCGGTGCCGAAGGAGGGGATGCCGTCCGGAAAATCCTTGCGGGTCTGCTGTTCGATCTTTTTCGCCAGCTGGGGCTGCATCATGCCGCGGGTGCGTTTCTCCACCAGAGGCTCCAGTTCGATACCGTCGATCAGATCGATGGGATCGAGCACATTACCCTTGGACTTGGACATCTTGTCCCCATGGCTGTCCCGCACCAGGCCATGCACGTAGACCTCTTTGAAGGGCACATCATCCATGAACTTGAGGCCCATCATGATCATTCGAGCAACCCAGAAGAAGATGATGTCGAAACCGGTGACCAGCACATTGGTCGGATAGAAGTCCTTCAGCCGCTCGGTCTCCTCCGGCCAGCCAAGAGTGGAGAAGGGCCATAGGGCGGAGCTGAACCAGGTGTCCAGTACATCCTCGTCCTGGCTGATTGGATAGTCGGCGGGCAGGCCATGTTTCTGCCGCACCTCATCTTCTGAGCGTCCCACATAGACATTACCCTCGTCGTCATACCAGGCGGGGATGCGGTGCCCCCACCAGATCTGCCGGCTGATGCACCAGTCCTGGATGTTGCGCATCCACTCATAGTAGGTGTTCTTCCAATTGTCCGGGACGAATTTGATATCACCCTTTTCCACCGCCTCTATGGCGGGCTTGGCCAGGGGGGCTATCTTCACGTACCACTGATCGGTGAGATAGGGTTCGATGACCGCGCCTGAGCGGTCGCCCCGGGGCACCATGAGTTTGTGATCGTCGATTTTTTCCAACAGGCCGGCGGCCTCCAGATCCGCCACAACCTGTTTACGCGCCGCGTAGCGGTCCATGCCGATATAGTCTGCAGGGATCAGGCCGCCTTCCTCTTCCTCGTTGTCGCGAATCGCTGCATCGATAGTGAAGATGTTGATCAGGCCACCATGTATCTGTTCGCTGATGGTTATCTCGTCCCGGTGACGCTGCCAGACCGCATAGTCATTGAAATCATGAGCCGGGGTAATCTTCACACAACCGGTGCCGAACTCGGGATCGACATGTTCTTCATCCGCGATGATCGGGATCTTGCGTCCGGTCAACGGCAGCTCAAGCAGCTCGCCAATCATGTGTCTATATCGCTCGTCATTTGGATTGACTGCTACTGCGCAGTCACCCAGCAGGGTTTCCGGACGGGTGGTGGCTACCACAAGCTGCCCCTGACCATTGGATAGGGGGTAACGCATGTGCCACATGCTGCCGTTTTCTTCCTCCGACAACACCTCCAGGTCTGAAACCGCGGTATGTAGTTTCGGATCCCAATTGACCAGGCGCTTGCCGCGGTAGATCAGGCCCTCTTCATAGAGCCGCACGAAGACTTCTTTTACTGCCTCGGACAGGCCGTCGTCCATGGTGAAACGCTCATGCGCCCAGTCCAGGGAGGAGCCAAGACGCCGCAACTGGTTGGTGATGTTGCCGCCTGATTCACCGCGCCACTCCCAGATGCGTTCGATAAATTTTTCCCGGCCCAGATCATGGCGGGTCTTACCTTCCGCTCCCAGTTGTCGTTCAACCACCATCTGGGTGGCGATGCCGGCATGATCGCTACCGGGCTGCCAGAGGGTTTTGTCACCCTTCATACGGTGAAAGCGGATCAGGGTATCCATTATCGTGTTGTTGAAACCATGGCCCATGTGCAGACTGCCGGTGACATTGGGGGGTGGAATCATGATGCAGTAGCTGCTGCCCTGTGGGGCGGCCGTTCCCGACATCCTGTCTCCCACGGCACTTCCACGTCCCTGTGGGGCGAAGTAGCCGTGTTCCTCCCAAGTCTGGTACCAGCGTTGTTCGATAGCGTGAGGGTCGTAGGTCTTTTCCATGGAATCAGTCATTGTTCGGCAACAAAAAACCGCTATTATAGCCACACGATTAAATAAGGTGGAGATAACTCTGCCCCCAAGTGAAGGAAAAGAAGTAGATGACAGATAAGAGACACGTGTATTCATTTCAGGAAGGTAATGGGAAAGATAAAAAGTTGTTAGGAGGCAAGGGCGCCAACCTTTGCGAAATGACGCAATTCGGGCTGAATGTTCCCCCCGGGTTTGTGATAACCACAGAAGCCTGTCTCGAATATCTTGCAAATGATTCCAAGACCCTGCCGGAAGGCGTTATGGACGAGGTCCATGCGCAGATGGCAAAGGTCGAAGAGGCTACGGGTAAGGGATTCGGCAATGCGGAAAACCCACTGTTGGTCTCTGTGCGTTCCGGTTCCGCCATGTCGATGCCCGGTATGATGGATACCATCCTCAACCTGGGTCTGAATGCAGAAACCCTGAAGGGTGTAATCGAACACACCGGTGACTCACGCTTCGGTTACGATGCCTATCGCCGTTTCATCCAGCTATTCGGCAAGGTAGCCATGAATGTGCCGGATGAACTTTTCGATACACAGTTCGAAGAGGTCAAACAGAAGGCCCATGTTACTGCTGATGTTGGTCTGTCCGGGGATGATCTGAAAGAGATCAGTGAACGTTTTCTCAAGGTCTTCGAAGAGCACACCGGCCGTCCATTTCCGGAAGATCCTTTCGAACAACTGGAGATTTCCATCAAGGCTGTGTTTGGCTCCTGGAGTGGCAAGCGCGCAGTAGATTACCGTCGCGAGTTCAAGATCACCCCGGACATGGCAAACGGCACCGCAGTCAATGTCTGCACCATGGTGTTTGGTAACCGGGGTGACGATTCAGCCACCGGCGTGGCATTCACCCGTAACCCGGGCACCGGCGAGAACAAGCTGTATGGAGAGTACCTGGTGAATGCTCAGGGTGAGGATGTGGTGGCGGGTATTCGCACACCTAAGCCCATCGATCGAATGACCGATGAGATGCCGGAGATGGCCAGGCAGCTCGAAGAGCTGCGGCAGAATCTCGAGACTCATTATAAAGAGATACAGGATTTCGAATTCACCATCGAACGTGGCACCCTCTACTGCCTGCAGACCCGTAACGGCAAGATGAACGCCGTCGCCATGGTTCGCACTTCGGTGGAGATGGTGGAAGAGGAGTTGATCACCAAGGAACAGGCGCTGTTGCGCATCGAGCCTGGCTATCTGGAACAGATGCTCTATCCACGTATGGACCCCAACTCCAAAGCGGAGGCAATAGCACAAGGCCTGCCCGCATCTCCTGGAGCAGCCAGTGGGCTGGCGGTGTTCGATGCGGATCGCGCTGAGATCATGGGCAAGGATCAGGGCATGAAGGTCATCCTGGTGCGCGAGGAGACCAAGCCGGAAGATATTCATGGCTTCTTTGCCTCCGAGGGTATTCTCACCAGTCGTGGTGGCAAGACCTCCCATGCGGCTGTGGTGGCGCGTGGCATGGGTAAACCCTGTGTGGCGGGCGCCGAAGGCATCCATGTGGACGTGCAGCGCCGCGAGGCCGTGGTAGGCGGTATTGTGGTGCGTGAAGGCGATATGATTACCATCGACGGCAGTAGTGGTAACTTTTTCCTGGGCTCGGTGCCGATGGTGGAGCCCGACTTTACCGAAGAGCTCAACCGGCTGCTGCGTTGGGCGGACGAAGAGGCCTATCTGCGGGTCATGGCCAATGCGGATACACCCATCGATGCGCAACACGCGCTTAAATATGGTGCCAGAGGTATCGGTCTGTGCCGCACCGAACGTATGTTCAACGCAGTGGATCGCCTGCCGGTGGTGATTGAGATGATCGTCGCGGAAGACGAAGACCAGCGTCAGGTGGCTTTGGATAAACTGCTGCCGATGCAACGGGCCGATTTCAAGGGCATCTTCGAGGCTATGGCGCCACGGCCGGTAACCATCCGCCTGCTTGATCCGCCGATTCACGAGTTTCTGCCCTCTGAGCAGCAACTGGTGAGTGATCTGGAGCAGCTGCATCATCTGCGTGACACGGTACGTGGC
>JBDLIT010000188.1:0-6293 GCA_039714735.1 Pseudomonadota bacterium
TTTTGATGCCAAAACCCGAGGCAGGAGCCCAGTGCGTTAGTAGCGCACGCTGGGATCTGTACGGGGGGTGCCGGGCAACCGGTATCCCTACCGTGACCGAAAATTAGGCCTCGTACCTCCGAATGAGTTTATCTCCATTGCAGAAAATAACGGGCAAATTATAACCATCGGAAAGTTTGTACTAGAGCAAGCTTTGCAGCAATTAACGCACTGGCGAGAAATGACTGGCCTGCCGTTAATTATGGCCGTAAATTTATCACCTACCCAATTTCGCGATGAAGGCCTGGTCGACTATATTAAAAAGACAATTAACAAGACCGGTGTATCAAGCGGTAGTTTAGAATTGGAGATTACTGAAGGCGTATTGATGAGTGGCTATACCGATATCAATAAATCACTTACCAGATTAAAGAAATTTGGCATACGATTAGCAATGGATGATTTTGGTACAGGTTACTCTTCCCTTAGCTATATAAGAAATTACCCTTTTGACGTGCTAAAAATAGACCGTGAATTTATTTGCAATATAACCGAGGACAATTCCGACAGTAAACTCGCAGAGGCGACCATTGCCATGGCAAATAGCCTGGGGCTGAAAGTTGTAGCAGAAGGTGTTGAGACTGCTGAACAGTTTAGTATTCTTTCTGGCTACGGCTGCGACTTCGCTCAAGGGTATCTATTTGGGAAACCTGTACCGGCTGTTGAAGCCACCCAATTCTTAGAAAAACACACATACATACATAAACAAAGCAATAGTGGATCGGTAGATGTTGGGGTAGTGTGAACCTCCCCTTTATTTATCGTTTGAATTCCCACATTAAAAGGTATTATTGCGGTGAGATTGCGGAGCACTTCGGCCTTCATATGGAGACCGTGTTTTGACAATCAGTGCCTAACTGAATAATCGAGGGGTCGCTTTCGCGGCAATCCAGTCATGCATTCCCTGAACATACAGATACAGTGTGATTCACGGAAAATTATGGCGTTATCCAACCCATTGCCGTGCCTATGCCCATCAGAATCAACAGGCCGACGCTGGTGTTCTCCAATGCCAGGCGCCAATGGCTGAGGTGTTCCCTGATCTGTGCGCCAAAGTGGGCGACCCCAAAGGCGAAGATCAGGGTGGGGATGAAGACGGCTCCCAGGCCGAAACCGATACCCAAAGACAACCCGGCAAGGATACTGGCCGTCGTAGCCGAGGCTAATATCACTGTGGTCAGGGGTGCGCAGGGATTCAATGCCATGCCCATGCCCATGAGAAAAAGTCCGCCAGGTAGTAATGGAGCTGATGCACTGGTCTCATTAAGCTGAACATTGACCGGTTGCTGCCGGGCAGGCTTGCTGCAATGCAGGTTGCCGCGATAACGCCGCCAGAGCAGTGAGAGTGCTACCAGTATCGTCGCGCCCCCCAGAAACCAGCGGACCCATGGGCTGGCTATCCAATCTTCAACCAGGAGACCGGCCCCACCGGCAGCCCCGCCAAGCAGGGCATAACCGGTCATGCGTCCCAGGGAAAAGGGCAGAATGGTGCGCCAGGCTCGGCGAATGCCGTTGTCCGTGGTCAGGAATACCGGCCCAAGATATGGCAGGCAGGCAATGTTGCAGGGGCCTGAGCCGAAGCTCAGGCCCAACAGCAGGGCAGCTCCAAAACTGAGGCTGACGGGAGTGAGCGGTATCATCCTGCTTTCTCGTCAGCTGTCTTGTTGCCTTTGCTGAACAACCGTTTCAGATTGCTCTGCTCCCAGCCTTTCTGGTCCTTTTTTCTGGCCTTGAAGTATTGCGGGTCGGCGGAAAATACAGGAAACACCGTGTACTTCAATTGCAGCACATCCTTATCCGGGCAGAACTCCACACAACGTCCGCACAGGGTACAGTCCTCGAAGGTGACATTGTGCCGCTGCATGTCGGTGTGGATCTCCTTGATATCCATGGGGCAGGCGTCGGCACAGAGACCGCAGCGTTCACAGCGGGGTTTGGCGTTCTTCACCAGGCGCAGCAGACCCAGCTTGCGGAACACCGCATGCAGAGCCAGCATCGGGCAGATGCGGCAGAATGGCTGACGCAGGGTCAGGGCCAGGGCGATCATCAGGCCGAACAGAAAGTCGGCCAACAGGGAGAGCGCGATGGTTGTGGTACTGGCGGTATCTACATGCAGCTGCGTGGTATCGCCGGTTGCCAGGGTGGTTAGGATACGGCTCGGACAGATGCTGCAGAAGGGGTCCCCCAGGTCATGATTGAGCATGCCCAGACCGGTGAGCAGAGGAAAGCCGAACACCAGTAGCACCAGTACGAACCATTTTACCGGGCGGATCTTTTTCACCACGGTATGATCCAGGGATTCCCGCCGCTGCAGCCCCAGTTTCTGGCCCAGCATATGGATGAACTCCTGAAAGGTTCCCAGCGGGCAGACCCAACCACAGAAGGCCTTGTTCAAGAAAACGAAGAAGAGCAGGAAGGTCCCCAGGGTAATCAGGGTGGGCATGATCCCCATCATCAGGTTGCCGCCATCGGCGATGATGGCGCCGAGTCGATGGTCCATCTGATGTTGAAAGGGGATCAGGGTGCAGAGATCGGCACCCTGATGATCATAGGCGCAGCTCAGGGCCGGCAGGGCGCCGCTGATCTTGTCTTCGAGGTAGTAGCCGGTGACGGCGCCGCCATAGACAAAGAAGACAAAGGTGCTGATCTGCACCAGTTTGCGGATGACGGAGAGGTTTCTCAGCGGATTCATCTGCGCTTCCCCTTGTTGTTGCGTTTGCCCACGCGGCCGATGAAGCCACCCACCAGGAAGCCGAGCCCGGCGACGGTGAGACCCCAGCCAAACGACTGCCAATGGGCCGGGTTGACCCGATACTCGGCGCTCAGCTCAGTCTGATAGCGGATGCCGTCAGCCAGGGTTTCCGCCTTGACCCTGAAATCCGCACTACGTTCGTCTCTCTCTCCTGCCTGGATATCGGGAAAGTCGTCGGGGATTAGCAAGCTGACAAGGCCGGCATGGTCGGTGACTCCCTCGACAAGGCTGCCATGGCCGGTCTGCAGAATGACCTTGGTCTCCGCCACGGGCTGGCCGTCGAGGCGCAGAATGAAGCCCCAGGCCTGGTTGGAGTGATAGCGATAGTGCTCCCGTGGGATGGGGTCCGGTACGATCTCGAAGCGGGTCTTTTGGGCGCCCGCCAGTTCCGCCGGGCTGCGATGGCTCGGTTTTCCCCGCAGATACTCGTAGCGGATCAGCGCCTCCACGCTGTCACCCCAGTCCTTCTCGACCACCACGGCATGGTAATTGTCCATGCCGCTGGAAGGCAGGGTGATATGGCCATGGCTGGCCTCCAGTGGCTGGGTGGTCAGATCCGGTTTCCAGTAGGTGATGCTGGCGCCATCAGCATTTTCCAGGAGCAGTTTTTTTGGCCCACGTCGATGCTGATGTTGCGCGGCGGGTGGAGCCTGTTTTTGCGCTTGCTCGTCTGATTCGGGTTCAGCCGCAACGCCACTGCCGGGAAAGACAGTGGCGAGGGACATCAGAAGCAGGCCCGGCAGACAGAGTCGATAGGGTTGCCGTTGCATGACGGGTCTCCTCAGAAATTGAAGGTGTAGGAGAGCATCGCGGTGCGGGGCGCGCCTGCATAGTAGGTCTTGACTCCACTGGTGTTCTTCTTGACCTCGGTGGCGTACTGCTTGTCGGTGAGATTGTCCACGTTGAGTGCGAGGGTGTGAGGCCCGGTTTCATAACCCAGCATCAGGCTGGTGAGAAACTTATAACCCTCATGCTTCTCGGTGTTGGCGTTGTCCATGTAATATTCTCCCCAGGTATCCGCCTGCAGCCGCGCCTTGAAACCGGATGGATGTTTGTAACCGGTGGAGAGGCTGTATTGCTGTCTGGGCACATAGGGGATCTGATTGCCGGAACGGTCATACGGGATCTGATCCCGGCCATCCCGAACCAGTTCAATGAAATCCTCGAACTTGTATTCGCTGTAGGCATAGCTGGCGCTCAACCAGAAGTGATCGCTGATATCGTACTGGCCTGTGAATTCAAAGCCTTTCTTGCTGGTTTCACCGGCGTTCTGGAATTCCGTGGTATTGTCTGGCAGCAATACCGAGACAATCTCATCCTTTACCTGGGTGTAATAAACGGAGGTATCGAAACTCCATGCCAATGCCCGTCCTTTCAGGCCGACCTCGATATTGCGGGCGGTGGCCGCATCCAGTTCCGTATTACTCTGAATCTCCGACTCTGACGGCACCTGACCCGATTGGGCGATCATGCCGAAGAGATTGAGCTGATTGCTGATGGCATGGGTGATGCCCAGTTTTGGAGAAAAAAGATTGAAGGTCTTGTCTGTCTTGGTGATCTCGGGCTCGTCAAAGAAGTCATAACTGCTGCTGCCCCAGTTGTATTCGCCATAGGCGGTATTATCAATATCGAAATGATTGCGGTCGTAGCGGAAACCGATATCCACGATGGTGTGTTCAGTGGGCCGTAAGGTCTCCTGCATGAAGAAGCCATAAAGGGTGTTGGTGGCGTCTTCGGTTTCCAACAGTTCACCGGTCTCGTCCGAGAGGGTGCGGACGATAGGCGTCCCTGACCAACTTGGTTCTCCATACTCCAGATCGGCATAGGTATATTTCTTGGCATCCTCTGTCTTGTCCTGGCGCGCGGTCACACCGGCCACCAGGGTACTCTCGCCCCACAACTGATGGTCGTAGGCGAACTCCAGATCTGTACCGAAGACATCGGTGCCGGGGTTGTCATTGATCGCGCCGGTGACTGGATGATAGTGATCCCACTGGTTGTAGTAGACGCGGGGTTTGAAGGTCAGGTCTCCCATCTTCTGTTCGTAGCGGGAGTTGAAGAACCAGATGGTGGAGTAGCGGCCACTGTGTTGCCAGATACTGCTGGTATCGTGCTGTTCGCCGCTATCCAGATAGTTCTCGAAGTCCTCCTCACTCATGGTCGCGGGCAGTTGCAGATCGGCTTTGGTATAACTGAGTTCGGTCTCCAAGGTCCCGTCATTTCCCAACCGAAGGCCATGCTTCAGACTGTATTGCTGGGATTCATACTCATTGTGGTCGCGCCAGCTGTTTTCCGCTTCACGATGGGAGGCTGTGATGGAGAATGCATTATCTTCGTTGATGTCACTGGCGAATCTGGCGTGCAGGTTCTTCTGTCCCTGTTCGCCCAAGCCGAGCTTGATCCGGTTGCCCTTGGTATCGAACACCGATTTGGAGATGATGTGAATGGTGCCGCCGGCAGCGCCGCTGCCATAGAGTGAGCCTGGTCCTTTGGTGATTTCGATGCGTTCGATATCCTGGGTATCGATATAGTCGAAGCGGGAGAAGCTGTCCGGATCGGTCATGGGGACACCATCCCGGATCACCATGATCTCCCGCACCCCATAGTTAGCCTTCTGGCCCGCACCACGAATGATCAGGCGGGTGGCGTAGCCGCCGCTCTTGGAATCAATCAGCACACCTGGAGTGCCGTGGATCGCATCCTTGATATTGAACATCTTTTCACCATCGATGCGTTCGGCGTCGATCACATTGATGGCTGCAGGGACCTCTTTGGTGGCGCGTTCCATGCGTGAGGCGGTAACGCTGATGGCGTCCAAGGTGTCAACCTTTTCATCCGTTGACTGTTGGAGATCTTCTGCCTGCAGAGGGCTGGAGATGACGGACAGGCACAGAATGCTGGATGAAATGCTGAATCCTAATGGAAAGTGGGTATTGAAACTGCTCATGGAATAAGACCTTCTTTCGATATTGTTATCGTATAACTAGGTTGTGGATTGACGCTCGATTCGGGGCAATCAGACATTGTGGATAGGCTGCTGCCGATCACAAGCGCTATCAGCGCCATATAAGCAATAAATGTGCCAAATATAACCTGTTGAAAAATCATGAAAAAAATAATGAATATCACCGGGTGAAGCCATATGGCTCATCAAGGTGGCGTAAAATCTGGGATTTGACGGGTTTTTTGACCGGCTCAGTGATGGCTAAGAGGCCACGCTCAGATATAATCGCGCTTTTATTTATGCGTCGGACATTGATCTGAGATCACCGGGTTCGAACGCACAAGCAACAACCAGAGGGTCAAGTTGGAAGGTTACGAATCCCTACAGGCGCAGCTAAATCTGAATGAAGGTATCCCGTATACGCCGAACTGGACGGCGGGGGCCGATTTTCTGCAGATTATTGTCGATGATTGCCTCCAGGCCAAGCCATCGCTGGTGCTGGAGTGCAGCAGCGGTTTAACGAGTCTGATGCTGGCGCGGTGTTGTCAGATCAATGGA
>JBDLIT010000189.1:0-6251 GCA_039714735.1 Pseudomonadota bacterium
GGCAAGTGAGCCAGGCCATGCCCCGCAATAAACAAGTGAAGTTTTCATGGATGACCTCTCTCCCTCAGATTTAAAAACTATTCTCCACTCCAAGCGCGCGAATCTTTACTACCTGGAACACTGCCGTGTTTTGGTCAATGGCGGACGGGTAGAGTATGTCACTGATGAAGGTAAGCGCTCACTCTACTGGAACATCCCCATCGCCAACACCACCTCACTGTTGCTGGGTACGGGCACTTCGATTACCCAGGCGGCGATGCGCGAACTGGCAAAGGCTGGGGTACTGGTAGGTTTCAGTGGCGGTGGCGGCACACCCCTGTTCAGTTCGGTCGAGCGAGACACCGATATCGTCTGGTTCTCACCCCAAAGCGAATACCGCCCCACCGAATACCTGCAGGCCTGGGTGAAGTTCTGGTTCGACGATGAACGGCGTCTTGCGGCAGCCAAGATCATCCAGCGTGCGCGCATCGTCCGTATTCAACACCACTGGCTGAAAAACCGTGCTCTGGTGGATAAAGGATTTGTCATTGACTCCGGCCGTCTCGAAACACTACTAAACGGGGCGCTCAAAAGCGTCGAAGAAGCGACTGACGTGACGGCTCTGCTTACCGCGGAGGCCCGGTTAACCAAACAGCTCTTCAAACTCGCAGTCCAGACCGTGGGCTACGGTGATTTCGTGCGGGCAAAGAAAGGAGGCGGCACCGATCCGGCCAACCGCTTCCTCGACCATGGCAACTACTTGGCCTACGGACTGGGAGCCACTGCTACCTGGGTGCTGGGACTGCCGCACGGGTTGGCGGTACTACACGGCAAGACGAGACGGGGCGGCTTGGTGTTCGACGCAGCGGACTTGATCAAAGATGCGGTGATCCTTCCCCTGGCATTCATCTCCGCCATGGCCGGCCATGAGGAACAGGAGTTCCGCCGCGCCTGCATCGAATCCCTGACCCGCACCGAATCGCTGGATTTCATGATCGATACTCTCAAAGCGATTGCTGTAGAACTTGGGATCGACTCCGCATGAACGTGATGCTCATCTCCCAGTGCAGTAAAAATGCACTCAAGGAGACCCGACGCATCCTCGACCAGTTCGCCGAGCGACGCGGTGACCGCAGCTGGCAGACGCCAATTACCCAGCAGGGGCTGAATACTCTGCACCGCATGCTACGCAAGACCGCCCGTAAAAACACCGCCGTTGCCTGTTTGTGGATACGCGGCAAGGATCACAGCGAATTGACCTGGATTGTCGGTGATGCCCGGCGCTTCAACGATCAAGGCGGCACCCCGACCAACACCACCGAGCGTGACATACTGCGCCGACAGGACGAAAACGATTGGCACCATGCCGAGGACATCAGGCTTCTCGCCTCACTAGCTGGCCTGTTTCATGACGTCGGCAAGGCCAATCAGGCATTCCAGAACAAGCTCTCCAGCAAAAAACCTATCGCCGATGCCTATCGTCATGAGTGGGTATCGCTACGGCTGTTCGAGGCATTCGTTGGCAATGACAACGACGATGTTGCTTGGCTGCAACGTCTGGCGGGACTGCCAAATAAACCCGAGCAAGATTGGATGTCCGGTTTACTCCGCGATAGCGTAGACAAAAAAACGCCCGTGCCGCTGAAGAGCCTGCCACCGCTGGCCAAGGTCATCGGCTGGTTGATCCTGACCCACCACCGTATGCCGGCCAATCCTGATTTCAAAGCGGGCGTTAAAACCACCATTCTGAACAAACTTCCAGACAATATCCCCGCCGACTGGTGTGGTGCACGGCTGGACGATACCACCGAGCGTGATAAGAAGAACTGCTGGCGATTCTCCGAAGGCACGCCCTTTAACAGCAGCCACTGGCGCCAGCACATCCGCCGCCTGACGAAAATTATGCTGGCCCGCCCTGACCTGCTCAACGGGCAATGGCTGGACGACCCCTATGTGACGCACCTCTCCCGCATGGCGCTGATGCTGGCCGACCATTTCTATTCCAGCGAGCCTAGTCACTCCCGCTACGGGGATGCTGATTACCCATTGATTGCCAACACCGACCGCGAAACAGGCGAGGCCAAGCAGCGTCTGGATGAACACCTGATCGGTGTCGAGGTGAATGCCTCGCGTATCGTTCGCACCTTGCCCCGGCTGGAACGGCAGATGGCACGCATTGCCCGCCACAAAGGCTTCCGTCAACGTAGCGCCGATCCGCGTTTCCGCTGGCAGGATCGTGCCTTCGATTTGGCCAGCAGCCTGCGGCCTCGCGCCACCCTGCAAGGCTTTTTCGGCGTCAACATGGCCTCCACCGGCTGCGGCAAGACGCTCGCCAATGGTCGCATCCTCTATGCCCTGGCCCACCCGCAACAGGGCGCTCGCTTCAACATTGCATTGGGTCTGCGTACCCTCACTCTGCAAACCGGTGATGCCTACCGCGAACGCCTTGGGCTGGGCTCCGAAGACATGGCCGTGCTGGTCGGTGGCGGCGCTGTTCGGCAGCTGCACGAACACCAGCAGCAACAGGAAGCAGGGAGACTGGAGCAGGCAGGTAGTGAGTCCGCTAATGACCTGCTGGCCGAACAGGACTTCGTTCATTTTGAGGGCAGTCTGGAAGACGGGCCGCTGAATAAATGGCTGAAAAAAAGCCCGGATGCACAGAAGCTGCTCAATGCACCGATCCTGGTCTGCACCATCGACCATCTGATGCCTGCAACAGAAGGCACGCGCGGCGGACGTCAGATCGCCCCCATGCTGCGCCTGCTGACATCTGATCTGGTGTTGGACGAGCCGGATGATTTTGGTCTCGAAGACCTGCCCGCTCTGACCCGCCTGGTGCACTGGAGCGGTCTGCTTGGCAGTCGGGTATTACTCTCATCCGCCACCCTGCCACCGGCACTGATCCAGGGCCTGTTTCAGGCCTATCGGGAAGGTCGGCGCAGCTATCAGAACAACCGGGGCGAGCCCGGCCAGCCACTCAATATCTGCTGTGCCTGGTTCGACGAATTCAATGCCAAGGCGAGCGATCACGCCACGGACGACAGCTTCCAGCCGGCTCACCGCGCCTTTGTCGATCAACGGATAGAGAAACTGGCCCAAGCTGAACAGCGCCGCAAGGCCGTCATCCACCCATTGTCCATTGCCCACGGGCAAACCCGGGAGGCCATTTGCCAGGATCTGGCGACATCGCTGCACGAGCAGATACACCAGCTACATGCCAGCCACCACACCACCGATCCAAAAACCGGCAAGCGGATCAGCTTTGGCCTGATCCGCATGGCCAATATCGATCCACTGGTGGAAGTCGCACACGCTCTCTATGCCCTGGGCGCCAACCAAGGCCAGCGCATCCATCTGTGTGTCTATCACTCCCAGCATCCGCTGCTGGTGCGCTCCGGCATAGAGCAGCGCCTGGATCGACTACTCAATCGTAAGAGCGAGGATGCGATCTTCCGCGACGAAGAGATGCGGCGATGGCTACAAGAACATGAAGAGCCGGACCAGATATTCGTGGTGCTCGCTACTGCCGTTGCCGAAGTGGGGAGGGATCACGACCACGATTGGGCCATCGTCGAACCCTCGTCGATGCGCTCCATCATCCAGCTTGCCGGTCGGGTGCGCCGTCATCGTGAAGGGGTTTGTGAAACGCCCAACATCCACCTGCTGGATACCAACGTCCGCCACCTTCGAGATGGTATGACAAAACCGGCCTTCTACCGCCCCGGATTCGAAGGCGAGCGATATCTGCTTGAGCACCACCATCTAAGAGACCTGCTGACGGCAGCTCAGCTCACACGCATCGATGCCAGCGCCCGCATCCGCGAACGTGACCCGCTCACGCCCCAACAAAACCTGGTCGATCTCGAACATGCGAGCCTGCGTGCCCTGATGCTGGACGAAATATTTCCGGGCATGCCGAGCCAGACCTCTGTGCTGGCATGGTGGAATACCCGCGCCATCCTGAGCGGTGAACTGCAACGCAAGCAGCCGTTCCGTAACGACCCGATGGGCCGCAGGCGATACGGCCTGCTGCCGGATGACGACGGCAAGATCGAATTCCGACGCTTCGAACGGGATGGCAAGCCCACCCTCCAGGATAGCCTGAAGCACGACATCGACGCCGTACGAGGTCCGCGTATCCAGTTTTGGGGGGAGCCGGATTACGCCGTCGCACTGGAGGCACTGGCCGAAACGCTGGGCATGGAAACGCCCCACTGCGCCCGAAAATTCGGAGTGGTGGATCTACCAGAAAAAGGGTGCGATCAAGGTTGGAACTACCATCCGGCACTTGGATTTAGCAGGCACAACTAGAAAAAGGTGATTAGGTACAAAGCTCAGTTAAAAAGATTCCTCCCCCTTGGAAGGGGGGAGGTTAGGAGGGGGGTCGATAGGCTTCTGGTACAGTGGAGTTTCTGATTTTCACCCCCCCATCCCAACCTTCCCCCTCAAGGGGGAAGGAGTTGAAGTACAACGTTGCCCTAATCCATCCAGTGCTGAGCTTGCGAAGCGCACCAAAACACTGTTAACCATGGTGCGCCTCGTACCTCGGCAGCACCCTACGGACCGGGATTATCACGCCCTGTATGCGTGAAACAGGCACACCGTATAAGACCATGTAATAGAAAATATTTACCACGGACTCATGAAATGAGCCTCTGAGATGAGATTATTACGCTGAGCTGAATTTTTAAGCCAATGGAAGCAGTCCGCACAAACTCATAGTTTGATCAGGAGACCTGAATGGAAACACCAGCAGACCACCCACCCGATGACAGCAGCCGTATCCGCGCCATCATCAACCAGTTCCTGCAGGAACGCCTGCAGCCCAAGCTCGACAAGCTCAAGGAGGGCGAAGACGAAAAACGCCAAAAGCTCCTGGAGGCTCACCGAGCCGAGGTTTGGATTGCCGATGCCGCCCGGCGCGTGGGGCAGATCCAGCAGGTCACCCATGCGATCAAGTACACCCACCCAGACGCCAAGGGCACCAGCCTGAACAGCCCCGGTAATTCGGCCGCGGGTGAGCATCTTATCGGAACACACAGCTTGAACAGCTCGAGCCCCTCTGACGTAGTAGGCAATGCCGCGGCACTCGATGTCTACAAATTCCTTCGTTTGGACATAGGCGGCAAGACCCTGCTGAACCTGGCCTCAGAATCAGCCCCGGCATTGGAGGTCGCATTCTCCAGCGACGAGGAACTGGCCCGGGACTGGATGGCTGCATTTGCCAGCCTCACCGAACCGAAAGGTCAACCCAGCTCCCACAAACTGGCCAAGCAGTTGTATTGGCCCTTGGACAACGGCGAATACCACCTGCTGGCCCCGCTGTTTCCCACGGCTTTAGTCCACGGCATTTACAACGGCATACGCGAAGACCGCTTCTCCGAAGCCGCCAAGGCTGCCCGTGAAGCCCGTAAGAACAAGCAGCCCCACGACTACGGCTTTCGGGAATATCCGAACTTCGCCATCCAGAACTTTGGCGGCACCAAACCGCAGAATATCAGCCAGCTGAACAGCGAGCGTCATGGTGAAAACTACCTGCTGGCCGCTGTTCCACCAAGCTGGAAAAGTGAGCGCATAAGCCCGCCGCTAAAAATGGAAAGCATCTTTGATCGCTGGCTTAATCGCAACAAACGCATCTACAAACTAACCACGACATTGCGGAACTTTTTAATCAAAGTTCAGCCGGTGAACAACATCCACATCCGTGACAAACGAGCGGAAATAGCCGCATCCATTGTAGATGAAGTCATCCAGCTTGCCGCCCAGCTACGCGACTCGTCGCCGGGCTGGAGCCAGCACGAAGATTGCCGCCTGAACGAAGACGAGTGCTATTGGCTAGATCCATACCGTAGTCTGGATGACCCGGAATTTGCCGCTGCACGGTCTGTAGCTGATTGGCGGGATGCTATCTATGATCGCTTCGGCAACTGGCTAAATGCCCGCCTTAATACCGATAAAATACCCATGAGTGATGCAGAACACACAGAGTGGCGCAGCGTATTAAAAGTAGAAATACGCCTGTTGCGTGAGGAGTTGGACACCCATGAGTAATATCGCTGCTGTACTGCTTATTCCCCACGTGCAGGTGCAAAATGCCAATGCGATTTCCGGGCCATTCACCTGGGGATTCCCCTCACCGACAGCATTCACTGGCTTTGTTCACGCACTGGAGCGCCGACTCAACAACGAATTTGATCTGGAATTCGGCGGCGTCGGCATCGTCTGCCACGACTTCGAACCGCAGGTATCTCAGCCAGCCAATCGGCGACATC
>JBDLIT010000190.1:0-6246 GCA_039714735.1 Pseudomonadota bacterium
CTTAACCGTCCCGCCTCGATCTCAAAGTGCCGGCTGGCGACCCGCCTCTGCTGTTCCCGGTCATGGGTCACCCAGATCACCGCGCATGCCTGTTGGATGCGCCAATTATTGATCAGTGCTTCCACCCGGGAGATATTCCCCTGGTCCAGGTTGGCGGTGGGTTCATCCAACAGTAGGATCTTCGGTCGATTGATCAACAGCCGGGCCAGGGAGAGCCGCTGTTTTTCTCCACTGGAGAGCCGGCTGACGTCCCATGACTGGCAGTCCTGGGCGAATCCGAGCGCAGTGATGACAGGATCTTGCATGTCTTTGAAATGCTCACCGAGCATATTTGACCACCAGAAACTTTCAGCAGGCAACAGGCCCACCTGCCTGCGCCAGGAGGGACCGCTCATGGTTAATTGTGGGGATGAATCGAGCAGGGCCTCGCCCTGGTGCGGATCCAGGTCTGCGATGGCGCGCAGTAGACGGGTCTTGCCACAGCCTGATGGACCGCTGAGGCTGATACACTCTCCGGAAGCTACCTCCAGATCGATGGGTTCCAGTAGCGGGGTTTTGAAGTTTCGCAGATTGAGGCCGGCCATCAAGCTGGGATCAATCCTGACGGGTAAAAATAAGATCCCAGACACCATGTCCCAGACGCTGTCCACGGCGTTCGAACTTGGTCAGGGTTCTGGATGCGGGCCGGGGTGCGTAGTTGCCGGTTCCGGCGACATTTTCGAAACCTGCCGCTAAGGAGAGCACATCGAGCATCTGCTTTGCGTAGTTCTCCCAGTCAGTGGCCATATGTAATATGCCGCCCGGCTTGAGCGCCCGATGGACGAGGCGGGCAAATTCGGGCTGTACGATACGCCGTTTGTGGTGCTTCTTCTTTGGCCAGGGATCGG
The DNA here is from genome assembly GCA_039714735.1 of Pseudomonadota bacterium. Lineage (GTDB taxonomy): Bacteria > Pseudomonadota > Gammaproteobacteria > Chromatiales > Chromatiaceae > JASJBU01. Next base: position 888 of record JBDLIT010000190.1, read on the forward strand.
GGAAGAAGAGCAATACCGCCTGCAGCGAACCGGGTGCGATATGCCGGCGCAGCAATTCCATGGCATCGGTCTGCAGGATGCGTACATTACTGCTGTCCTGCTCGGCCAGTCTCAACATCAAGGAGCCGACACCCGGTCCATGCACCTCGATGCCGAGATAGTTATGTTCCGGATGCAGGGCCGCACTCTCCGCCAGGGCTTCGCCATTCCCAAAGCCGATCTCCAAGGTCACCGGGTTGCTGTTGGTGAAGAGCCCGGGGAAATCCAGTGGGTGATCCGGCGCGGCCAGGCCGTAACGGGGCCAGAGCTCCGCAAAGGCCCGCTGCTGTCCCTCGGTCATGCGGCCCTGGCGCAGCACATAGCTGCGTATCGGGCGCTGCAGGTGGAGGTGGGCGGACTCCGTCATTCGCTCAGAAGAAGAGGCCGTCCATCGGTGAGGAGGCGGAGGCGAAACGCTTGGCCGGCATGCGCCCGGCCAGATAGGCCTCCCGTCCGGCTTGAATGCCCTTCTTCATGGCGGAAGCCATGAGGATGGGGTTCTGCGCAGCGGCGATGGCGGTATTCATCAACACCCCGTCGCAGCCTAGCTCCATGGCCATCGCCGCATCGGAGGCGGTGCCGACGCCGGCGTCCACCAGGATCGGCACCTTGGCGTTTTCCACGATGGTGCGGATGTTGAGCCGGTTGCGGATACCCAGCCCCGAACCAATCGGCGCAGCCAACGGCATCACCGCGACGCAACCTATCTCCTCCAGCTGTTTGGCGACAATCGGGTCGTCATTTGTATAGACCATCACGTCGAAGCCGTCCTTGATCAGCTCCTGTGCCGCACCCAGGGTGGCGATCACATCCGGGAACAGGGTCTTCTCATCGCCTAGCACCTCCAGCTTGACCAAGTTGTGGCCGTCCAGCAGCTCCCGCGCCAGGCGGCAGGTGCGCACCGCGGTCTTGGCGTCGTAACAGCCCGCGGTGTTGGGCAGATAGGTGAACTCGCTGGGCGGCAGCACATCCAGGATGCTGGGCTCGTCCTGGTTCTGGCCCATGTTGGTGCGGCGTACCGCGATGGTGACGATCTGCGCGCCACTGGCGTCGATAGCGGCGCGGGTCTCCTGCATGTCTTTGTATTTTCCAGTACCCACCAGCAGTCGGGAGGTGAATTCACGTCCGGCGACGGTGAAGCTGTCTTTCTCGGTATCTTGTGGCATCGGTTGGCTATCTGTCTGTTATCTGAAATATAGGATTTTACATGACTTAGCAGTGAATGAACGCATCTCTAACACCAACAATTTGTTTCAGGGATGCGATAGGAACCTAAATAATGACCAGGGTCATTATCCTTTCTCGATTTCTACCATATATTCTACAGGCTACGTTCCCACGATGGTGTGCCTGTGCAGTACCTGTATCCATTTGCCCGTGTGCAGTCCACGACAACATTCATATATCAAGATGAAGAAGCCATTGCAGACGGTTATCGGGTTGCCTTACCCGGTTTACCAAAGGGTAGACACGCGGTTCAATTCACAGGTGCGCTTTGTGAGTACGGTGTTGCGCCGACAGAAGATCCAATATTCGGGGTAGATGTGACATACAAGTTCTCTGTTAAGGGGGGGATGAATAAGTCATAATCACCGCGTCGCCCAGGCTTCGCGTTCGCCGGTTACCTTGGTCCGCAGGGCCAAGGTGAACTCCGTAAGCTGGAATTGAGTTGCCATCCCTGGCGGAACAGCGGTGATCTTTTGTACCCCCGGCCTGGACAGCTGCCGTACAGGATGTACAAATGCTGCGGTGGCATGGATGCCAAGAAGCGGCCTGTCCAGTCGTTTACCGATTATTTAGATTGCTCATCGCGAGCAACCATCCCTGGTGACGCACCCAGCTCGGCCGTCCGGGCCTTGCGTTCGCCGCGCTGCGTTTGTCCACTGGGCTTGGGCTAAGGTAGAGACTTCGTAAGTTGGATTGTACCAGCCATCCTTGGCGGGCCATCTGTGATCTTATTGACCCCCAGCCTGGACTTCCTGTCCAGTCGTTCGCCAAGTTTCCTTGGTCCACTGGACCAAGGGACTTGGCTTACCCACCGCCGACTGCGTGGATGATCTCTATGCGGTCATTCTCATGAAGTTGATGTCCGGCAAAGGTGCTGCGGGGCACCAGTTCTTCATTGACCTCAACGGCAATGCGTTGTCCGGCCAACTGCATGAGATCAATCAGGATCGCCATGTCTGTAGCATCCGCTATTTGCTTTTCCTCGCCATTTACGTAAATCTGCATTGATCCGGTCTCTTTCGTAGGATATAGGGCCGATAATTGGTGGATTTTACCTCACTCCGGTAACACAGCGTAAGCCGGGATCGTAAGACAACTAGATATTGGGGGTGTCATTGAAACAATGGAGTGAAGATTTAATTCCGTTGGAGAAGGCCCGAACCTTGGATGGCTTGTTTTATCAGCGGTCGCTCCGGTCGCCCGATGTCCTGGCTTATCGGTATTACGATCGACAGGAAAAAGCCTGGCGTGAACTGACCTGGGGCCAGATGGGAGGCGCAGTGGCCCGCTGGCGTCAGGCATTGAGTGCAGAAGATCTGGAGCCCGGTGACCGGGTCGCCATCCTGTTGCGAAACTGTCCCGAGTGGGTGATGTTCGATCAGGCTGCGCTCTCCCTCGGCCTGGTCGTAGTGCCGCTGTATACCGATGACCGGGCGGATGCCATTGCCTATATCCTTGGAGATGCCGCGGTCAAGCTGCTGTTGGTGCAGGATGCGGGGCGCTGGAAACGGATGGCGTCTGCCCTGTCGAGTTTAAAGCGCCTGCATAAAGTGCTGGTGCTGGAAACGAATAAAGAGGCCAATCCTCTGGAAGATCAGGGTGGCAGGGTGCGGGATGTGGCCAGCTGGCTTCCAGCCAAAGGAGAACCACTGAGCCAAAGGGCAGCAGATCCTCAGAGCCTCGCCTCTATCGTCTATACCTCCGGCACCACAGGCCGCCCAAAAGGTGTCATGTTGAGCCACAAGAATATGCTTTCCATCGCGCATGCCGCGCTCACGGTGGTGAATTGCTACCGGCAGGACAGTTTTCTCTCATTTTTACCGCTCTCCCATACCCTGGAGCGCACGGCAGGCTACTATCTTCCGATCATGACTGGATCTTCAGTGGCCTATGCGAGATCGATTCCACAATTAGCGGAAGATCTGCAAACCATACGCCCGACAGCCATCATTGCAGTACCGCGGATCTTCGAGCGGGTCTATGCCAGGATTCATGACCAGATGAAAAAACGTCCGGCGATTGCCCGGTTGTTGTTTCGTCTGGCGCTAAAAATTGGATTCAAGGATTTTGAATTCCGCATGGGGCGGCAGGGCTGGTCACCCTATTTCATCCTCTGGCCTCTGTTACGCAGGCTGGTCGCGGATAAAATCCTGGAAAAACTGGGTGGACGCTTGCGGGTCGCAGTGAGTGGCGGTGCAGCCTTATCGCCTGATATCGCCCGGGTGTTTCTCGGACTTGGTTTGCCTATGCTGCAGGGTTACGGGCTTACTGAAACCAGCCCCGTCATCAGTGTCAATCCCATGGAGAATATCAAACCCGATAGCGTGGGGGTGCCATTGCGTGGCATCAATGTCAGGATCGGTGAGCACGATGAGTTGTTGGTCAAGACCCCTGGTATGATGCTGGGTTACTGGAACAATCATGCCGCGACTGTCGAGATGATCGATCCGAAAGGCTGGTTGCACACGGGTGATCAGGCGCGCATCGATGAGGATAATCATATCTACATCACCGGGCGGCTCAAGGATATTTTGGTGCTCTCCAATGGTGAGAAGATTCCCCCCGCTGATCTGGAGATGGCCATTCAGTTGGACCCGCTTATCGAGCAAGCGATGATTGTGGGTGAAGGCAAGCCCTACCTGGGGGCATTGGTGGTCTTGAATGCCGATCTGTGGAGTGGACTGGCAGATGAATATGGGTTGGATTCCGCGCAGGTGAGCAGCCTGCAGGATGCAAAGCTGCAAAGCGAGATACTGCAACGAATCAGAGTCGCGCTACGTAACTTTCCAGGTTATGCCAAGGTACGCCGGGTTGCTTTGCTGCTCGAACCCTGGAGCGTGGATAATGGTTTGTTGACGCCTACTCTCAAGGTGAAGCGTCAAAAGGTTATTGAACATTGCAGGAATGAGATCGAGTCGCTCTATCACAATGGACCGGCAGCCTCATAGGGACACCTTGCTTCGACCGGGAAGAGTGCCCTAGAATGTAACCCCTGGCGGGTATCGTATATCGGTATTACCCTGGCTTCCCAAGCCAGAGAGACGGGTTCGACTCCCGTTACCCGCTCCAATTAATCCACCTCTCTCTGCCTGATTCATCGACTCTTTTTAGATTGGATGGGAGCAGAGGGTGCAGCGCTCCCATCTCCAGTCAAACCAGTGTATCCTCTGAGAAAATATTAAAGAACGCTGTTCGGATGTCGACACTGTTAGATCTTATGCTGAGAGTTCTAACAGGTTGGTGCGGCCCTCGTCATTTCTATTGATGTAATTTGCAAGGTTGCTCACTGCTTGAAATCAATAAGGTATTTGAGAATGGATATACGACATCAGGAAACAGGCGAAGTACTCAGAACAGTGGAGGGTGATTCCCTGGTAGGCGTCGACCTGGAAGAGGCCTTGTTGAAAGGTGCAGACCTTCGGGGGGCTGATCTTTCCGGCGCCAGGCTCAAGATGGTGGATTTGTGTTCTGCCGATCTGACGGGCGCCATTCTGCGTGGTGCGGATATTCGAGCGGCGAATCTGAATGGCGCGAAGTTAGCGGGCGCCGACCTGACCGGCGCAGTGATCGGCAGTGAGCAATCACTTGGGGCAGCGACTTTGGCGGGTTGTGATCTCTCCAGGGCCGAGCTACAGCATGCTGATCTGCGTAAGGTGGATCTCAATGAAGCGGATCTTTCAAATGCCAACCTCAAGGATGCCGACTTGTCGAGTGCGCATCTACATGCAGCCAATCTCTCACATGCGAACCTTCGACATGCGGTGCTGATCGGTGCTTACTTACGTGAGGCGAATCTCAGTCACTGTGATCTGTCCGGTACCCATTTGAATGATGCCAATCTCATTCGCGCCCGGTTGAATGACGTCATTGCATCAGGGGATGAGGGGGTCCGGCCTTCCATCCTGGTTCGTGCGGATATGCGGGATGCCTCGTTGGTGAGGGCCAAGATGTCGGGTTGCCCACTCCGTTTGGTCGATTTGCGTAACGCCGATTTGACGGATGCAGACCTTTCCCACTGTATTATGGGTGGGACAATTCTGCGCAATGCCAATGTGAAGGGGACAAACTTTGATGGAGTGAAACTGACCACAGT
>JBDLIT010000191.1:0-6238 GCA_039714735.1 Pseudomonadota bacterium
GTTCTACATGGGTAACCTGCCAAGGGCTCTTGATACCCAATATCTGGGCGTATAGGTCTTTATCTCTCATAGGGGACTACGCTAACCTACCCACCTGATTTGGGGAAGAGCCTATTTTTATAGCTGATTGCTGCATACGCCAAGTTGTTAATGGGCTATAGAAAGAAAACTATTTCTTGAGTCAACATGGCATGTAGGATGATGGTGAGAGAAACGAAAAGTGGTGCATGGACGCACCGTTTACGAACCTAAGGATGGAGCCGCATCCATTATTGAAAGATGCGCTTCGCGTTGTTCAGCACATCCTACATGTTATTCACTCTTGGTACTGCGAGGTCCTAAAGAAGAGGAGGGTTATGTTTCACGACTGCACCTTCATGTCTTTTCGTAGATGTGACTATGCACCATTTTTGAGTCGCAGAGTGCGTCATCGTCCATCAATTCCTCGAAGCCTTCATCGCTGAGGTAGGCTATCAGAATGCCGGTGATGTAGTCTGATATTGTTACTATCGGCCAGACTGGATTGGGCAGTAGCGCATGTCTACGAACGGGGTTGGCCAGCAATATTCATGTGTTATTTCACTCAGAATTTCTTTCCGGGGTATGTGGTTTGCCGTAGTTTCGCAGGAATATTCAAAGTTATTGATGGTTGTCAATGCCAACTATTTGTTTTGTCAATAGCTTTCCTTTGATACTCCATCAAATCAGGTACGCCGAATTCACCGAATGAGAAGATCTGCCGTCCTTCTGCTGTTATTTGCTGTCAGTTGTGTGTGTATATTGTCAAGCCTGATTGATGCGAGGATTCAAAGAGATCAGGCCGTTGGTGATCTGCTACAGCGTACCCAGTTGGTGAAAAAACTAGGCCTGTCTGATCTGGCTCTCTTCACTGAAGCACGTTACACGCGACATCTAAGCCAGGCGGACCTGCATACCGCCTTTCAGGATCACCCGCTGTCCCTTGAGCATTTCCCCAGTGGATCATTGATCTCCCCACCTCAGCGGTTCACACCATGATGGAGTTTATCCGCAAGCAACGCTATCTGATCGACTTCACGCTCGCATCACTATTACGACGCAAGGGAAAGAATCTCGGACTGTTGCTCGTCTATGCCCTGATCGTCTTCATGCTGGCATCAGTTATGCTCTTCACCCATGCATTACGCCATGAGGCGGGAATCATCCTGCAAGGCTCACCGGAAATCATTCTCCAGCGCCTAGTCGCCGGTCGTCATGCACTGATGCCGGCAGAATATCTCGACAAGATCGGCCGTCTGCGTGGGTCGAGTGAAAGGCGAGGACGGCTATGGGGTTATTTTTACGATCCTGCTGTCAAGGCCAACTACACAATGATGGTTGACGGTCAACAAGAGCTGACAGCAACCCAGGTGATCATAGGTTCAGGTATCGCCCGCACAAGGGGTGTTGGTATTGGTGACTACATCACTTTCCGCTCTTATGACGGTCAGGCCTTTTCGTTTCAGGTCAAGGGTATCCTGGATACCAAGACTGAACTGGTCAGTGCCGATCTGGTGTTGATGTCGGAACAGGCCTTTCGCAGGACATTCGGTGTGCCTGAGGGTTATTTCACCGATCTTGTGATTTCCGTGTCCAATCCAAGAGAAAGACGCAAGGTTGCAGAGAAGTTGTCATTGAAACTGCCGGATACACGACCGATTCTGCGGGAAGAGATCCTGCGTACCTATGACAATATCTTCTCCTGGCGTCAGGGTATCGTGTTTGTCTTGTTGGCGGGCGCGGTGCTGGCCTTTGTGATATTTGCTTGGGACAAGGCATCCGGCCTCAGTGCGGAAGAAAAACGGGAGATCGGTATTCTTAAAGCGGTGGGATGGGAGACCAGTGATGTGCTGAGGATGAAATTCTGGGAGGGCGCCATCATCTCCCTCAGTGCCTTCATTTTCGGTTATCTGGCGGCCTATGCACATGTGTTTTACGCTTCCGCCAGTCTGTTCGAACCGGTGCTCAAGGGTTGGGCAGTGCTCTATCCCGATTTTCAGCTTGTTCCCTTCATCGATGGTCTGCAGTTGGCAACCCTCTTTTTCTTCACCGTCTTTCCCTACACGGTGGCCACTATTATACCCATTTGGCGGGCTTCGATTACTGACCCTGATGCGGTGATGCGTTAGCCTCATGTTGATAGAACTGCACAATATCCGGAAGGTATTCAATCAAGGCAGACCGAATGAGTTTTGCGCTATCCAGGGCATTTCGTTGGAGATCGAGGCCAAGCGGGTGACCTGCCTGAAAGGCGCCAGTGGCTCCGGCAAAACAACCTTGCTCTCCATGATCGGTTGCCTGTCTCGCCCCACGTCAGGCCGTATCATGTTGGGTGACCAGATGTTATCCGGTTTGCCGGAGCGCTTCCTCACCGAGATCCGCCGCCATACTTTCGGCTTCATCTTTCAGCGATTTAATCTGATCCAGGGAATGAGCGTGCTGGAAAACATCATGCTGCCCGCCTATCCCCTGGGGCCGAAACATGCCGGCTTGGTGGCATCCGCACAGCGTCTGATGGCGCATTTTGATATGAGCAGCAAGTCTGATAACCCGGTTGAATGGCTCTCGGGTGGAGAAGCACAGAGGGTTTCCATCTGCCGGTCCTTGATCAACGATCCGGACATCATCATTGCGGATGAGCCAACCGCAAATCTCGATAGCCGCTTATCACGGGAATTCATGGCCCTGATCGATGAACTGTGCCAATCAGGCAAGACGGTGCTGATCTCCAGTCATGATCCCCTGGTCTTCGAGTCAACTGCCGTGCACCGTGTGGTGGGGATCCAGGATGGCCGGCTTGTGCAGGATTCTGCATAGCTCATGTTACTGAATCCGGCGATTATGGCGCTTATCCTGGTATCGGGCATCGTCACGCTGATGCTGATATTGGCATCGGCCTTTGCAATGAAGCTGATCTACTTTTGGGATATCAAGAGCGGCAGCGAACGACAGCTAGGGTTCGAACGGCAGACTTACCTGATCTCGACCCTGCTGACCTGGGCCTTTGTCTCGGAGATCTTCTCCGTGTTGCTGTTTATCTATAATGCAGAGTCCATGTCCGGCCAGTTTGTCGGCGCCATGTGTGCAACAGGGGTGTTGAATGTGAATGAGTGGGGCTGGCCGACCCTGTTTTTGAAGATTGGCATCTTCTTCAGTGGCGCCGCCTGGCTGGCCCTGAATCATCTGGACAACCAGGGACGTGACTATCCCCTGATAAAACTGAAATACAGCTTGTTGTTGCTTATCGTACCTCTTGTGATTCTGGAATTTGTCGTACAGCTCAGGCATTTTCTGGAGATGGACCCGGCAGTGATTACCTCCTGTTGTGGTTCACTCTTTTCGGCGGAGGCCGATGGTGTAGTGGCTGAGGTCTCCGGTCTGCAACCTAAAACGGCCCTGTTGCTTTTTTGGGGTTCAGGCACGGCGGTCCTGCTGAGCGGCATCTGGTATGCCATGCGCCGTAACCAAGGCCCACTGTTTGCGGTGATCTCCACCATTGCATTTGGCATAGCCTTGGTGGCGATTGTCTCATTCGTCTCTCTTTACATCTATGAGCACCCCCATCACCATTGTCCCTTCTGTCTTCTCAAGGCAGGCCATGGTTATGTGGGTTATCTACTCTATATTCCGCTGTTTAGCGCAACTGCTTTGGCACTGGCAACCGGTGTCAGGGCAACCTGGAAAAAAGTCCCGAGTCTGGCCGATGCGGTCGATAGTTCTGCGCCACACCTGGTCTGGACAGCTTTAATCCTGTTTGTGCTGTTTTATCTCATCGCGGGCTGGAGTGTTGTCGATTCCAATCTGGTGATGTCGGATGTGTGGTGGTGAAGCTCGTGTCGATCAGTAACCCCCGCATGAATCTGCTGAGCTTACTCCTGCTGTTTCTGCTGGCTGGTTGTGGCGATGAGGCCCCCATCCTTAGCAAAGGTCAAGTCATGCAGGGATTCACCCTGGATCGGCTGACGGAAGGAACACTGAGATTTCCAGACGATCTGCGTGGCAAGGTCGTTGCCATCCGTTTCTGGGCGGATTGGTGTCCATTCTGTAAAACCGAGATGCAGGATATCGAACCGGTCTATCAAAAATATCGGGATAACAATTTGGTGATACTGGCAATCAACGTGCGTCAGGATCAGGCAACTGCGGCCAGATTTATCCGCAAGCTCGATATTAGCTACGATGTGTTGCTGGATCGGGAGGGCGAAGTGGCGCGCGGCTATGGTGTGATGGGTCTGCCAACCACCTTTATCGTTGACCGAAGTGGCAGGTTGCATACGAAGATCCTCGGCGAATCGACCCCCGAACTGTTCGAGAAGATTATCAAGGAGATCCTGTGAGCAGTGATTTCTCCTATGCGTTGGCGTTTGCCACCGGACTCTTCGGATCCTTTCACTGCATCGGCATGTGCAGTGGCATCAACGGCGGTTTCACCCTGGGTTATGGCCGCATCAGCAACCCATTTCCATTGCTCGCCTACCATGGTGCACGCATAGGTGTGTATGCGCTGTTCGGGATCATCGGCTCGTTGCTGGGTCATGTGGTGGTGCAGTCCGGTATCGTGGGTAAAACCCAGGGTGTCTTGATGATCCTGGCGGGGGGCCTGGTGGTGTTGCTGGGGCTCAATCTGTTGGGGTTGTTGAATCGAAAACCGGATCGGGTAAAAACGAGTCGAGTGAAGATTTCTTTACCCTCACCGCAAAGCAATCGGCAGCTGAATCCTTTGCTAGCCGGTCTTTTGAATGGGCTTGTTCCCTGCGGCCTGGTCTTTTCAGTGGCCGTCAAGGCGGCTGCCACCACTTCACCTGTTGAGGCGGGTCTGTTGATGTTGGCGTTTGGGGCGGGGACTCTACCCGCCATGGGCGCGATCAGTCTGCTGGGATCGGCGATCGGCGCCCGGTTACGCGGCGGTCTCGCGAAACTGGCCGGGCTCACGGTGATTCTGATGGGTCTCTGGACCATTTACGAAGGGGCGACCTTCTTTGACATCATGTGGGGGTTGGCCAACTGGTAGTTAGCGGCTTACCAGATGTGTTATGCGGTTTAAATCAAGACCGTATTTGTTTTCAAGAGTGAACGACAAGAGGAGAAAGGCCATGTGTGAAAGTAAGAGGATCGACCGTCGGGATATGATGAAGATGCTGGCTGTCGTTGGACTTGGTGGCATGACAGGCACGCTCTCGGCCGGGTCTGGTGCAATGATCCCCGGCAAGGGCTGGGTCGCGGCTTCAGGAGAGGCCTGTGCTGGTGACGGTACACCCTTGCAGTTCATTCCCAAGACGGCAGCGGATGCCAAACCTCTTGAGAGTGAACTGGAGAAATATCCCAAGTGCCCCTACTGTGGCATGGATCGGAAGAAATGGCAGCATAGTCGGCATCTGGTGCAGTACGAAGACGATCTGGTTGATGGTACCTGTTCCATTCATTGCTTAGCCGTCAGCCTGTCGCTGAACCTCGACCGTGGCCCCAAGGCCATCTACGCAGCGGATTTTGGCTCAAAGGAAGCGGTCAAACCGTTGGTCGAAGTAGACAAGGCCAGCTATCTGATCGGCAGCGGCTTAAAAGGCACCATGAGCAAGAAGAGCAAGATGGCCTTCGCCTCCGCCGATGCCGCCAAGACAGCGATGGCGCAACATGGCGGTGAATTGGGTGCTTTTGATGATGCCTTGCGCGAAACCTATCTGGGTATGCATGCGGATACGATGATGATAAGAAAAAACCGCGCTGAACGCCGCAAACACATGATGAAGAAGATGAAGGAGAAAAACGGCTGACATCTTGCGATAACAGATGCCGGGGATGCTTCAAGAAATCTCAAGCACCCCGGTGCTTCTGCCTCATCTAATATGTAGAAATTTAAATTTGAAGTGACATAGATAAAGAGACCTTCTGAAATCATCTGACAATTCATATCTGCGTTATGCATTCACCCACCATAGAAGAGAAATCAAAATATAATCTTGAAGGCGGTGTGGAAATTGTTCTGCCAAGAAACGCAATCCCCACTATCAGAAGGCTGCTCAGCGCACATTCCGGACATCGATGTAATTTACTTGATAGACGGAAATCAAACCCATTGTGGTTGTTCGGTCACTGGCTCCTTGAACGACAGCTATCCGAGGTGGAGCCGCCGTTCATCGTCTTGCAGCGACCTGCTGCTTATCGGCCGAAGCCGCCACTGGAGATTTCGTTGACTACTTCCGCTATGGTATCGTTACCGGTC
>JBDLIT010000192.1:0-6178 GCA_039714735.1 Pseudomonadota bacterium
CGCCAAGGCATCGGCAACCGTACCGCCATGAAACTGCGTGTACTCACCGGTAGCCGCCAGCGCCAGCCGATATACCCGGCGCGATCCACTGATTCGCTGGGCAATGGCCTCTGTTGGACGGGCTGCCGTCAGCTCGTCGTCAGTAGACTCGACCAAACAGTGAGGCCCATCACCTGTATCAGAGGTTCCCTTGCTTGCCGCCACGTAATCCTTACGGTAGTAACTGCGGTAACCACCATTTCCATCCGGATCGATGTAGACCGTACCAGCTGAGCTGCTGAGCATGCCGTGGAAGCCTTTGGGGGTCAGATCCAATCGGCCGGTGGCGGTGGGGTCATCCAAACCCCTGACTCGGTAGGTCTGAATTTGTGGGTAGCGGGCCGCCAGCCCGGGGGCCATGATGGGAGAGTTCTCCACCTCGAAGCGCTGCATGGAGCCGTCCGGCATGGGCAGCAGGAGTTCAGCACCCTGGCTGGAGGTGAATTCCAGCGGAGCGGCCGCAAGGGACTGTTTCAACGCATCATGATCGGCCCGCAGGGCGCGATAATAGACGGAGCCGACAGCACCATCCAGACCCTTCATGGAAATAGTCTCATCCTGCCAGATCGCCGCCGAACCCGTGACCGACTGGAAAAGCAATATCAGCAACACGGTTGCCTTCGCTCCCATTGCAGAAACAGTGCGCATGAATAATCTCCTCAGTCTTTAATCGCTGAAAATGTCTGTACCGGATACTCCCCAGTTACCATGAATCCCAGCCCCTCTGGAGGGTGTCGCAAAACGAAAATGTAGGATGCTGGTGAGGTACGAACCGCATCGTTCGCGGATTCCTCGACAGATGCGGTTCGTACCTCACCAGCATCCTACTTTGGCTCTCCGGTCAGGGTTTCAGTTTACCCCGCAGGATCTTGTTAACCTGCTCCGGATTGGCCTTGCCCTGGGTGGCTTTCATAACCTGCCCGACAAAGAACCCCAACAGCTTCTCCTTGCCGGCCCGGAACTGCTCGACTTGTTTCGGGTTGCTGGCGACGACGCCATCGATAATAGACTCGATTTCACCGCTGTCGGTGATCTGTTTCAGACCCTTGACCTCGATAACAGTATCCGCATCGCCCTCTCCATTCCACATCGCCTCGAAGACCTGTTTGGCGATCTTGCCGGAAATGGTCTTGTCGGCGATACGCAGCAGCAATCCTCCCAACTGTTGCGGTGAGACAGGTGAGTTAGACAGCTCCAGCCCCGCCTTGTTCAGCGCGCCACCCAGATCTCCCGTGACCCAGTTAGCCGCCATTTTGGGCTCAGCATCCGCTGCCACTACGGCTTCGTAATAATCCGCCAGGGGGCGGCTGGCTGTCAGCTGGAGCGCGTCTATCTGGCCCAGGCCGTAAGTCTGTTCAAATCGGAACAGCTTTTCGTTAGGCAGTTCAGGCATGGTCTCCCGAATGGCATCCAGTTGCGCATCGGTGACCTCGACCGGCAACAGATCAGGATCCGGAAAATAACGGTAATCATTGGCCTCCTCCTTGCTGCGCATGGAACGGGTTTCGTCCCGGTCCGAGTCATACAGGCGGGTCTCCTGGACTACTTTGCCACCGCTTTCCACCAGGTCGATCTGACGGTCCAACTCATAGTTCATGGCCTTTTCAAGAAAACGGAAGGAGTTGATATTCTTCAATTCAGTACGGGTGCCGAATTCCTCCTGACCGAAGGGGCGAATGGAGAGATTGGCATCGGCCCGAAAGGAACCTTCCTGCATGTTGCCGTCGCAGATCCCGAGGTAGACCACCAGCTGGTGTATCTTTCTCGCATAGGCCACTGCCTCCTTGATGGAGCGCATATCCGGCTCGGAGACGATTTCCAGCAGCGGCGTACCGGCGCGGTTGAGATCGATGCCGCTCATCCCCTGGAAGTCTTCGTGCAGGGATTTCCCCGCATCCTCCTCCAGATGCGCCCGGGTGATACCGATCACCTTGCTACTGCCATCCTCAAGCTCGATAGTCAGTTCACCCTTGCCGACGATGGGCAGTTCGAACTGACTGATCTGGTAGCCCTTGGGCAGGTCGGGATAGAAGTAGTTCTTGCGCGCAAACACCGAGCGGTGTCCGATCTCCGCATTGATCGCCACACCGAATTTAAGCGCCATACTCACGGCTTCCCGGTTCAGCACCGGCAGCACCCCGGGAAAGCCCAGGTCCACGATACAGGCCTGGGTATTGGGCTCAGCGCCATACGCGGTGGATGCCGCTGAAAATATCTTCGATTTGGTTGCCAGTTGGGCATGAATCTCAAGCCCGATGACGATTTCCCATTGCATGAATATTGCCTATATTTTGTTCGAGCCGCAGAGTCACCGAGGACACAGAGGCTATATGACGAATCGTTTTATACCCTATTTATCAATAGTTGCAAAAGTAATTGCATGCAGTCGTGTGTCTCTGTGGTTAAAACCATGTCGTACCCATAACTCGAAACGAAAGAATGCCTCACACGGAGGCACGGAGACACGGAGAAGAATTAAAGAGGTCATTCCAGTTTGCCATTTATGATTCGGGAGATACCGTCCTTCATCAAGGCCTCACCAAAATTCAGTAGATAGCCGACTTTCCTACCCGACAGGCGTAGGTAAGTGAGAAGTTGCTTCTTGTGGGCTTTTGTTACACGGTCGACAGACTTCAACTCCAAAATAACCTTGTCGTCAACGATAAGATCGGCACGAAAAGCCTCTGTGAACCGAAGGTTATCGTAGGTAATCGATATTGGCACTTGTTTCTGAATCAATAAGCCTCTGTTTTGTAATTCATAAGAGAGTACTGCCTCATAGACTGACTCCAGCAGACCTGGACCGAGTCGTATATGCATTTTACGGCACAGTCGACGACAATACCTCCAATTTCATTCTCATTCATCTCTTCTTCTCCGTGTCTTCGTGCCTCCGTGTGAGAACTTTGTTTACCGAGATATGGTAAAGATCTGGGCTAAAATCCATCCGGAATGGCCAGATGCCAATCGGTCTGTTTCTGTAGCTGGTGCGCAACATTCAACAATTTTGCCTCAGCAAAATAGTTGCCGATGATCTGCAGCCCCACCGGCAGGCCGTTAACCGGCTCGACCGGCATGGAAAGACCCGGCAGCCCCGCCAGATTGGTGGCGATGGTGTAGATGTCGTTCAGGTACATGGTGACAGGGTCATCCGCCTTCTCCCCAATACCGAATGCGGTGCCGGGCGAGGTGGGCCCCATGATCACGTCCACCTGCTTGAAGGCCTGAATGAAATCGTCAGAAATCAGGTGGCGGGTCTGCTGCGCTTTCAGGTAGTAGGCATCGTAATAGCCGGCGGAGAGCGCATAGGCGCCGATCATGATGCGCCGTTTGACCTCATCGCCAAAGCCCTCACCCCGAGAGCGTTTGTAGAGATCCTCCAGGTCTTTCGGGTCGTCGCAGCGGTAACCGAAGCGCACTCCGTCGAAGCGGGAGAGATTGGAGGAACATTCTGCGGGGGCAACCACATAATAGGTGGGCACCGCCAGACCGGTGTTGGGCAGTGAAATCTCCACCACCTCGGCGCCGAGTTTCTTGTACTCTCCGATGGAGGCCTCGATTGATGCGGCAATGCCCGCATCCAGACCTTCGCCGAAATACTCTTTCGGCAGGCCGATCCTCAGCCCGGCCAGGGAGTCATTCAAACCCGATGAATAATCGGGCACCGGCTCATCCACGCTGGTGGAATCTTTGGGATCGAAGCCCGCCATAGCCTGCAGCATGACGGCCGCATCCTCGGCGCTGTGCGTCATGGGACCGGCCTGATCGAGACTCGAGGCGAATGCGATCATGCCGAAACGGGAGATACGGCCGTATGTGGGCTTGAGTCCGGTGATCCCACACAGCGCCGCCGGCTGGCGGATCGAGCCCCCGGTATCCGTGCCTGTCGCGGTCACCGCGAGCCGCCCGGCCACCGCTGCAGCCGAACCACCGGATGAACCACCCGGCACCCGGCTCTTGTCCCAGGGATTATGCACCGGGCCGTAGTAGCTGGTTTCATTGGACGAACCCATGGCGAACTCATCCATGTTCGACTTGCCGAGCATCACCACACCGGCGGCGTTGAGCTTCTCCACAACCGTGGCATCGTAGGGCGAGATAAAGCTGTCCAGCATGTGGGACCCACAGCTGGTGCGGACGCCCTTGGTGCAGAAAATATCTTTCTGCACGATGGGAATGCCGGCCAACGGGCCTGCATCCCCAGCCTTGATCCGCTGATCCGCTGCTTCAGCCGCCGCCAGCGCCAGCTCCGGGGTCACTGTGATATAGCTGTTGATCTCCCCGTCCAGCTTCTCGATACGCTCGAGGAAGTGGCGTGTCAGTTCTACACTGCTGAATTCACCGGCGCGCAAGGCAGCGCCCAGCTCCGCAATACTTTTGTTATGCATAGCCTGAATCTAATAAAACGTTATTCGATAACCTTGGGAACCAGGAAAAGCCCTGCCTCGACCTTGGGTGCAATGGCCTGATACTCATCACGATGATTCTCTTCAGCCACTTCGTCGATTCGCAGGCGCTGCACCATGTGCAGTGGATGCGCCATGGGCGTGACATCTGTGGTATCCACCGCCTCCAGTTGCTCTACCAGCCCGAGGATATTGGAAAGATCAGTCGCATAGGACTCAATCTGTTCCTCATCCAGCGCCATGCGCGCCAGGTGGGCAATCTTCTCTACATCGGAACGATCTAACGACATCCATTGAATTCCTCTGCTGCTAAACCGTGCGAGGCTACCACATTCAAGCGATTCGATACATGTCAGCGGACATATCGACTATTACAATTTTGTGAAATACTCACCGCGTATTATCAGAAATCCATCACACTGAGAGTCTTCGGCACTCCAGCAATACCCCTATAAAACTTGATTTTTTTTCCCATTGGGACTAAATTCCCAAGTTAATGAAGAAAACCTTATCTTCAACCAGATTTCAAGGGCATTTGATCATCAGGGAAGTCAATACTCTTAAGAAGAGGTTTATTTTTTGCGTGCACCGCACTCAGATTCCTGAAGGACGAGACAGATAAGCCTGCCTCATTCAGGAGCCTGCTGAACCGGCTTATCTGAATATTTTCCCGGGCACTTTTAAGATAACCGTATTACAGACAATGATGCGTTGTCGCTCAGAGTCACTGAAGCACTCTGGAATAAACAATCAATACGGATGCAGCCATGACAGACGACATAAGGAAGACACTCACCGCAGCCATCCTCAAGCTCCTGCGGCCTTTGGTGCGTCTCCTATTGCGCAACGGTATCACCTATGGCGATTTCGCCGACCTGAGTAAGTGGGTATTCATGGACGTAGCCACCAAGGAATTCGGTATTCCCGGACGTAAACAGACCGTTTCCCGCGTCTCGGTGATCACCGGCCTGACCCGCAAGGAGGTCAGCCGTCTGCAAAAGATCGACACCCCCGACGACTCCGCCATCGCCCACCAATACAACCGCGCAGCCCGGGTTATCTCCGGTTGGCTCAGGGACAAGCAGTTCCACGATAAAAAAGGCCAACCCGCCAATCTGCATTTCGATTCAGGAAAACACAGTTTCAGCGAACTGGTGAAGATACACAGCGGCGACATCCCTCCCCGCGCCATTCTCGATGAACTGATTCGCGTCGGCACCGTCGCCCTGGATGAAAAGGAGAAAATCTGCCTCATGGCCGATGGTTTTATCCCCAGGACCGGGGAGAAAGACAAACTGCATATTCTGGGAACTGATGTACAATCTCTGCTATCGACTATCGATTACAATCTTCAGCAGGATTCACAGACACCCAGGTTTCAGCGCAAGGTTTCATATGACAATCTCCCTGCAGAGTCGCTCCCCGAGTTTCGCAAGTTGAGTGCCGAAAAGGCCCAGGCCCTGCTCATCAAGCTGGACCGCCACCTTTCCGCACAAGACCGCGATCTCAACCCATCAGTTGAAGGAACAGGCCGCAAGCAGGCTGGAGTAGGCATATACTACTTTGAGCGGGACTTGAGCGAGGACCAATGAGATGAGAATTTCTTTACTGCTCTTTACATCGATGATTTTACCACTGCTAGCCAGTTGCGGCGACAGCAGTAACGACCAGGTCGCAGAGGGCGGCATTGGCGGAACCGGCGTCTCTCAAGGCAAAGTCAGCGGCTTTGGGTC
>JBDLIT010000193.1:0-6164 GCA_039714735.1 Pseudomonadota bacterium
GAAGCGCAACCCCTGGTAAAAAGGACGTTTGCGGGACGATTTCATCTATGGGCAGGGTTAAACGTCAGACTGCCAGCGATATCCAGCGCCGTAAACAGCCTCGATGCCGTTAAAATCATCATCTATCTGCTGAAATTTTCTGCGGATGCGCCTGATATGGGTGCTGATACTGGCAGCATCCACCAGGATGTTGGCGTCTTCCATGAGCCGGTCTCGATTGCGGACATGACCGGGACGGCGAACCAGGGAATGGACGATCCAGAATTCAGTGACCGTTAGATCCACAAGACTCCCTTTCCAGGAGGCCATAAGCCGTTCAGGATCCAGTTCCAGATTGCCATGTGTGATGGTTTGGGCTGTGGAGGAGGCGCGTTGCATGGCATCCATACGGCGAAAAAGGGCGGCAATTCTCGCCGTGAGATGAGGCAGGCTGATATCTTTTGTCAAATAGTCGTCAGCGCCCAGGCGT
This sequence comes from Pseudomonadota bacterium, assembly GCA_039714735.1. Taxonomy (GTDB): domain Bacteria; phylum Pseudomonadota; class Gammaproteobacteria; order Chromatiales; family Chromatiaceae; genus JASJBU01. Next base: position 470 of record JBDLIT010000193.1, read on the forward strand.
AGTCCGGAGACACTGTCGAAATCACTGTCCCGGGCGGTGAGAAAGATAATCGGAAGGGTGGCGGAGCGGGCGCGCAGCTCCTGGCAAAGGGTAAAGCCCCCATCGATATCATCCTGCAGTCCGATATCGAGTATCACCAGATCGGGGAGTTTGGCTTCGAAGGATTTCAGCGCCTCCTGACGAGAAGCAAAACCGGAAACCAGGTAGCCCTGTCGGGACAGATAATCGGCATAGTTGTCCCTGATGGCCGGTTCGTCCTCCACAATAACAATCTCTCTAGGCATGGATAGTAGCCCGGCAGTTGTTGAGTTCAGGCATCAAAGTCTCGATTCAAAGAGAATAATGATGGATACAGTGACGATGGCTATCGCTAAGGTGCGCAAGCCTGACAAGAGCCAGTGTGTCTTGCTGATGCTGCCTATGAAGAGTCCCAGCAGAAAGGTACATGCCAATGCGATAAAAATCGCAGTGAGGAATGGGGAGATAGGAAGCACCATGCCATGCAGAGACAGCCAGAGCGGAGTCAGGATCAGCAGTGAAATGAACAGGGGTGAAAAGCCGTTGACCAAGGCTATGATTACTGGCAGATATCGGCTGGCTTTGCCAAAATCACTTTGGTCAAGATCTGTGATCAGGGCTTGTTCGAGTTCCCGCAGCTCTTTTTGGCGCTCAGCTGATTCGCTTAAATAAGCGCTGCTCAAACCACTCATGAACAGGGCAATGGTGGCGCCCAGGGAGGCGCTGAGCGCTACCGTCAGGTCTACATTGTCCCGCGCATAGAAGCCGGACATCATGCCTAACATGGTCAAAGCTCCATCAAAACCATTGGTAACGAAATAGCGGCGTGCAATACCTCCAGCGCGTTGAATATGCCGCAGGATCTTTTTTTTCTCTTCTGAAGGCATGCGTTGAATGCGACTCTTATCTGGGCCGATGGCCGTTTATATATTATTCGGATTGGCTATCGTTACTATCCACTTCGACTTCATCGATACTGTGTATTGAAGCTCCGAGTTTTTCGACCGTATCATTGATGGCCTCAAATAGGATATTCCGGCCCTCAATAGCCAAGATGATGGTTTCTGTTTTCTCATCGACTTCCACAACGGTCAGCTTGACCTTGTAATCCGGCCCTAAATCCGCCAGTGCAGCAGCAAAATCCAGCGCATTGGGTTGATGGGGTTTAAGTACATCGAGTACGAGTCTGCGGATGCGGGTCATTTGTCTGTCCGTGTGTCAACGATCAAAACGGTAAGTATACAACTGATATCCTCGATTGAGGATTTTTGAATCTGATTCTGGGGCTGGTTGGTTCTATCCGAGAATGGAAAATAATTGATAGTCTTCTATGTGACGGAATTCCAGGGCGCCCCAAAGATATTTAGGTGAGATGCAATCATAACTGATGTGTCTGGCGCAGACATCTTTCGGCTGATGGATGCGTGGAGAGGGTCAGCCGGCTGACGAGGATTTCGCAGGGCCAATTATAGGTAGGATTTCCGGCTGTGGCTTTCCGATATAGTAACCCTGGGCATAATCTACACCGATCTCAGCCAATAAATTCAGGGTCGCTTCATCTTCAACAAATTCTGCAACGGTCAATTTATTCAGGCCGGATGCCATTTCAGTCAGCGCTTTTACGAAAATCTGGTCTTCCGGGCTGGTGGGGAGCTGTCGAATGAAGGAGCCATCTATTTTCACTATATCGAGAGGCAGTTCACGCAGGTAGTAGAATGATGAGAATCCTACACCGAAGTCATCCATTGCAAAACGGCAACCAAGACTGCGTAGTTCACGCATCAGCTGTTCGGCCGACGCCATGTTTGCCAGGGTAGCTGTTTCGGTCAATTCAAACACCAGGTTCTGTGGTTTGACCCCACTCTGGTTGAGCAGTTGCTTAAGAAGTGGCAGTAGTTCCGGGTCATCGACAACTCGGCCCGATAGGTTGATGGAAAAGTTAATCTCAGTATCTGATATTTTTGATATCTTGGCCAGTTGACTGATTGCTTCACGTAACACAAAGCGGTCGATACTATGAATCAAACCAGTTCGTTCAGCCACTGGGATAAAGTGACCTGGAGTTGCAATACCGCCATCGCTCTCGCGCATTCGAATCAGTACTTCATAATGGCTGATACGACCCGATTTAATTTCCAGAATTGGTTGGTAATAGAGTAAAAACGCTGAATTCACCAGCGCCTGTTCAATCTTGTTTTTCCAGATGACACGTTCAGACATCTGTTCCCGGATCTGGTCATCCAGGGCAAACAGATGCCAGCGGTCCCTGCCACTCTCTTTTGCCTGGTACATCGCAAGATCAGAATTTGACATAAGATCTTGTGCGGTATTGCCATGTTCCGGATACATAACAATTCCGATGCTGGCGGATATTCGATGAATGCAGTCTTCGGTAGGTAGTGATATCTGCTTTAGTGTTTCAAGAATCTTCTCCGCCACCTGTATTGCTCCATCGATGCCGGCTTCCGGGATGACGACGGCAAACTCATCACCTCCGAGTCTGGCCAGCAGGTCGGTTTCACGGGTTATCTGTACCAGCTTTTCGGCTACGACCCGAAGCATGGCGTCACCCGCTTGATGTCCGCTGGAATCGTTTACATACTTAAACTGATCGAGATCAAAGAACAGCAAAGCAATGTTATGACTATAGCGTTGGGCCATGGACAACAAGTCTTCGAAGGTATTCTGGAAATAGCGGCGGTTATAAAGGCCAGTGAGTGGATCATGATTCGCCAGCCAAGTCAGCCTTCTTTCCGCCTCCTCCCTATCGGTAATGTCCAGGCCTACCGAAAGAATGATGGGACTACCGGGTTTTCGCTTTCCTGATAGTCGTGAATGAACCCACGAAATGGTATGGTTTGTATTGTCACTGGTATTGATATGACTATCGTGTTGATAGGAGCTGATCTCTTCCGTCTTCAGTTTTTCTATCGCCTGTTGGAATGATTCGTCGTTTGACTCTTCGCTGATAAAGTGATGAAAAGCTGCATTTTTAGATTGTGTATTGACGCGGCTTAGAAACGCCTTCCCTTTGCTATTCAGGGTTAGTAGCTGCCCGTCACAATCCTGAGTGAGAATAATGACCTGGGCGCTATTCAGAAGGCCGGTTACAAAGTCCCGTTCCTGGGCCAGTTCCTCTCCCCTGGTAATCAGACTATTGGTTTGTTCCTGCACCTCTTTGTGGAGTGATTCGAGAGTATTGGTTAGTTCCAGTGTGGTTTCACCGGCAATATCGATCTCATCCTTGTGCCAGTATCGCGTGGTTATCTCGAGTTTTTTTCGGACTTCACTGTAGGCGTTATGAGCGAGTAGCGGCAGGCTCCTGGAAAGCAGTAATAATCGATTCAACGGACGCCAGAGCAGTATCAGTAGGAGCGTTTCAGAGAGTAGAAAACCTACCAGACCAAAAGAGATGTTTTTCTTGGTCGCCTGGTTGATGTGCTGAACAGATTCTGTGATGTCGTTGATCAGGATGAAATGCATATTTCTTCCAATCTCTTCATTGCTCATCTGCAGAGACTGGATCATGAGGTGTTTGCCATGATGCTCGATTTCTGATCCTGACCGTTGAAATTGTTCGAATCGATATCGTTCCGATATATCTTGCAAGAGCTGCATATTGGTTTCTGGGTTTGTCAGCGCAACAATATATTGTTCCCAATCATTCAGTAGTCTGGCTTCAGTCCTCTGCTTGTGTTTGTTTATCTCCTCCGAAATAACGGCTATATCAGCCCCCGTAATATCTTTGAAAGAGATGATGGCGTCCGCTATGAGCCGACTCAGTAACAACACACCATTTTTTTGACCCTTATTCAATACGGGGATAGCGACATATTGCTTACATTGATCTATGCATTTCAATAGAAATTCTGGTTGTTCCGCCAGGTTTACCTGCTGGACCATGTGGATTAAGCGTTCAATCTCTACAGGCGGACGCAGGCTAAATAACAGCTTATTCTGATTGGAAAAAAAGCTGGCATCGTCCAGTCCCCAGTCAAACTCAAGGGTGGCTGACTGTTCGAGGAACATATCCGCCAGGCGTATGGACATGGGTTCTGACGAAGAGGTGGCAGGTAGCATGGTGGGAATGAGAGAGGCAATCTGCTCCAGTTCTTTAAAACTGTTTCCAATCAGAGCTTCGAGTTCTTGAATATGTTGTTGATTAATTTGTGCCTGCTGGAGCGAAAACTGTTCTCTGAGTTGCCAGTAACCGAGCACAGCAAGGCCTGTGTTGACGGAAATCAGCACCAGACTGAAAATTAACACAGCCTTCCATTTCAAGCTTAAAAAGCGAGTGCCTTTTACAGCTGATTTCAATGGTATGACTGCATCTTTCATTTGGAGATCCTAGAAACTGTAAGAAACCAGCAGGGCCAGCATATTCCAGTATCTTTCTGTTTCTGATAGGTCGGGGTTCTCCAGATCAGATAGGAAGATCGCGCCATCAACACGGCTGAATTCAGCACGTAGCATCAATCTATCGGTCGGCTCCCAAAGTACGCCAACGGTCAACATTTTTGTAAAGTGGTTATATGGTTTCGTGGGTGGTAATTTTATGCTGGTTTCAATCCCATCTCTGTCATTCTTATCGAAATGAGCCTCTTCATATCTGGCAAGCAGCTCCCAATCCGGAGAAAATCTGTAGGTACCCTGCAAATAGTAACCATCCACAGTCGTATCTCCCGCATCCATAACATGGTTAAAACCCTTATAGTCGATCGGCTCATTCATATACTCCAGGGTCAGACTCCAGGGGCCCCTGTTGTATTGAGCGGATGCAATCCAGTATACGATATCAATGGTTCCCTCTAGCGCCCCTCCTGCCATGGTTCCTTCCAGATCAAGTGTGGCGCCGCTCAACGCCAGACGGAAGACTCCTCCATCCCACTCATAGAGAAGTCTGCCGCCTTTGGTAAGGCCCCTTTGAGTGAGATCCGGATCAAATGCGGTTATCAAATAGGCACTCTCTACATTCTTATCGATGGGTGTTTTGCCTGCAAAGAGCTTGAAATAGAAGCTGTGTAGATCAGTATGCAGGTCGGCATAAAACATGCCGCCATCGTTGGATAGCACCATGTTACGCACCCGGTCCCAGTAGATGACTTGTGGCACGAAGATGCTGGGTCGGGTCGATGCGACGTCGCGGGTATCGTTGTAAAAGCCGAATGGGTTTTTGAATCGCCCGAGAATGGCGCCGATGCGACTGTCTTCACTGGAGTAGGGAGTAAAGTCGATCTGAGCATAATCTATATTGAGAGAGCCGTCATACATCTCACCGGCTGTGCGAGACAACAGCTGGGCAGAGAGCATCAGTTGTGGGTTAAACCGATATGAGGAATTGACACCTAGCTCGCGGAATTCGAAGCTGCCATCCTTACTGTCGCCAAAAAAACTGTTGGCGGTTGTGTTGACGTAGCCTTGAGTCAGAAAGCCATGGATCTGGAACGCATTGTCCCACTTGTCTGTCTGCATCGCCTGACTGGATGCTGTCCAAACTATAAACAGGCTGAACAGGCAGAGAGCCTTATAGCTATTCGATTTCAATGACTCGAACCTGCTCATTATTTTGTTCCTCAGCCAGATAGCCAATAGCGCCTGGTGTTTGTTCAACCATGGTTCGCATCTCGGCCTCGGTATTGACTTTAGCGGGCGCCTGGCCGGTACCGGAGTATATTTG
>JBDLIT010000194.1:0-6136 GCA_039714735.1 Pseudomonadota bacterium
CAGGGGGAGAACGGTACGGATATGTTGCAAGGTGGGCGGGATGCGCGAAACAATCTTCTCCGCAGGCACATTGTGCCCACCCTCCACGACCCGCTGAGCTACGCGTGCCTGATTCAGTTCATCCATCTGCAGGTGGATGAACACCAGCACGACTTCGTAACCCAACACCTTCGCTTCAGCGACAAAATCTATCTTAGAGGGGTGAGAGAACACTGTCTCGAAACAAAAAGAGACGCCCGCTCGCAGCAAGTCACAGCGTAGTCGTCCGGCTAATTTTGCCGCAGCATAGCTGACCGCTTCCGGGTGCTGGCTATCCATATTACGGGCGATGAGATCGGCATTTACAAACGGCACACCAAGTGGTGACAGGAACCGCCGGTAAAAGGTGGATTTACCCGCACCGTTGCCTCCCGCGAGTATCCATAGTTGCCTCTCTGTCATCATCTGACTGGAACAAACTCACCATTCTGGAAATGCCCGGTTTCCCGCTGGCCATCCGGCAACACCCGGTCCAGCAGGCCAGGATGGGTCTGGCTGGCCTCGTAACGCTCCCGAGCCTGACTGACAGCTTGGTGCAGACTGCCATCTGATCGCGACTGCTCCACCGCCGCAAATACCTTATCTGGGTCCACCGGCGCTGAAGGCCGAGTATTGACCTGAACCTGGGCAAAACCCTGCATCAACGCCAGCAGATCACTGCTGGACGCATTCCGTGCCACGGCTTTACCGATCTGCGCCCAATACTCTATCTGTTTGGGCGTGGAGCGTTTATGAATCTGGGCCTCGGTTTCGGCTTCATGCACCAGGTCGTCATTCAAACGCAAAGCAATAGACATTGCAGCCTCCGATGTTGATAGTTGCAACTAAATGTAGCAAGTTGCAACAGTCAATACAATCGGGGACTGCTGGCACATAAAAACCTAAAACAGTTAAATGCTACTGTTGTTGCGCAACCTGACTGATATAATCCCCCGATTTTTCTCAACTCTATCCAGGATTAACAGCATGCGTTATGTGAGCACCCGGGGCGGCGTGGAGCCGGTGAGCTTTTCACAAGCCGTAATGATGGGCTTGGGAACCGACGGCGGTCTGCTGCTGCCGGAATCATTCCCGCAGATTAACGGAGACACCCTCAAGCGCTGGTCGCATCTATCATTTAACGAACTGGCGGTGGAGGTGATGTCGCCCTTCGTGATGGATGACATCGGTCGGGAGGAGCTGAAACAACTTGTAGAGCAATCCTATGCCACCTTCGACCATCCGGAGGTGACACCTGTGGTACAGGCCGGCTCTCATCAGATCCTGGAGCTGTTTCATGGCCCCACCGCCGCATTCAAGGACGTTGCCCTGCAGTTCCTGGGTAACCTGTTCGAATTCCTCCTGGAACGTAATGGTGGTCGGCTGAATATCCTTGGCGCAACTTCCGGGGATACCGGCTCGGCCGCTATCTATGGAGTGCGGGGCAAGGCGCGCATCAACATCTTCATTCTACACCCCCACAACCGGGTCTCGCCTATCCAGGAACGGCAGATGACCACGGTGCTGGATGAAAACGTGCACAATATCGCCATTCAGGGCAACTTCGACGACGGCCAGCATATCGTCAAGAGCCTGTTCAACGATCTGGCGTTCAAGGATGAATACAGCCTGGGGGCGGTCAACTCCATCAACTGGGCAAGGATTCTGGCCCAGGTTGTCTATTACTTTTATGCCTGGGGGCGAGTTTCCGGCGGCGACCCTGCACACAAGCTGAGTTTCTCGGTGCCCACCGGCAACTTCGGAGATATTTTCGCCGGCTATGTAGCCTACCGCATGGGGCTTCCTGTCGAACGCTTGATCCTCGCCACCAATCGCAACGATATCCTCAGCCGCTTCGTCAACAGCGGCGTCTACCAGGCGCTGGACGTACACCACACCATCAGCCCCTCGATGGATATCCAGATCTCCTCGAATTTCGAGCGCTACCTCTACTATCTGCTGGATGAAGATCCCGCCAGGGTCCGGGAGTTGATGGAACAGATGGCCAGTACGGGAAGCATCGAGGTCTCTGCTGAAAAACAACAAGCAGTGGCTAAGATTTTTCAGGCCGAGGCGGTGAGTGAGGAAGAGACCCTCGCGCAAATCAAGGCCACCTATGAAGCCTCTGGCTACATCCTCGACCCTCATACGGCGGTTGGCGTGAGGACCGCCAGAGACTTGCCGGATACGATCTGCCTGGCGACGGCTGACCCCGCCAAGTTTGGCGATGCGGTGAAGCAGGCGATTGGTATCGAGGCCCCGCCACCCCCCTCACTACAGGGCCTGATGGAGAAAGAGACCCGTTGTGAGCTGCTGGCGGCAAACAGTGAGGAGATCAAACAATACATTCAAACGACACTGGGACAACAACAATAAACATCGCAATGGACAAGAGCAAAAACCATATCAAGATTCTGGATACCACCCTGCGGGATGGTGAGCAGACCCAGGGGGTCTCCTTCTCACCTGCCGAGAAGCTCAATATCGCGAAGGCGCTGCTCGAACAGTTGAAAGTGGACCGTATCGAAGTGGCCTCCGCCCGTGTTTCCGAAGGTGAGAAGGAAGCAGTCGCAAACATCGTCGAATGGGCGGAAATAAAGGGCCTGGCCGAGCGGGTGGAAGTGCTGGGTTTCGTCGATTTCAAACGCAGTGTGGACTGGATCACGGATGCGGGTGGCAAGGTGATCAATCTGCTGGCCAAGGGCAGCGAGAAACACTGCCGCAACCAGCTCAACAGGACCCTGGCGCAACATGCGGGAGATATCCGTAAGACCATCAACTACGCCCACAAGCAGGGACTTTCCGTCAATCTCTACCTGGAGGACTGGTCCAACGGCTACCGGGACAACCCACAATATGTCTATGAAATGATGACGCGCCTGCAGGATAGCGGCATCGATCACTTTATGTTGCCGGATACCCTGGGTGTCCTGACCCCCGATGAGGTTTTCGCCAGTATCACGGATATGTTGCAGCGCTTCCCCGGCTGCCGCTTCGATTTTCACCCGCATAACGATTACGGGCTGGGCACGGCGAATGCTTTGGCGGCGGCCAAGGCCGGGGCAACGACTATCCACTGCACCGTCAACTGCCTGGGCGAGCGGGCCGGGAATGCTTCACTGGCGCAGGTCGCGGTGAACCTGAAGGACAGAATGGGACTGGATATCTCGGTGGACGAATCCCACCTGGTCAGGCTGAGCCGGATGGTGGAAAACTTCTCCGGTAAGCGGAATGCGGAAAACGCCCCCATCATCGGTGAGGATGTCTTCACCCAGACCAGCGGCATCCATGCGGATGGTGACAAAAAAGGAGGCCTCTACCAGACCGCCCTCAGTCCGGAACGCTTTTCCCGCAAGCGCAGCTATGCCCTGGGCAAGATGAGCGGCAAGGCCTCGGTGCTGAAAAACCTCGAGCGGCTGGACATCTCATTGTCCGATGAGAACCTGGAGAAGGTTCTGAAAAGGGTCGTGGAGTTTGGGGACTCGAAGAAGAGCATCACCTCGGAGGACCTGCCCTTCATCATCGCCGAAGTGTTGGAGAGCAAGGACTATGACTACATCGAACTGCTCAACTGCTCCATCACCTCTGGTCTACAGCTCGAGTCAACCGCCAGTATCCGAATCCGGATCGGTGATCAAGAGGAACTGTCCGCCGGCATCGGTAACGGTGGCTTCGATGCCTTTATGAACGCCCTGGCCAAGGTTTTGAAACGGCACGATATCAGCCTTCCCAAGTTGGTGGATTACGAGGTCCGTATCCCCAAGGGCGGCAAGACCGATGCCCTGACCGAGGCCAGGATCACCTGGGAAGGGGAGCACGAAAACTTCAAGACCCGTGGCGTCCATTCCAACCAGGTCTTTGCCGCGATGAATGCGACTATCCGCATGCTCAACATGCAGATACACAGAAGTAACGTTCGTGCAGGATGAGCCAATCGCTGGGGGTTTTTATTGACCAGCTGTCCACTTTAAATGGCACAACCGGAGGAGCAAAACAGCACTGTTGAGACGCGGCTAGTGCCCGCTCAACAGGTCAGTCCATAGGTTAGACATTGACCTCCAGCCAAAATATAAAGGATGCAGTAACCACTAGAGACACGGCTGAAAGCAAACTTCTGAGCTTCAAAAAAGCCCTGTGACTCAACCTGCCAAGAACAAATCTTTGACTAGTCATTTCTCTCTCCTCTGATCACTTGAATTATAGATTTTTATTTAACCAAGTAAAATGCTGTGTAATTTCCTTGAGAGTCTAGGGTAGGATTCTCATTAACACAAGATTTCAAATCTACTACAAAAGTGTGGTTTAGGAAAAACCGCATCAAGCAGACAACAGCTTCTCAAGTTGATTCTTTGAATAAACTGATAACTTTATGTTTTTTATGATAGTAGGCAGTTGCGGCTTGGTGAGTTGCTTTCTGCGCCACAGCCCGGGAAGTTGCATCGTCTGATTCAGCGCCTGGACTTTTTGATCTCCGCCATATCGACAGGCCAGCTCTCGCTGCAGCGGCGTAAAAGCAGAGAGCGGCAGATTATCTGTCAGCCAGTAGTGATGATAATGCCCGGCAGAGGTCTTTACCTGAATCTGTGGAGACAGCGGAAAGCGGTCGACGTTTTCCGGTGGATTGTCATCATCCAGGAACAGGGCCCGCACCTGCTCGATATCGGTAACCTCCCTGCCCTTTCCATTGGTGCGGTTGATGGTGACGCAGACAGCCGCGCCCCTGCGGCTGAGTTCAGTCAGCTCATCCCAACACTCTCGCAATCCACCGTGTATGGCACGTTCCAACGGGTCTCTACCTGGCTGGCGGGTATAGGGACTGTCTGAAAAGGTGCGAAATGAAAAGTACTCGGCAGTGGGATCCAGGGCCTGAAGGAAACGCTCCGCTTCCCTGAATTCCGGTATTAGCTCCCTGCCTTGCTGCGCTATCCAATCCGCGAGGTGCGCAACATTGCGATCCAGCCTGATTCTCACGCCGCGGTCTTTTCCGTAAAGGCGTAGGCGCCATAGCCAACCACCTGATCCCTGGGACCGGCGGTATCCCCAGAGTTACGCAGATCGATCAACTCGCCCTGGAGCGACCGGCGTTTGACCAGGTTAAGCAGGCCCAATACTGGGATGCGCCCGCAGGCATCTTCATAGCCGATCTGTTCAGGGTGCAAGGTGACGATGGCCTCGGAAGTGGCCCGGTCCATCTGTTGCGCGGTGAGGTAGTCGTGGTAGTGGCTGAGGTCGGAACTGATCACGATCAGGGTCTCCGGACCGCCCCACAGCCGTTCCAATACCTCCGCCACCTCTTCCCCGCCGGCATCACCCACCACCAGGGGGACCAGCTTGAACTTTTCCAGCACCAGTTGCAGGAATGGCAGCTGCACCTCCAGAGAGTGCTCACTGGCATGGGCCGCCTGCAGCAGCTTCACCTGTGGCAGATCGCGGATCTGTTGTTGAACCTCCTGGTCGATGGGAATCCGGCCCAGCGGAGTCTCGTAATAGTCTGCATCGGTCAACGCAAGACCCTGAAAAGGCACCCGATGGGAAGGGCCAAGCAGAACGACCCGTTCGATCTGCTCCCGCCCGGCACTCAGCCTGGCATAGGCGTTCGCGGCGATCGGTCCGGAATAGATAAACCCGGCGTGTGGCGCAATGATTGCCTTGGGCAGACTGCCATGGTTTTCTGTATCGGCCAGAAAACCTTTTACCATCGCTTCCAACTCGGTGGGATCAGCTGGATAAAACATCCCGGCAACAGCTGGCTGCCTTGTATTGGTCATAGCCGCCTCCTCATGATTTCGCTGCAAGTGAAGTCGATGAAGGTTCAAGATATTCGGTCATATCGGACTCTAAAAAAATAGTTTGAAACCCTATTCCAATTATAGGTCTCTGCGCCACCCTATTGTCCGATATAAAATGACATCCGATAATTCTCGAGTTTGAGACCTATACAGTTCATGTGGAAATTGCACCCGTCGCTTGTGCCCAGGGGATACTGAATCAAACAGGATGATGGGTACTGTACTCCAGCCTGCCGATCCATCCGCGAATCATGAGTTCACCCAGACTCTCGGCGTCCAGCCGTTGATCGGCCGAGATCTCAGCGACACTGGCGCCTGACGCGCAGGCA
>JBDLIT010000195.1:0-6128 GCA_039714735.1 Pseudomonadota bacterium
CAGCGATGCTCCTGGGAGTCACCGAAGGGCTTGGAGAAAAACAGGGAGTAGAATTCTTCGTTCTCCTCAGCCTTCTGTAATCCATTACCCATGCTCATAGCAGCCGCATCAGCGGTATATCGGGAACAGTCAAATGCAGCGCCAGTCTGCGTATAACAAGTACGTTCTTCATCCACAAAATCCAGGTTTCTGTACTGGATGAACTGGCCACTGACCATCATGTTGGTGAAGACATTGACATCTACGCCGATCACATACTTGAACATGTCGTGCTCTTCGGAGACTAATGCCTCGGGAAGATACCCGATACCTAACAAGCGTTTGTCCACAACCGGCTGCATCTCATCCTGGGTATAGAGGAATTCGCCACGCAGGACGATTGGCGCCAAACCGGTATCCAGCGCATAGTCGAATGACGTACCAATGTTGTTGTTTCGATTAACAGTCTCGACGAAGCTCATCACAATGCCACCGGTGGCGTGGGTTTCGTCAAGCAGCCCACCCGTTGTCGGATTGAAGGCACCGTAGTATTCACCAGCAGAGTTATAAGCCACACCTATAGTACCATCGTAGAAGTTCCTTACCTCGTCATTGCCGATAACATTGACGTAGTCATCCCCATAGTTCGGGATCATCGGCACATAAGTCTGCAAGTCAGTCGGCACACCCTCAACGAAACTACCATCTACTGTAGATTGCCAAAATTTAGGTTGGCGCAACTCATGCTGAAGGGCTTCACCGGTAACCGAATCTCGGCAACTCAAGCTGACGGATGGATTGTGGCTATAGCCATAAAAATAGTTTACCGAAAAATTCAAACCCATATCGGTTGAGTGCTTATACCGCATACCAAAGTTTGGTTCAGTAGCATCCGGATAATCACGCACGTACTCTGACTGTGCTGGACCGTGGAGTCCCTCAGTCGTACCCAGCATATCAGCCAACCACAAATTCCCGGAGGAGTTATTAAATGTTGCAAAGGATGCGTTAGGCATGTAACCAAAGGCAGACACTGGATCACGTGCATCCCAGGTTACGGTAGTTTCCGTAGTCATCAAACTAACCGGATCTGCAGTCCAAGCATCTCCCGATTCGTTCATAAGATTCGTTTCACCATTGTTACCATAGGCTGGGGGTGCACCCATCAACGTTGGCAGGCCCTGCTGTGCAATAGCATTCAACAATACAAAACCATTGCCTTCGAAGCCCATGGTTTCAAAATTAATAAAGTTCGCAACGCTGTCAGTGGTCCCTTGCGCAATTGGTATACCAGTTGTTGGGCTCAGTACTCCAGTCTCATCCATCGTCCAATGCAATGAGGAAAACATGTCGACCGACATGCTGGAAAATGGCACCAAACCATCCGGCATTCCATCCATATTAGCGTCACTGCTACCAAACATACTGTTGGCAGCGCCCATAGAAAAACTGGTAGCAACATCGGTCAGTTTCGGAATGATATTTAAGAAACCATTGACTTCGCCGGTAATGGTATCCACACCTTTCATCAGATAGGTATGGCCCTGATCGCCATCAGAATTCAAACCAGCTATCTTGTTCTCCTCCGCCTGGGAGACGATGAGCTGGAAGTTTCCGTTGTTACCGATATTGCGTTCCGCATTGATCATCCAGACCGGGATGCGGGCATCTTCCATGGCATTCTGGTTCATCTCGCGATAGTCGGTTGGGTTGATGATATCGAGCAACTTGATACCGTCAGCGGTACCCCACACCACCTGCTGTTTACCCAAGCGGAAGTCAAACCCAAAGGCATTGGTATCGACATAGAGTTCACGCAAGTAGTCATTCTGCGTGTAGAGTTCATGTCCCTTGTAACCATCTACCGCCTCTGAATCGTAGATCAGGTTCAAGTCGCCATGCCAGGAACTCTCTTCGCCCAGATCACCATTCAGAAATATCCTTGCGGAATTTTCAAATTTCATCAGGTCGAATTTATCGTGACCCTCTTCATCATAGGTATTTTCTGCAATACCAGTCACCTGACCATCTTTGGTAAAACCAGCTGTTTCATTTTTCAGGTAACCACCGACTTCGACTTCCGCCAGAGCAACGCCGGGTAGAACCATTGCCAGCAGCATGGATTGAAATAGCACGGAACGCTTGAACATTTGAATATCCTCCCAAACCTTTTGATACGACAGGCTGGATTGAAGCCCCACTCCTCTCCAGCCAATACCAGCCCGATTCTATTCAAACCGGCCTGTATGCTTAATTTTGGGGCGCATCTTGATGCGCCCCTGTCTAATTTTAACGCTTGATTTTACGCAGGGTCGACTCTGACCAGAACTTAGGATCCCAGCCCTGATTGATTTGGGTCACATCCCCTGGAATCACTGCCCAGGTCTCATGACCCGTGGCTAGAGTCTTTCCATACCAGTAACCCCATTTCAGACCACGTGGATCATCCAGCCCCAGACTGACCCAGTCGCGATCGATCACCTTGATCTTCTCGCCACCCTTGAAGTATTCGGTCCGGTAATCGGCAAAGCTCTTGGTATCGATGTAGCTGATACGATTGTCATACCACCAGTTTTCCTTTTTCGTGGTGCTCTTCAGCTTGTAGACCTCTTTGCCTTTATGGTTGCAGGCAGCATCCGGCGGATTGGGCAGGTATTTGCCCTTGGCTCCCGCTTTGTCGATCGCGCCCAGACAATCATTGAAAGTCTCGGTACCAAGCAGCTCATGAGTCTCATGCGTAGGCTTACGCAGGGTGACATCACCAAAGGAGAAGTCGGTGCCGCCCCAGGCGTCATCATGCGCGGGCTCGGCAAAGCGCCGGATCTTACGCAGGGCGGGTAGCCATATGGAGTAGGCCTGGCTCTTGTTATCATCGCTGAAGTCGGTGATCAGCATGCCGGTGCCCTTCAGCTTGCCCGAGCGGAAGATGGCGAGATCCTGGGCGTTGATCGAGCCGTCGCTATAGTCGTTATTGAGATAACGCTCCAGAGTGATGGTAGTCGGCTTCTTTCCGGCTGATTTGTTCACCAGAACCGTAATCTTGCCAGGCTTTGCCTTGCGGCTCTTCTTCGGGTCTTTGTTGTTGTTGGTGATGCCGTAGCTCTTAACCGAGTAGAAATGGTTTACGAAGTAGACCTGATCGGCGATCTCATTGGCATTGGGAGTACCGGATGGCAGCGGAAGGTCTTTTGAGACCCCAGCAAAAGCCTGAGCGGCGAAAAGAACGGGAACAGCTGCGATGGCAGCAACAAGCTTACGCACTTGCATAGAGTGGTCCTCCTGGCTTGACGGCTCGATTTTTATCGCCGCCGGTATATAATTGAATTACCTGTTACTAATGAACAGCTTATGACACAGCGCGCTATTTGTAACAGAAATGCGATGATATTCGCAACTAGGGTTTTCCACTATATTGGGAAATTAAACCCAATTAACATCAACTTGGCTGATAAAATCGACCTACGCCCCGTGATATTTTCTAAGCACTTCGTGCGTTTCAATTTCAGATCATCTTAGCATTTTTTTATAAAAACCGACTTGAATTCAATACGTTGATATAACACAATTCGGCCTCTGGATTCTCACCCATAATAAATACATGTCCATACTCGCTCTGGGACTCAATCATAAAACCGCACCGGTCGATATCCGGGAACGGCTGACATTCGGCCCGGACATCATTGCCGGCGCCTTGCGCAGTCTAGGGGAACACCCTGCAGTCGAGGAATCCGTCATCCTTTCGACCTGTAACAGGACAGAGGTCTACTGCACCCTGAATAAGGAAGATCATGAACCCATTGCCGATTGGATCAGCCAATTTCATGGCCTTCCCCAAGGTAGGGTAAGCCCCTACCTATACAGCCACCTGGATGAGGAGGCCGTAAAACACCTGCTACGGGTCTCATGCGGCCTGGATTCACTGGTGCTCGGCGAGCCGCAAATCCTCGGCCAGGTCAAATCGGCATTCCAGACCGCGACCGACGCAGGCACCACTCACAAGCTGCTGAGCAAACTGTTCCAGCATACCTTTTCGGTGGCGAAACAGATCCGCACCGACACCGCGATCGGCAATAGCCCGGTATCGGTCGCTTTTGCCGCCGTGAGTCTCGCCAAACAGATCTTCAGTGACCTTTCAGAGCAGACCGCTCTGTTGATCGGTGCAGGGGAAACCATTGAACTGGCCGCCCGTCACCTGCACCAGAATGGCATCGGGCGCATCATCGTCGCCAACCGCACGGTGGAAAAAGCCCACACCCTGGCCGCTCAATTCGAAGGCTATGCAATCTCGCTGACCGAGCTGAGCGGCCATCTGCACGAAGCGGACATCGTCATCTCCTCCACTGCCAGTCCCCTCCCGGTACTCGGCAAGGGCACCGTCGAGAGCGCTCTGAAGGAGCGCAAGCACCGGCCCATCTTCATGGTGGATATCGCGGTGCCCAGGGATATCGAGCCGGAGGTCGCAGGCCTCAGCGATATCTATCTGTACAGCGTGGATGACCTACAGGAGGTAATCCAGGAGAATATGCGCTCCCGCCAGGAGGCGGCGGAGCAGGCAGAGGAGATCATCGATCTACACGTGGACGAATACATGGGCTGGCTGCGCTCCCTGGATGCCGTTGAATTGATCCAGTGTTACCGCTGCCATGCGGAAAGCCTGCGGGACGAGGTCCTGCAAAAGGCCATGCAGCAGCTCAACAAAGGCAAAACCCCGGAACAGGCCATGCAGTTTCTGGCCCGCACTCTGACCAACAAACTGCTGCACACACCCAGCTCACAGCTGCGTCAGGCCGGTTTCAATGGCCAGATGGAACTGCTCGATGCCGCCAACACCATTTTTCAACTGAAGAAGATCGAAACCAATTCATGAAGCCTTCCTTGCGCGGCAAACTGGAGCATATCGCCGAGCGATTCGAAGAGATCACCGCCCTGCTCGCCGATCCCGATGTCCAGAGCAAGCAAAATAAATTTCGCGATCTGAGCCGGGAATATGCCCAACTGGAACCGGTCATAGGGGCCTTCAGACGCTACAGCGAGTCTGAAAACGATATCGAGACAGCCCGCGAGATGCTCGACGATCCGGAAATGGCCGAGCTGGCCCGGGAGGAGCTCGCGCTGGCGGAGCAGGCCCGCGACGAACTGGAGCCGGCACTGCAACTCTTACTGATCCCCCCGGACCCCAACGATCAACGCAACATCTTTCTGGAGATCCGCGCCGGCACCGGGGGCGCCGAGGCAGCCCTGTTCTCCGGCGACCTGCACCGGATGTATCTGCGGTATGCGGAAGCCCAGGGCTGGCAGACCGAAACCATCAGTGAGAGCCAAGGCGAACATGGTGGTTACAAAGAGATCGTCTGCCGCATCACGGGCAACGCGGTCTATTCGAAGCTGAAGTTCGAATCCGGCGCACACCGGGTGCAGCGCGTGCCGGAGACCGAGTCCCAGGGGCGCATCCACACCTCAGCCTGCACCGTCGCCATCCTGCCGGAGGCCGAAGAGGTGGATGACGTTGAGATCAACAGCAACGACCTGCGCATCGACACCTACCGCGCCTCCGGCGCCGGTGGCCAGCATGTCAACAAGACCGACTCAGCAGTGCGCATCACCCATCTGAGCACCGGGATTGTCGTGGAGTGCCAGGACGAACGCTCCCAGCACAAGAACAAGGCCAGGGCCATGTCCCTACTGAAAGCCAGACTGCTCTCCCAGGCCCAGGATGCGGTCACCAGTGAGCAGGCAAACGCCCGTAAACTGCAGGTCGGCAGTGGAGACCGCTCGGAACGCATCCGTACCTACAACTTTCCCCAGAACCGGCTTACCGATCATCGCATCAACCTGACCCTCTACAAGCTGGACGAGGTGATGGCCGGCGCGCTAGGCCAGGTTATCGACCCGTTGTTACGTGAGCATCAAGCCGAGGAACTGGCGGCGATGAGTGAAGCATGACTTTACAAAACGAGGTAGGAGCGGGCCATGCCCGCGAGGAATACGCTTGATCGCACCCATGGGGTGCTCCTACATCATTCAAATCCTGGCTCAACATACGTACTATTAATCGTCACGAAAGTAATCGCATGTGTGCGCGCGCGACCGTCGGCGGGAGGGCTGTTCCCTTGCATCCTGCAATCACGGCATTTGTACTGCCCTATACG
>JBDLIT010000196.1:0-6088 GCA_039714735.1 Pseudomonadota bacterium
GCCGGCCTGATGGCGCTGGGCTACTCCATCAACCTGGTCACGCTGTTCGGCCTGATCCTGGCCATCGGCATCGTCGTCGATGACGCCATCATCGTGGTGGAGAATACCCAGCGGCACCTGGCCGACGGCCTGTCACCCCGCGAGGCGACCCGCAAGGCGATGGCGGAGATCTCCGGGGCCATCGTCGCCACGACGCTGGTCCTGCTCGCGGTGTTCGTGCCGGTCGGATTCATGCCTGGATTGACAGGGCAGCTCTACAAGCAGTTCTCGGTGACGATCTCCATCGCCGTGCTGATCTCGTCGATCAATGCCCTGACGCTCAGCCCGGCGTTGTGCGCCAGCCTGCTGAAGCCGACCAGCGGGCTACCCGAAACCGGCTTTTTCGGCTGGTTCAACCGCTGGTTCGAACGCCTGCGCGGAGGCTACGGCAGCTGGGTGACGGTGCTGGTGCGTCGCAGTGCCCTTGTGATGGTGCTGTTTGCGGTGTTTGCCGCTGCAACACTCTGGCTGTTCCAGAAGATGCCGACCGGTTTCGTACCCCTCGAGGACCAGGGCGCCTTCATGGTTGATATCCAGCTGCCTGAAGGCGCCTCGCTGAATCGCACCGAAGCGGTCATCAGGGAGGCTGAAGCCATCATCAGGGAGCAGCCCGGTGTGGCGAATGTCATGTCGGTTACCGGCTACAGTGTCCTCAAGCAGGGCGTTGCTTCCAACGGCGCCCTGATCATCGCGGTGCTGCATCCCTGGGAGGAGCGCTATGCCGCCGAGTTGCATGCGGATGCCATCGTCCGGCAGCTTCACGGCAGGCTCAACGCCATTCCGACAGCGAATATCTTCCCGTTCCAGACGCCGCCGATACCGGGGCTGGGCAGCACCGGTGGTTTTGAATTCATTTTACAGTCCACCGGCAGTGATTCACCGCAGAGCATGGCGTCGGTCATGGGGGGACTGGTATTCGGCGCCGGGGAGGCGCCTGAACTGGGCGCTGTCTTCAGCACCTTCAAGGCGTCGGTACCGCAGATCTTTCTCGATGTCGACCGGGAGAAGGCCAAATTGATGGGGGTTTCTCTGACGGATCTCTATGCGACCTTCTCAACGCAGCTGGGATCGGCCTATGTCAATGACTTCAACAAGTTTGGCAAGACCTACCAGGTGCTGACCCAGGCCGATGCAAGGTTTCGCAACGGCATCGAGGATGTCTACAGCCTGCACGTCCGCAATGCCGACGGGGAGATGGTGCCGATGCGCTCCCTGCTGAAGGCCGGGCCGCTGCTGGGTCCCGACATGGTCAACCGCTACAACATCTATCGCGCCATTACCATCAACGGTGGTCCGGCGGAGGGCTACAGCTCGGGCGACGCCATCGCCGCGATGGAGCGGGTTGCCAACGAGAAGCTGCCAACCGGCTATACTTTCTCCTGGACCGGGCAGGCCTACCAGGAGATCCTCGCGGGCGACGCCTCCACGATCATCCTCGGTCTGGCGCTGCTGTTCGTCTATCTCTTTCTCGTTGCCCAGTACGAGAGCTGGTCCATTCCCATTTCGGTGATGCTGGCGGTGCCGCTGGCGATCTTCGGCGCCGTCGTCGCCCAGACCCTGGCGGGACTGAACAATGACGTCTACATGCAGATCGGCATCGTGCTGTTGGTCGGGCTGGCGTCGAAGAACGCCATCCTGATCGTGGAGTTCGCCAAGCAGCTCAGGGAGGAGGGTGGCAGCATCTTCGACGCTTCCCTCAACGCGGCGCGGCTGCGCTTTCGCGCGGTGTTGATGACCGCCTTCTCCTTCATTCTCGGCGTCATTCCGCTGGCGGTTGCCATCGGCGCCGGCGCCGCCAGCAGGCGCTCGCTGGGCACGGCGGTCCTCGGCGGGATGATCGCCGCGGCAATCCTCGGCACCCTGCTGGTGCCGCCGTTCTACGCCTTCGTGCAGGGTCTGCGTGAACGTATCAAGGACAAGCCGGAAAGAGCGGCATCGCAACTGTAGGAGCGGTCCTCTGACCGCGATACGCATACCAGGGGCAAAACACTGTGCATCGGAGTTGTGATACTGTCCCCGGAATCGGGATGGCCTTGATGGAAATATTCAGCTTGTAACAGCATCAAAGAGCCGTTACAATGCGCTGCTTTACAGGCGCGTAGCTCAGTTGGTTAGAGCACCACCTTGACATGGTGGGGGTCGTTGGTTCGAATCCAATCGCGCCTACCAAATAAAACCCGCTGATTCAATGAGTCAGCGGGTTTTCTCTTTCTAGGGTAGGGTGGAAGAACCTCAATAGGTAAAAAATTAGGTGAAACAATTTCACCTCGCATCCCACCCACAAAAAACCCGCCTCAGTGGGCGGGTCTTCTACAGCGCTAGGTTGTTAAAAAGCCCGAATGCAACGCACTCTTCGCCAGACATTCTTTTGATAGGCAGATTGGAAACCGTTGAGGAAGTACTGAGTCCAAGCATCCAAGTTATTGATCTCTGTAGAACTCCAATAGTGGACATCATCAAACCCACCCACAACGTCCTTTTGAAGATATAGTAAATTTAATTCTTCTTTTGATGGTAGATACCAGTCACCATATCCACCACCTTGATAATTTGCACAGAGTTGAGCTGCATAATCTCCGGCACCCTGATGATTGATGATGCGCTCCGTGTTCAATTGCCCCGCATTAACGCCTCCTCTTTTAGCGTTTGTAGTTATATAGGCCCCGTTATACCAGAGTTTGTAATCTTGGCTTATACTTCTCCCTGACGTAGCTTCTAATCCATGCAGCCCATCGCTACTTACAAAAAAAACTTTGCCACCGGCTGGACCTGTGTCGCTAATTTTATAGCCTGTTGCATTCCCGATTATCGGAAGATAAACAGTCTTGTCCGCTGCCGCTGCAACTAACGGCAGGATGAACATTGCAGTTACAGCCAATAACCAGGAAACCCCATATTTCTTGTTCATCATCATCGCCCCTGTTTTTCGTGACTGATAGAAACGGAATACCTCTACATTCAGTCTAGGCTTTAGCATCTCCCTGAGCAATAAAAAACCAGCCTTTCAGCGGGTCTGGCAGTTTTACCATCTTACCGAATGTATTCATTATCCCAGTATCTCCATGAGCATGGCAAAAAAAACCGGCTCAATGGGCGGGTCTTGTCTTAATCTCGATGCTGGTGATATGGTTTAGCCCCCACTCAACTACATGCAGGTGCAACTGTGGAATTTGTTTTGATTGGAGGTTTGTTACTGGCCGTCGGCTACTTCGCCTATGCGCTGGGGGCCTTCTCCGAGCCTGATCATAAGAAAGCACCGGCAATAAAACCCAAGGCACGTCGCAAGCGTGCAGAACAAACACCCAGGAAAAAAGCCGCCGAGGAAGTTATGCAGGATGATGACTACCTGGTGCTTATCAACCAAGTCGCCGGTGATCATGACAGGGCGGAACGACTCATCAAATACGAAATGCGGAACAATCCAGCAATGAACCGCAGCGAAGCCATCAAGGAGGCGTCATTCAGAATCATACGTTTCTAGCTCAGCAACGGCTTCTGGATAAGAAAAACCCGCCCCAGTGGGCGGGCTGGTTCGGGTAATTATTAGCCGCTACCGGTTAATGATGTTCTGCGTGACGTTGTCAACCATCAACTAGTGCTCCTTCAACGTAATAATTTAGGATTCAGTGATTTTGTAAGTGACGTTAAATGACGTATTAACCACATTGGTTACAATACGCATTATTTGAACCAGGCTGTATGACTGTTATGAAACGAATTACCTATCAGGATCTGGTGGCGGAGATTGCGCCACAGATCAAAGAGTATTTCCCCTGGGATGTGGAAGAGAAACTGGATGCCGGTGAGGATATTCTGTTTTTGGATGTGCGCGAAAACCAGGAATACGACACTATGCATATCGAGGACTCCCTGCATGTGCCACGCGGTATTCTGGAAACCGCCGTGGAGTGGGATCACGAGGAAACTGAGCCGGACCTGGTGCAGGCGCGTGACAAGCGGATTGTCGTGGTGTGCCGTTCAGGTAGTAGGAGTGTGTTTGCTGCCTACACATTGATGCAGATGGGATACAAGCATGTGACTTCGTTGAAGACCGGGCTGCGTGGCTGGAACGAATATGATCTACCGCTGGTGGATATGGAGAGCAATGAAATCGATCCCGAGTTGGGCGATAAATACTTTGCCAATAAGCTCCTCGATTATCAACGTAAGCCGAAGGACTGGGTTAGTTGATCTAATAAATCTATAATGCTAATGGCATTGATGATAAACCGCCATTTACACGAGAAATTTACAGTCTCGTTTAGCATCACGAGGGTATTAACGACCAGTCGGGATGCAACAGTCCTGCAGATCAAAGGGGGACAATATTTACCGACGCAAATGGCAATTGACCTTTATTCGACCGCATTTTGAGGTGATGAGTATGAAGTTTCCCAGTTACACACTGATTGTGAGCTTCATGCTCCTCTCTATCTCTACGTCTTGGGCAACAGATCGTCAATCGATGGCACAACCAGAATTTTCTCCAGCCATGGCACCACCACCTGCGGGTATTCCTATCCCCATTCCGGAAACTGTGCAGCCTCCGATACCACACCCGGCCCCGGCAGCAACCCCTGTCCCCTTTCAGAAACCACCTGAAAACCTAGCTACACCACCCGGCGTCCCTGTCCCTTATCCGAATACTGGCCCAGCTCGGCCAGTACCGGCAATGAAGTAATCCCGGGAAGTTGTTCTGGGGATTGGTTCGGGTAAGAAAAACCCGCCTAAGTGGGCGGGTTTTATAACCAGTCCAGTTATCTCCTGGTCAAAAGAGAGAAAATAAATCAGAGGGTTTCACGCCCTGGTCCGAGCAACGGGCAGAGGAAAAACATGTCGCCCTCATTCATCTCCTCATCACCGTTAATATCGATCCACCAACGCCCACCCAGATGACCAACTTGTCCTGGGCCGAATTCTGTTTCAAGCCCGTTCTCTCCAGGAATCAGCTGTTGGAAATCACCCTGTTGTGGCAATTCGCCCAGTGCAATAGAGTCATAGTACAGTCCCTGTGACGTGACATACACGACGGGGGCGGGTTCGTCTCCTCCATGACCCCGCCCCGTTGTCCTCTCTTTTGCAAATGCCAGGCTGTCAACAAGCAGGGCAGCACCGATCATTCCCACGATACTCGCAGCTGTTAATGTTTTCATGATGAAGTTCTCCTTCAATGTGATTGGGAGTTTAAGTATTGCAAGGATGATCGAGCCAATCCTCACGGCTACATCACGCTTTCATCACGAATTGGTAACGAATGGTTTGATTATGTGAGAGCGAGGCAAGAAAAACCTGCCACGGCAGGCAGGTTTTGCGCCTTCAAAGGTCGCACGTGTGGGGAGTCAGTCTATCCAGTGGATCCAACTTCGTTGCCACCACCTGTTCAGTTGCAGGCTCATTCTGCGGAGGGGGAGGGACACTGCTTTCATTGTATAGCTGCTTCTGACTGATGAGATTCATCTCAGTGCCAGCCTGGTTTACTGTTCCAAAAGCGACGCTATCCCAGACAATAATGTGAACATTGCCGCCGTCCAATATGCCATATAAATCCGTGCTGTCACTCTCTTTAGGGCATCCATACCCCGCAAACATATCTCCTTCCTGATCTGTGATACGCAAATATGCAGTCTCTTGGGGGTTTGAAACGCCATTCCTGTCGACCTTGGCGATTGTCATTCTCCAAATCCCGTCGAGAACGATGCTCTGCGCGGCCCCATAGGCAAGGGAAGCGCTGCCGATAGCCATGAAAGCAAGTGATAGAGTAAATGCTTTCATCTTCATTTTATCTCTCCAGTATCAATAATTACCCTTTACTACATTATAGTGCCATCTGGCATCAGTTTTTCTATTGAGAGCAATGAATCGCCCACCTCCTTGCCAAGTGCTGTAATGCGGCTGCGGGACACCACAGGAGCGCCCCGTGGGTGAGCTTGTCAGCGCCCATGGACTGCGTTGCGCCTCTTGGCAAGGGGGTAAGCCATTGCCGGCGAGACGCGCTTTGCCATGAACGCTGACAAGCTCACTGAATCCTAAATTATTACGTTGAAGGAGC
>JBDLIT010000197.1:0-6063 GCA_039714735.1 Pseudomonadota bacterium
TAAAATTATATCATGTTGTTTTCAAGTGATATTTTATAAATGATTTGGTGAGAATTCCTCGAAATTGGCAAAATTTGGGGTCGGCAGTGACAAAGATATATGGGCTAAAGCTTGGGCGCAAATGCCGGAGAAGGCAGGTGACAAAAACGGTTTGTCTGCGAAAATCGCGGCCGAGGAGATTCTGCCGGTTAACCGGGATTATTATCGTTTCAATGGTTCCCTCACCACGCCACCTTGTACCGAAGGTGTCAGATGGATCGTCATGAAAGAAGCTGTAACGGCCTCTGCTGATCAGATAGAGAGATTCTCTCAGGTCATGCAGCATCCGAATAACCGTCCGGTGCAGGCAGTGAATGCGCGGCCGGTATTAAAGTAATCTACCGCACAAAGAAATAGACCCTGCCGGCAACTGCGTAGCAATTGCCGGCAGGGTCACATATCAATCGCTCTACTTGTTATCCTGGATCAGCCGCCACCCAATAGTGATGGCACCTGGCCCGTTTTTCCTGACCGGCGGTTGGCTGACTTCGGTCGGCTGGTCGGTTTGGCCCGATTGGCAGGCCTTGCCTTATTCCGCTCGGGTCTGCCCTGGGCCGTAGTGTCTCGATCCTTGCTCCGGTTGCCATCAGCCTGTTTGGCTTGAGAATCCCCCCGCTTTTTGTTGGACGCGTTTCTGGGGCGTTTGTGCTCCGTCTGGCGATGGCCGGTGTGATGGCCCCCGCCTTGTGGCCGGCGAGCGCCTCGACCGTTCTGGATCGGCTCTGCCCTGATGGATGGGTCCACTTCGTAGCCAGGGATGATCTCCTGGGGGATCTTGCGTTTGAGAACCCGCTCGATGTCCTGCAGCAGTTTCAACTCGTCCACGCAGACCAGGGAAATCGCCTCGCCCTCGTTACCGGCGCGGCCGGTGCGGCCGATGCGGTGTACATAATCTTCCGGCACGTTGGGTAGTTCGAAATTCACCACGTGGGGTAGCTGATCGATGTCGAGGCCGCGGGCCGCGATGTCGGTGGCCACCAATACGCGCACATCGCCCTGCTTGAAACCGGCCAGCGCGCGGGTGCGGGCGCCTTGGCTCTTGTTGCCATGGATGGCAGCCGCGCTCAGGCCGTCCTTCTCCAGCTGTTGGGCCAGTCGGTTGGCGCCATGCTTGGTGCGGGTGAACACCAGGACCTGACGCCAGTTGTTGGCGCCGATCTTGTGAGATAGCAGCTCCCGTTTGCGCCCTTTGTCTACCGGGTAGACCACTTGGGCTACTGTCTCCGCAGCGGTGTTGCGGCGCGCTACTTCGATCAGCACCGGATCGTCGAGCAGATCGTTGGTCAGCTGCTTGATCTCTTTTGAATAGGTGGCGGAGAAGAGCAGATTCTGCCGCTTTTGAGGCAGCAACTTGAGCACCCTGCGGATATCGTGGATGAAACCCATGTCGAGCATCCGGTCCGCTTCGTCCAGCACCAGGATCTCTACATGAGAGAGGTCAACCGTTCTTTGCTGGGCATGGTCCAGCAACCGGCCGGGGGTGGCGACCAGGATGTCCACCCCGTGGCGCAGCTTCTCGATCTGCGGGTTGATCTTCACGCCACCAAAGACCACGGTGGAACGCAACGGCAGATGTCTACCGTAGGTCTCAACGCTTTCGCCCACCTGGGCGGCGAGTTCTCTGGTGGGTGTCAAAACCAGGGCCCGCACCGGCCGGCGGCCCTTGCCCTGTGCATGTTCCTGTAACAGTTCCAGCAGCGGGAGGGTGAAGCCGGCGGTCTTGCCGGTGCCGGTCTGTGCGCCGGCCAGGATGTCTTTGCCCTGCAGCACCACGGGAATGGCCTGGCGCTGAATCGGGGTGGGTTCGCTGTAGCCCTGTTCGGCCACAGCACGCAATAGTTCGGCCGACAGGCCGAGGTTGTCAAATGACATGTTTGGGATTTACTCCTGAATCCAGCCTGACATGGCTTTCAGCCCTGTTACGGTCCAGGCGGGTACTCTATTGGGATCGAAACAGATAGCGGAATGCTATCCGGGCGATGGTGGCGCTGACCGAAAGAGCGCCGAAGTCCCGAACTATAACAGATAACGCCACGAATAGCTTATGCTACTGAAAGAAGACAGGTTATCCCACTCTGTCATCCGCCACATGGTAGGTCGGATCTTCCATCATATTGACCTCGACCAGATCACCGGCCTTGACCAGAAGATTCTGACACTCCTGATTCAGGTGGCGAATATGTAGCGCCTTTCCCGCACGCATATAGCGCTCCGCCAGGGCATCGATGGCCTCCAGCCCCGAGTGGTCGTAGACCCGGGCATCGGCAAAATCGACGATCACCTCATGCGGATCGTTCTTCGGCTCAAACAGATCGGCAAAGGTCTGCACCGAGCCGAAAAAGAGCGGGCCGCGGAGGTGATAATATTTAATGCCGTACTTATCGACGTGAGTATCGGCATACATCTGTTTGGCGTGTTTCCAGGCGAACACCAGGGCGGAGACAATCACCCCGACGATCACCGCAATGGCCAGATCGGTGAGGACGGTTATCACCGCCACCAGGATACCGACCAGGGTGTCGGCCAGGGGAATGCGGCCCAGCAGACGGAAACTGGCCCATTCAAAGGTGCCGATCACCACGATGAACATCACGCCCACCAGTGCAGCCACCGGGATCTTCTCGATCAGACTGGAGCCGAAAAGAATGAAGGCCAACAGGAAGAGCGCGGCGGAGATGCCTGACAGGCGTCCCCTGCCGCCGGAGTTGATGTTGATCAGGCTTTGACCAATCATCGCGCAGCCGCCCATGCCGCCGAACAGGCCGTTGACCGTGTTGCCCACACCTTGGCCGATGCACTCCTTGTTGCCCCGCCCACGGCTGTCGGTCAGCTCATCGATCAGGCTCATGGTGAGGAGGGATTCAATCAATCCCACACCGGCCAGGATAAGGGAGTAGGGCAGGATGATCTGCAGGGTTTCCAGGCTCAGGGACACCATCGGCAGATGGAAGGTGGGTAGGCCGCCTGCGATCGTCGCGGCGGGATCTCCCGACAGATCACGCAGCACATCCTGCACCGAGCGCGCATCGAGATCCAACAGGATCACGATCAGCGTCACGCTGACGATGGCCACCAGTGAGGCGGGCACGGCAGAGGTGAGTTTCGGCAGGAAGTGGATGATCGCCATGGTGAGGGCCACCAGTCCAAGCATGATCCACAGGGGTGTATCGCTGAGCCAGGTCATTGCGCCCGTTTCGTCGGGTACCTGAAATTGTTTGAGTTGCGCGAGGAAGATTACGATCGCCAGGCCATTCACGAAACCCAGCATCACCGGATGCGGCACCATGCGGATAAACTTGCCCAGGTGCAGGAGACCGGCGGTGATCTGGATCAGTCCCGCCAGCAGGACAGCCGCGAACAGATATTCAATTCCGTGTTCCGCGACCAGAGCCACCATTACCACGGCCATCGCGCCGGTAGCGCCGGAGATCATGCCGGGCCTGCCACCGATCACGGCAGTGATGATACCCATCATGAAGGCGGCATAGAGGCCAACCAGGGGCGCCACACCCGCCACGAAAGCGAAGGCAACCGCCTCGGGCACCAGAGCCAGGGCCACCGTCAGACCTGAGAGCAGATCATTCTTGATGCACTGTTTACCTGGACAGGTCAATTGGAACATCGACTACCTCGCTTGGGGATCAGCAAAACAAGGCAGTATATCAGAAAACAATTATATATTAAAAAGCGATCTGGCTGTCCGGAGATAATAATTCCTTTCTCAAGGAAGCTGTAACGAGTCCGGCTAAATCTGGCAGATAATGATACTGCGGTTAAATGCCAAAACGGGTAAAATAGGACTACCTTAGCGATCACCTATCTTTAGGGAATTTTTACTGTCATGGACAGGATATATCGACAAATCCACAGGACACATGGCATCT
The DNA here is from genome assembly GCA_039714735.1 of Pseudomonadota bacterium. Lineage (GTDB taxonomy): Bacteria > Pseudomonadota > Gammaproteobacteria > Chromatiales > Chromatiaceae > JASJBU01. The sequence goes on from JBDLIT010000197.1 coordinate 3,924, forward strand.
TCCTGTCTTCAATTCACATAGCCGAAAAATCTTTATTTTTTAAGGGCTCTGACTCCTTTATCTCCGGGTAAAACCCGGGTAACAAGCAAGCAAACCATGGTTTTGAATTTGGTTTGATCAGATCGTCTTTTCGGTAATTCTTGTAAGGGGGTAGTCGGTTAGCGCCTCCTACCCCTTGATAGTGTGGTTCCCTAACTTTGATACATCCACATATGGTGCACAATTGGTCGCAGGAGGCGCTAACCGCCCACCCCGTTTTCTTGTATTACCTAAGATCGGTGATCGGTTCCCCGGGTTCCGCGGTACTCCACCTGGGCTGCGCCGCTAACGTTTCCCACCTGATTTAGGAGGCGGCTAGAAGATTATCAGTTTCGACAGATTATGACATATGCATTGAGAACAGAGAATGCACCTTGTTCAGAATAACCAATGGGGTGTCTATAGATAATACTACTCATACTTGGTAGCCCAGACTTGGACTGACAGTTATTCCACCGAAACCGGCAACTATCAGTCCAAGCCTGAACAATTGCTATTTCATTTAGGCAATTCCGTTGCATAAACTAAATACATCTTCATCCCTTCATATTAACCAAAATTTTCGCCCCTAGTGATGATCGTAATTATGTAACCCCCATCTGGAGTCTCTGTAATAATTATAGTTGTATCACCATTCAACGCATCAATGTATGACAATAGTCCACCATCCATTAATGCTTCTAAAGCATCGGCATCCTCAACAACTATGGTCATTTCAGTCATGCCAAACGCCAGATCTTCCAGTGTCATGGATGCGTGGACTTCACTGACTAGTTCGTCGATCATTTCGTAGATCTCGTCGTCGACGACTCCTACGGATGCATGGTGGGCAAATACCTGGAAACAAAAAAATGCAAATGCAACAATTGTTATTGATAAGATTTTTTTCATGATTATTTCTACCTAGTTATATTATGAGGATACAGCCTGCATGCATCCGTGCACTTTCAATGAAGAATCTAAATGGCTTAGCAGCTAAAAGGCCATCTTCTTTGAATCACAAGACTGCATTAGTGAGCGTAACTCATGAATCATATACATCAACAGCAATGAAACAATCAGAAACAATATGAAACATTCAGTCACATAGTGTCATTGATCGTATTCCCAGAGCTTTTGACGGAGCAGCAGCCATCGCTGTCATTAACATGTTTTCTGATCTCGATATACTTAACTACTTAGCTGAATCGGAATGAAAAGAACGATGAACCGATAAAGCTACACTTTCTCACAATCGGCGATGAGAAAAACAAGTAATTTCTAAAATAGATGAACCTGCAGATGTTGTCTGTTTTAAAAAATTTGAAAAGGGTACAGTTGAGGTGTGGGGGTATGAAAAATGGCGAGCCCACGTGGGTCTTTATCGAAAGGAAAGAGAATTCTGGCTCTACTTCCTAAATGGGAAACTGGAACAGTGGGGATCTCCTGGAGATTGGTCAAAAGAAGCCAAGCTAATTTATGAAATAAGCTATCGGTAAGGATTTTCTAACAGAAATCCCCCAACTAGTCAGAAAAAGCGGTATGCCCTGTTGATCTTATACAAGGCGCTAGGAGTGCTGAGGTAGACAATCTCCTATTTTCACAGCTTCGAGTAGATCGAGTTCTACCTGTTTCTCGTCGCGGGTGGAGGTAGAAGCCTGTTGCTCCAGCTGACCTGTTTCCAGCCACTGGACTAATGACCACAACTGTTGTCGATCCACTTCTATCGTGCGTGAGTCGAGTTCGGCGATCGCACGGGGTCAGGCGATCGCACGGGGTCAGGTCTCGCTTAGGGCGATCGCACGGGGTCAGGTCTCGCTTAGGGCGATCGCACGGGGTCAGGTCTCGCTTAGTAGCATATCAATAACGGGGCGCCCGGGGTCTACCATAGACAGCTAAAGGGGCTACAGTTAAAAGTTAAAGTAATGCAGGTTGGGCTGAGGTACGAAGCTTCACACCCCTGCCTTCCCTCTCGAGGGGGAAGGAGTTCTAGAGTACATACCAACAAACCATATGCATGATAACGAATTCCAGATGGACGGCTTCACCCCATGACCACGCTGGACTGTCCCGGCGAACTGGCGGCGGTGGTGGTGCTATTCCTCAAACCGGATAGCATTCG
>JBDLIT010000198.1:0-5981 GCA_039714735.1 Pseudomonadota bacterium
TCGCGCGGGCCGCATGGTGTTGATCGGTACTCAAACCATGCTGTTTCTGATAGCGATCAAAGTGGTTGATGAAGAGGCTTTGGAGTGTCGCTTTCATGTGGTTCCACAGTGTCTGTATCTAGCCGGGTGCGCCTTCGTTTGTGTCAGACTAAGGCCTTTCCCTTCCTTTTATTTGTCCAACAGGTGATTATGTAGCCGGCACCAATATCGTGATATGCCGCCGGCGCAAATATTGTAATATGCCGCATAATGTTCTATAAATGTTCTCGCTATCGATTACAAGATAACTAGCCGGGCAGAGATGGGAAGTTTGGTGATTAGCATCCTGCCAGAGTGTATATTCCTCTATAGAGGAATAGGTTATCAGAGAAATTAACTTAGATGAAACTGTGAATTGAGAATGGTTGCTATGGGCCAATGATGAATATTGTGAATAACAGCTATGAGTCAAAATCAGAAAGTCTATAACCGGCCGAATTGAACTATTTCGACTGCAATGCTCGATTGCCTAACCCGAACTTGCCCCGGTTCGACCTGTCAGTGAACTGGAAATACAATACCTGCATCCCGATCCCGCCAGTCTTGTCAATCATACGACCTGTTCACCCTGTGCCACATCTGACTGACGCGGCGACTCCGGCCGCTGCCGGATACCCACCTTCTCGAAACACCCCCTTCCGTCCCTCTCTGCCATTAATGTTCTGACCGCTTCTGGCGCTTGAACCTAGAGTCCTCAGTTGACCGCTATGAACTGCGCAAATCTCTTTGAAAATATAAGCTTTCCCAGTATTGATGAATTTCACCCAAAGGGTGAGCTATGCTACACCGCGAATGGCACGCTTGTGGCGGAGCATGGTCGGTTCCTATTCCAAACAGAACCGGTATTTCCCACATCCATGTGGGTCAGCTGCGTTACAACTCCTTGCGATAGAATTACTATTACTCTGGGCATCCTGCCCTCCACCCTACGGACCAGCTCAAGCTGTTCAAATCACTCCAAGCGATTTAGTCCGCGTCGTCGTGCGTTGTGCATGGATGCACGAGCGTCGCAGGTACGGGATGTGCTGGAGCGACCCTTGCCCCGCACCGCCACAAGCGCACACTTCACGGTGTTCAACTGAGGATTCCAGGTTGAACAGGAGGCACAGAAGGGGAGATACTCCACTAAGAGCTGTTGGATCCTCTATCCTTTTATGGGGCAGGTTACTTTTGGCCCTGGAATTTAAAGTAAATGAAATATATGAATAGTAGTATCGCGAAATGAAAAAGAAGGGGGTTATCGAACTTGCTGACGGGGAATTCCCAGTCAATAAAATTCCAATAGGAAAAATTATTAAGGGAAATCTGGATCTGCGGCATTCCAAAATCACGAAATTGCCAAAAACACTTTCTGTCGACGGCAATCTTGATCTTTCGGGTACTGATATCTCAAAGCTTCCAAAGCGTCTTAGTGTTTCCGGCAACCTTGATCTGTCAGAAACCTTTATCGAGGTGCTTCCGAACAAACTTCGTGTGGACGGTGACCTCAGGTTATGTGGTTCGAGAATTCGAACGCTTCCCAAACGGATTTCTATCGGTGGCGACCTTGATCTGCGCGCAACCAAAATCACACGCCTTCCGGATGGGCTGGTTGTTGTAGGAGATCTTTATCTTTCGGGTACGTTAATAGAGTCAATCCCGAGCGGCTTAAAGGTTGGAGGAGATCTCTATCTTGGCAACACAGAGATCAAAAAGCTTCCCGACAATCTGTCTGTCACTGGAGGGTTAGACCTGTCAGCAACGCCTATCACCGAACTACCCAAAGGATTGAGAGTAGGAGCTTGGTTGAACCTCGTGGGAACATCGATCAAGAGTCTTCCTAAAGGCCTTCATGTCGGGGACTGGCTGGATCTGCGTGTTGCAGAAGTCAAGAAACTTCCCAAGGACCTACGTGTAGGGGGAGATCTTTATCTCGCTGGAACCCGGATAAAAAAAGTACCGGGCAGCGTCCAGGTGGGAGGAGCCATCGAGTTCTGATTTTAACTGTAGGAAAAAGGGTACCAGAGAGTCCGGTAGGATGTGTTGGTCCATGCAAACCACATCTGTTGCGACTGCCATGACAGCTCTATAGCATCCTGCTGTCGCTGCATTTGTGCATCCCTGCACGGCAGATGGCGGCAATGATTGTTCCGACAACTGCTCCTGCGTTGTTCCCGGCAGCATGCTCTCGGTAATTGCTCCTGCATTACTCTATCTTCCAAACTGCAAGGTTGAGGGCAATAGGTTCGTTTCTTTTACAACTTCCGTTATAGTACCCCACCCTTAACATATGCTTGAGCCCGAGACCATGGCACTGAACGAAGCAATAAAGAATATCGTCGACTTCACCAAGGCCAACGGTCTGGTGACTGCCATCGCCCAGGATGCTGAGAACGGCGAGATCCTGATGGTGGCCAACATGAACGAAGAGTCCCTGGCCCAAAGCATCGAACTGGGTGAGGCCGTCTATTGGAGCCGCTCGCGGCAGAAGCTCTGGCACAAGGGCGAAGAGAGCGGCAATATCCAAAAAATCCGCGAACTCTTTCTGGACTGTGACGGTGATGCGATTCTGTTGAAGGTCGAGCAGATCGGTGATGCGGCCTGTCATACCGGCAAACGCAGTTGCTTCTTCCGCAAACTGGAAAACGGCAGCGTCACCGATGTAGGCGTTCAGGTTTTTGACCCCAAGGAGATCTACAAAAAATGATTAGAGATGACGCCCGCCTGCGCCTGGGCATCCCCAAGGGCAGCCTGCAGGAAACCACCAAGAAACTGTTTGCCCTGGCAGGCTTCAATCTGCGTATTTCGGGACGCTCCTACTACCCGGACATCGATGATCCGGATATCCAGTGCATCCTGATACGCCCGCAGGAGATGGCCCGTTATGTGGAGCAGGGCATCCTGGACTGCGCCATTACCGGATTGGACTGGCTGCTGGAGACCGGCGCCGATGTCGCTGAAGTGGCCGACCTCAAGGCGCCCTGGCCCAACTACGGCACGGTACGCTGGGTGATGGCCTCAAAGGAAGGCTCCCCTTTCGATGACGTCAAGGATCTGGATGGCAAACGCATCGCCACCGAAGCGGTCGGCATGACCCAACGCTTCCTGACTGAACATAAGATCGATGCTCAGGTGGAGTTCTCCTGGGGCGCCACCGAGGTCAAGCCGCCCACCCTGGCCGACGCCATCGTGGATGTATCCGAGACCGGTTCCAGCCTGCGCGCCAACAACCTCAAGATCATGCACGTGGTGCTGGAGAGTACCCCTCGCTTCATCGCCAACCATACGGCGCTGACCGATGAATGGAAAAAGGCCAAGATCGGCCGCCTGGAGATGCTGTTCATGGGCGCTATTCGCGCCGCCACTCGCGTCACCCTGGCGATGAACGTGCCGTGTAAATGCATCGATCAGGTCCTGGCCCTGCTGCCCGCCCTGAGTACGCCCACTGTCTCTACCTTGGCGGACAAAGACTGGGTGGACATCAGTACTGTCGTGGAGGAGAAGCTGGTGCGTGATCTTATTCCCCAACTGCATGAAGCCGGCGCCCGTGGCATCATCGAGATACCAATCAACAAGATTATCGAATAACTGACCAGGCAATCACTTTCAATCGAGAGAACGCGGGAGCAGGTCCGGCTTGACGGCATCATTTGTCAGGATTCGGATGAGCTACTCATCATGCCTTTTGTACGCAGCATTGGGACATTACTCTTAGCACTCTGAGGAACACGGATGTAGAATACGCCGGTTGTTTAATTGGAGAAAACAGATGTCGCAACAGCAGCAATCTTTCGACAAGGCCCTTTCACTCATTGATAATGCGAATGGCGAAGACCCCAACCAGGAAACCGTTGATGGCAAGGCTTGGCCAAAGGAGCTTCTTTACTCGCATCGGATGTCAGACATGCTTCAGCGTTATACCCCGGACGCTGACGATGCGATGAAGCTGGCGATTCATGCCCAACATATCCAACGCTGGAAATCTGCACGCAGCGATTATCCGGAGGGTCGTCAAGGCTACCTGCAGTGGCGCACCGGGCTCTACAAATTTCATGCAGAGACCACCGGCGGGCTGTTGTCCCAGGCAGGCTACGATGATGAGTCTATCGAACGGGTGAAACAGGCCGTCGGCAAACGCGCCCTCAAGGTCAATCCGGACAGCCAGTTACTGGAAGATGTCGCTGATCTCGTGTTCATCGAACACTACATGTTGGAGTTCGCCGGCAAGCATCCCGAATACGATGAGGAAAAGTGGCTCGATATCATCCGCAAGACCTGGAAAAAGATGTCTGAGCGGGCTCAACAGTTTGCCCTCTCAGGTAACCTCAAACTACCAGAGCCTCTGATACCCCTGATTCAAAAAGCGGTATCCGGCAGCTGACAAGAGTCATTTCACAAGGTGATTAGGCACAAAGCTCAGTAACCGTATTTTCACCCCCATCCTAACCTTCCCCCTCCAGGGGGAAGGAAACAAGCATTGCTGTCTGCTAAGCTTTGTACCTGATCACCTTTCACAAAGACAGGTCTCAGACCAGACTCATCCGGAATCTTCCCGTTAGCGCAACCTGCCTGGAAGTCTGCTCAGTTTATGAACTAAAATTACCTTTAAGGGACATGGTTAAACAAAGGGTTGTTTCGCTGTTCCAGCAGTGAAAAACAACTCCCAACTCATACTGGAGGTAAGACATGAGTGATCTGATGACTTTCATTGGCGGGGCAGCTGTAGGAACGCTGGTTACCTACATGGCAAAAAACGAACACACCCGCAAAACCGTCGAGCGATTCATAGACGGAGTGGGCGTGACCTTCACTGACTTTCTTCACCGGATGACTCCAGACAGGAAGGAGCAGACCGCCAGCTCTGATGTCGAGCCAGAGGGTGAAACAATGGGAAAAGCAGAACCGGTCAAAAAAGCTACCCGAGGCGGGAGAGGGACTAAGGCGAAAAAGGCAGCAACAGATGGAAAGCCAGTCCACTGACAGTTAAGGTTACCCCCATCCATAGGCGACGGATAACGGGGAGATTGATCTATTTCGGCGGCGGCTCTTGGCTTTTGCACCCAGCTTTAGTGATGCGGCAAGCATTCCAGAGAACGTCCTTGCGCCAAAATCCAGTGCGCTCGTTGGAGCATTTTTTCCCGAGTCACTATCCGTAGCGGCCTTCGATATAATCCGCAGTCTCTTCTTTTTCAGGGGTGATAAAAAGCTGTGTGGTTTCCTGGTGCTCGATCACCTTGCCCAGCAGCATGAAGATGCACTCTTCGCTGGCCCGCTTGGCCTGGGACATGTTGTGGGTGACGATCAGGATAGTGTACTCACCTCGGAGTTTCCAGATCAGCTCTTCCACTGCCTCGGTGCCCCTGGGGTCCAGGGCAGAGCAGGGTTCATCCATTAGAAGCACATCTGGCTTCACCGGCAGCAGACGGGCGATACAAAGCTTCTGCTGCTCCTCGAGTGAAAGCTCCGTCGCCTTTCGATCCAGGTGGTCTTTGACTGAGTCCCAGAGCAGCACCTGCCGCAGTGAGTTTTCCACGATCTCGTCTTCCTCTGCCCGCCGGTGCTGTTTGTGGTCATGCACATGGAGCTTGTATCCGTAGAGAATATTGTCTCGAATCGATACAGGGAGGGGGTTGGGTCGCTGAAACACCATGCCGATCTTTTTTCGCAACTGTACGATGTTGACGTCCGAGCCATAGATATTGTTGCCTATCACATCGATACTGCCCTTGGTTCGTACATAACCAAGACGTTCGTTGATGCGGTTGACACTGCGTAGAAAGGTGGTTTTACCGCAGCCGGACGGCCCGATGAGACTGGTGATCATACCGGCCTTCACCTTCAGGTTGATATTGTAGAGGGCCTGGAAGGTGCCGTACCAGAGGTTCAAGTCTGTGGTTTTGATGGCGTATCGGGTCGAGGGCGTGGTGAATTGAACATCCCGGGGTGGGTTTGTGGTCAGGATG
>JBDLIT010000199.1:0-5634 GCA_039714735.1 Pseudomonadota bacterium
AAGAAAGTCCTGTATGCCTCGACTCACGATGATCCGCAGGCAAGGCAAAAGATGCAGACTGAGCTCGATTTTCGTGCATCCGGGCAGCAGCGCCGTTACAGCTGGGACTATGATCCCGCCTATGACATCTACACCCAGGATCTGCAATCGGGCCAACGGCATAATCTCAGCGCAACCCCGGGTTACGATGCCGAGGGAGCCTACTCCCCGGATGGCAGCAAGATTGTGTTTGCCTCCAACCGCCTGGCCTACAGCGAAACGATGAACAGCGAAGATGCGCAGAGGTTCGAGCACGACAAGTCGTTCATGATGGATCTCTATCTGATGAATGAGGACGGTTCCGATCTCAAGCGCCTGACCAATGCCCCCGGCTATGACGGCGGGCCATTCTTCAGCTCGGATGGCAAAAAAATCACCTGGCGGCGCTTCTCCCTGGATGGGGCTACGGCTGAGATCTATACCATGGATCTGGCAAATGGCGCCGAGAAGCAGATCACTCGCACCGGCGTGATGTCCTGGGCGCCCTACTTTCATCCCAGCGGGGAGTATCTGATCTTTGCCTCCAACCGGGAGGGTTTCGCCAATTTCGAGCTATTTATGGTGGATGCCGCAGGCCGTCAGGAACCGGTGCGCGTCACCTACACCGATGGCTTTGACGGCCTGCCGGTATTTTCTCCGGATGGCAAGCAACTCTCCTGGACCTCCAAGCGCGGGACGGGGAAAAAGAGTCAGATATTTCTTGCCGACTGGAATCATACAGAGGCGAAACGCATGTTGGGCCTGGAGGCTGGCCGGAAAGCGCTGGATGCCGGTTCCTCCCCGGTGGAACTCCGCGCCACTGAAGATGACATTCTGGCTGAGGATGCCCGGCTACACGTGGAAAGGCTGGCGGCGGATGAGATGGAGGGACGACTGACCGGAACGCAGGGTGAGCAACGGGCCACGGAGTATGTTGCGTCGGTCTTTTCCCAGCTGGGCTTGTTGCCAGGTGGCGATGATGGAGGATATTTTCAGGCGTTTCCCTTCACAGCAGGGGTGACCCTCGGAGCAGGAAACCGGCTGCGGATCAGTGGAATGGAAACAACCTCAGGGATTGAGATGGACCGGGACTGGCGTCCCCTCGCACTCTCCCGCACCGGCCGGGTTGATGATTCCGAGGTCGTCTTCGCAGGCTACGGCATCGTCGCACCCGGTCTGGGCAATGTGCCCGATTACGATGATTACGGAGATCTGGATGTTGCGGGTAAGTGGGTCATGCTGTTGCGTTTCCAGCCCGAATCGGTCTCTGCGGAGTGGCGGCGGCATCTGGTGCACTATTCGGACCTGGCCTACAAGGCCTCAGTGGCCAAGCGCCTCGGCGCCTTGGGTGTGATTGTGGTGACCGGACCTAATGCCGAGGCCAGGGATCGGCTGGTGGAGTTGCAGCTGGATGGGGCGAGTTCGTCCACTTCCATTGCCGGGCTCTCCATCAGCGATGCGTTGGCGGAGCATCTGCTCAGTCAGGCAGGTAAGGATTTGAAGCAATTGCAGACTGACCTGGACAAGGGGGAAATGAGCGATGGTTTTCCAATCCCAGGCGTCAAGATTGCCGTCGATGTGGACATGACCCGGGAGCGGCGCAACGGGCGCAATGTGGTGGGCATTCTCAAAGCCGATACGTCGTCCGGCAAACCGCCGGTGATGCTGGGCGCCCATGTGGATCATCTGGGGCGGGGGGAAGTCTCAGGTTCACTGGCCAAGGACAGTGAGCGGGGTGAGATTCACCATGGTGCGGATGATAACGCTTCCGGGGTGGCGGGTCTGCTGGAGAGCGCTCAGTATCTGGCGGGCCTGCAAAGGCAGGGTAAATTGGGTGCTAAACGGGATATCTGGTTCATTGCCTGGTCCGGGGAGGAGCTGGGCACCCTGGGCTCATCGCATTTTGTGGAGCAGCTGGCGGGCAAGGAAGACCTGAAAGACAAGGTCAGCGCCTATCTGAACATGGATATGGTGGGACATCTGCGCGACAAGGTCTATCTGCAGGGCGCCGGCTCCAGCAGCATCTGGTCGCGGGAGATCGAGCGGCGCAACGTGCCGGTCGGCCTCGCTGTCTCCACCCAGTCCGATCCCTATCTGCCCACCGATTCGACCCCGTTCTACATGCAAGGGGCGCCAGTCCTGAACGCCTTTACCGGTGCTCATGAGGACTATTCAACCCCCCGGGACAAGCCCCAGCAGTTGAATTACGAGGGGATTCGCGACATCGCCCGGCTGATGTCAGGCATCACCCGCTCGCTGGCGAGATCTGCGGATGAGCCCGATTACCTGGAGGTCGTGCGTGAAAAGAGCGGTCTCTCCCGCAAGCATCTGCGCGCCTATCTGGGCACCATTCCCGCCTATGGGCAGGATGAGGGCATCGTCGGCGTGAAGCTGCAGGGAGCGGTGAAAGGCGGGCCGGCGGAAAAGGCCGGAGTCAGGGAGGGTGACATCCTGGTTGGTCTTGCCGGTGTGGAGATCGAAACCATCCACGATTTCATGGGCGCCCTGGCCGGACTCAAGGTCGGAGAAAAGACCCTGCTGACGGTGTTGCGGGATGGCCAGCGGATCGAGCTGGCTGTGGCGCCAACATCCCGGGAATAATGCCAACACCCAAATAATGGCATGACATAGCCGATACGCCCAGCTGAAGATCGCCGTAAATACTTCCTTGCAGGCTTGACGACAGCATCCCTGCTGTCGTCATCTTCAGCTGGGCGTATCGGCTATTTGTCATTGTAGTGTTACGGGTGATTCTGGGCAAACTCACGTTGGTTTCATCGTTGATAATCCGGAGTGCGGGCGACTGCCCAGACATCGACTCGAGATGCGCCGGATTTTTTCAGGAGTCCGGCCAGCTCAGAAGCGGTAGCGCCGGTGGTGACCACATCATCCAGCAGGGCGATCGACATGCCGTTGACCGAACCGGCTAACTCGAAGGCCCGCCGCAGGTTCTTCCGGCGCGCCTTGCGGTCGAGTCCGGTCTGGGCGGGGGTGGCGCTGATGCGTCGACAGAGGCGGGTGGCCACGGGTAGTCCAAAATGCTTGCCGACAGAGCGGCCGATCTCCAGCGCCTGGTTGTAACCTCTCTCCTGCAGGCGCTGGCGGTGCAGAGGCACGGGCAGGATCAGCTGGGGCAGCGTTGCTTGTTGTCTCTCCAGGTAATCACACAGCAACTCACTCAATAATCCGGCATGGCTCAGCCTGCGATTGAACTTCAGTCGGCTGATCAGTGGACCCGTCAGATGGTCATACTCCAGGGCTGCGTAGCACCGATCAAACTCAGGCCGTTGCTGAGTGCAATGGCCACAGACAGAGCCCTCGGGTGCGCCGGCGGGTAGAGGCAGGGCGCAGATGGCGCAGGGATGCCGATTGTGGGGCAGGTTTTCCGCGCAAGGTCCACACAGATCCCGGTTATCGATTCCCGGTGCGCCGCACAGCAGGCAACGTCGGGGATAGAGGATATCTGGTATAGTTTTTATCCAGTTGTAAACCTTCATCGATTCCCCTGGTTGACAGATGGGTGCTGTTCTATACCATTGCCGGATTCACTTTCATACTTGAGCTGGTTGGTCTCCATGAACGACACCATATTACGCCATGACTGGGCATTGGACGAGATCGAGTCTCTGCTCGATCAGCCCTTCAACGATCTGGTCTTCCAAGCCCAGACCCTGCATCGCAGCCATTTCGATCCCAATCAGATCCAGGTCAGCAGCCTGCTCAGTATCAAAACCGGAGCCTGTGCCGAGGACTGTGGGTATTGTTCCCAGAGTGCAAAACATGCCACCGGGCTGGAGGCGGAGAAGCTGATGCCCCTGGCGGAGGTGGTGGAGGCCGCCGAGGCCGCCAAGGCGAAGGGGGCCAGCCGCTTCTGCATGGGTGCGGCCTGGCGCAATCCCACCGATAAGAACCTGGAGCGGGTGATCGAGATGGTGCAGGCCGTGCATGAACTCGGCATGGAGACCTGCCTGACCCTGGGGATGCTGACCCAGCCGCAGGCTGAGCGTCTCAGGCAGGCGGGGCTCGACTACTACAACCACAACCTCGATACCTCACCGGAATTCTACGGCAATGTCATCACCACCCGGACCTTCGATGACCGTCTGGATACCCTGTCCCATGTCAGGGATGCGGGGATCCATGTCTGTTCCGGGGGAATCCTCGGCATGGGCGAGTCGCGCCGTGACCGGGCCAGCATGCTGCGCGAGCTGTCTAATCTACCCAGACATCCGGAATCGGTGCCGATCAACATGCTGGTTCAGGTGGAGGGCACCCCCCTGTTCGGCAGCGACGAGCTGGACCACCTGGAATTCGTCCGCAGCATTGCCGTGGCGCGCATCCTGATGCCCGAGTCCTATGTCAGGCTCTCCGCCGGGCGCACCGAAATGAGCGACGAGATGCAGGCGCTGTGTTTTCTGGCGGGGGCCAACTCCATCTTCTATGGCGAGCGGCTGCTCACCACCGACAATCCGGAAACCGATGCCGACCGGGCCTTGTTTGAACGCCTGGGATTGAGCATGGAGCAGCACGTGGAAACCGAGGTCAAGGCCGCCAAGGCGCCATGCAGCAAGGCGGGCTAAGTGGATCTGAAGCAGCTCGTTGTCGATCTGCAAGAGCGTCGTAACGCCGAGCTCTATCGCTCACGTCTGGTTGTCGAGTCTCCTCAGCAGCCCGAGCTGCAGATCGATGGACGCCGCATGCTTTCCTTCTGCAGCAATGACTACCTGGGGCTGGCGAACCATCCACAAGTGGTCAAGGCGCTACAGACAGGGGCGCAGCGCTACGGGGTCGGCAGCGGCGCATCACATCTGATCAGCGGTCATAGCCAGGCGCATCATGCCCTCGAGGAGGAGCTGGCAGAGTTTACCGGCCGCCCTCGGGCATTGCTCTTTTCCACCGGCTACATGGCCAATCTGGGGGTGATCTCAGCCCTGTTTGAGCGGGGTGACAGCCTCTACGAAGACCGTCTGAATCATGCTTCACTGATCGATGCCGGTCTGCTCTCCCGCGCCAGCCTGAAGCGTTACCAGCATGCCGATATGCAGAGCCTGCAACAGCAACTCAGTGGTGTGGTTCAGGGACAGCGGCTGATTGCCACGGATGGAGTTTTCAGCATGGATGGCGATATCGCCCCTCTACCGGAACTGGCCGAGCTGGCGAGGCAGAATCATGCCTGGCTGATGCTGGACGATGCCCATGGGCTGGGGGTGCTTGGTGAAGAAGGACGGGGCTGTTTGGAGCATTTCGGCCTGGAGGGTGATTTGGCGCCTATCCTGATGGGCACCCTGGGCAAGGCCTTCGGCGCCTTCGGCGCTTTTGTCGCCGGCAGTGAAGAGCTGATCGAGACCCTGATCCAGCAAGCCCGCAGTTATATCTATACCACTGCATCCCCCCCAGCGGTAGCGGAAGCGACCCGGGTCAGTCTGCGCATTGCCCGGGAGGAGTCCTGGCGGCGGGAGCGTTTAAAACATCTGATCAGCAGGTTTCGCCAGGCGGCGGAGCAGCTGGATCTGCCGTTGCTGGCATCGGAGACCCCGATCCAGCCGATTCTGGCGGGCAGTGCGGAGCGCGCCATGGACTGGAGCCGGCTACTGAAGACATATGGCATTCTGGTGT
>JBDLIT010000200.1:0-5551 GCA_039714735.1 Pseudomonadota bacterium
CCTGCCATCCCGCTTATCGCGGGTCAAATTCCCGGCTATTTCGTCAAGGCGATGTACGACTATAAAACGGATAAACGCATAGATCCCTTGATGAACGCACTAAACAACACACCGGCTAAAGCCGGTGGGTTAGAATAACGGACTGAAAGTCCGGATACGCGTCGACTAAACGACGCGTCCTATTCAGGCTCCATTCTGAAATCATCGTTCGGTTTCGGCTCAAAATGATGCTCCAAATACTCCTTGATCATCTCTTCCGTCATCTGACCGACTGTTGCACAAAAATAGCCCCGTGCCCAAAAATGCCGCCCCCAATACTTCTTCTTTACATGCGGAAACTCTTCAAACAGCTTGCTCGATGTACGACCCTTGATTCGTCTCATGATTTCGCTTGGAGCCATATTCGGAGGACAACTCACCAATATGTGCACATGGTCTTTGCTGACCACCCCTTGAACAATCCGTATCTCGAATGCTTCACAGGTCTGTCTAACAAGTTCCCGTACCCGTTCCGCCAACGCACCTGTCAGCACCTTATATCGATACTTCGTTACCCATACAAAGTGATACTCTATCTGATATACCGTATGACTGCCGTACCTATAATCCATGCCTACCTCCAGCCTTTTAGGTACAGTATCGCAGCTAAAGCTGACCGGCTAAAGCCGGTGGTTTAAACCTTCTGATGGACAATCAAAGGTAATCAAACTCGAATTTATGGGGTCTACAACATCTACGGGTTCCCATATAACCGTTGCTGCCGAAATAGTTGCTGACATAAGCATCATCGATACTACAGCTAACAACCCCATTATTTGTTTTTTCATTTCCTACTCCTAATAGAAATAGCTAGTTTCACCCCATCACATGATGGGAAGGCATTTTGAATAGTGTCCTTCCCATTCTGCGCGGAAATGACACCCCCGCATGTCTGGTAAGCAGTTTTCATGCCGGACAGTGCAGCCCCCTCATAACCTATTGTTTATACATGAATAACCTTTCATATAGTCGTATATTTTCCATCAGGAAGAATTTATATACCATAATATCGTAAAAATAATCGACACTTACGCAAGGGTAATCTACGCCTTTTAGGAACCTCATTCTTTGTTTAAGATTTCTGTTCTTTATTTTTTCGGCAACTATCATGTCTTAAACCTACACTTTGAGTTGATTTGTAAATAATTCTATTAATTCATAGCCTTATAAGTGATCATCATGCTATAAAAAACGAATGTAAAATTTTCCGACACAAAGGGTCGCCGTTGATGGGATGAGAAAATTTCATTGCATCAACTTGACACCATCATGTATTTTTTAAAGACTTCTTCATTGGTGGTATGGCCTATAATGACTTCCAGTTTTTGCCGATTTTTTTGTAAACTCGTGTCCGGTCGGAAACGTATAATCACCACGAAGGGCACGAAGAAAAGTAGGGTGGGCGCCGCCCACCAATGGGTTCGGTTTATTACAAAATTGCATATGAAATGCCGCGGCAGTATGAACATGAAACCACATTCAGCATCCCACGGTCTTTCTGCTGTGTGGTGGGCGGCGCTCACCCTACCGGGCTGTACGGAGTAATTGAGGTAACTTCTCAATTAAGTTCGAGCAAAACATGTAGGATGTGGTGAGGTACGAACCGCATCAGTCGAAGAATTCGCGAACGATGCGGTTCGCTACACTCACCAGCATCCTACTTAGGCCCTGAGACTCGCAGTTGATTATTGAGAAGCGACACACGCCGCTACGCGGCCACAAATCAGAGAATAACAAAATCAAACACTTACATTTAAGTTATTCATGAGTTACGGATTTTTCTCTCGCAAAGACGCCAAGACGCAAAGTCTTTTCTTGGCGAGCTTTGCGTCTTGGCGAGAGTTATTCCTGAAATTTGACTCACTTGTAAAGATCTTGTTCACTCAAGGATTTCTAACCAAGTCTACCCTTCTTACACATTTAAAAGGCGAATCATGAAAAGGACTCTAGTTTCCTATCTGCTCTCTTCTCTCATCGTCGTGTTGCTGCTTTCCGCCTGTAGCGGGACAGAAGATCGAAAGACGAAGTACTTCAATCGCGGCATGGATCTCTACGAGCAGGGCAACTATGTCAAGGCGCGGCTGGAGTTCAAAAACGTGCTGCAGATCGACCCGAAGGACGTTCAGGCCTACTACATGTCCGCCCAGATCGAGGAGAAGGAGGAGAACTGGCGCAAGGCCTATGCCCTCTTTCTGCGCACGGTGGAACTCGATCCAAAACATGCAGAAGCTCAGGTGCATCTGGGCCGGTTATATGCCCTGGGCGGCCAGCCCGAGAAGGCCCTCGAGGCGGCCGAAGCTGCCCTGGACATAGATCCCGCTGACTCCACGGCCTTGGCCCTGAGAGGGCTGGCGCGGCTTCGTATGGGCGAAAAGGAGTCAGCCATCAGCGAGTTCGAGGCCGCGCTCAAGGTGGACCCCAAGAACCTGGATGCCCTGTCACTGCTGTCTGCGCTTTATGCCGACCAGAAGCAGATGGACAAAGCCATTGCGCTGGCTAAAAAGGGCTTGGAACAGAATCCTGATCGCATGGCATCTCACCTGCTGCTGGCAAGTCTGTACGAAAAGGTCGGCAATTCTGAGGGTGCTCTCGAGATCTTGAACAAGATAGTCCAGCTGAAACCAGATGAACTGCAACACAGGATCCGGCTGGTCTCTTACTATTTGGGCAAGAACAAGCCATCTGAGGCGGAGCAGGTGCTTGAGCAAGCAGTGAACGAGCTGCCAGACAATGCGGACGCCAAGCTTGCCCTAGTGGCACTGTTGAATAAGCAGGGGGACAAGGCGCAGGCAGAAGCTGCCCTGAAACAGTTCGTGGCACAATCTCCCGAGACTTATCCGCTGCAGTTGGGATTGGCGACTCTCTATGCGAGTACCGATCGCACGGAAGAGGCGAAAGCCATACTTCAAAAGGTGATCGAGCAGGCTGACAGGTCCACGGACGGCGTCACGGCAAGAGTCACACTGGCAAAGCTGCTGCTCACCGAGAAGTTGATTGATCAGGCCCTGGTAGTGGTGGAAGCGACCCTTAAAATCGATCCGAAAGAGAAGGAAGCCCTGCTGTTACGGGCAGCGATCTCCCTGGAGAATGATGATCCAGCCAGCAGTATTGCCGATCTGCGTACGCTGCTGAAAGAAGACCCCGGTTATGTCAAAGCCTACCGCTTGAAGGCCAGGGTACATCTGAAGAAAAAAGAGATCGCACTGGCGAGGCAGAGCCTGGAGGACGCCATCAAGGTTCGCCCTCAGGAGGCCGCTGCAAACTATGAGCTGGTCGAGCTGTTGCTAAAGACTGGGAAACTGGATGATGCAGTAGCAGTACTGATGAAAATGCAGCGCTTTGCACCAGACAACCTGAAAGTATTGCAAGCATTGGCGAAGATTCATGTCCAGCAAAAAAGCTGGGGTGAGGTTGAAAAGATCGGCGCTGAATTGAAGACTAAACATCCAGGCAATGCTTTGGGCTATTACTACTCTGGACTGGCACAACAGAGCGCCGGCCATCATGTTGAAGCTATTGCTGAGTTCGAGCGGTCTTTGAAGCTGATGCCCAAGGCGGCTGAACCCCTGATTGCACTGGCCAAGAGCCAACTCGCCATTGATCAGCCTGATGCCGCCCTGCAGCGCGTGCAGATGGTGATCGACGCCAATCCAGAGCATTTCCTGGCATTGAACCTGAAGGGCGAGATTTTGCTGGCGCAAAAGCAATACGGGGATGCTGAAGCCTCCTTTAACAGAGCCATAGAGATTCAACCGAAATGGGCCACTCCCTATAAAAATCTTATCAAGATCAAGGTTCAGGAAGGCGATGACACACAAACCCTGTCGCTGCTCAAAATGGGTTATGAGAAGACGCAAGATCCACTGCTGGGGCTGGGGCTGGGCTCCCGCTACGAACAGGCAGGAAGAATCGAAGAAGCCAAACTGGTCTATGAAAAACTACTGGAACAGCGGCCTGAGTTCAGCGTGGCTGCGAATAATCTTGCCATGTTACTGCTCAGGGGTGAGCCAGAACAGGCCTCGCTAGACAAGGCGCTGGAACTGGTGAAGGCGTTTGAGATCTCAGATAATCCGCTTTACCTCGATACCCTGGGCTGGACCCACCTCAAACGGGGCGAATTGGAGAAGGCGGCATCCGTTCTCGAACGCGCAGCGCGCGCCAAGCCCAGCATCCCAGAGATCGATTACCATCTCGGCTTGGCATATCACAAACTGGGACGCACAGCAGACGCCAAGGAGAAGCTGGAATTGGCGACGGCATCCGACGCTCAGTTCGAGGGGCTTGCGGAGGCCAAAGCACTATTGGACAAACTGCAGTAAGCGCCACCCACTCAATTTCTCTTTATTATTCAATGCCGTAGCTATAAACGCTATGGCATTGTGGGTTGAATCTGGCAGGAGGATCCCCGTTATTTACGCCACTGCCTGGTCATGCCTGGCCTGCCACATATCATGGTCCAGCTGCATGCCAGCCCACATCTCCGCGCGGCCACCCTGCTCCACGCCCAGCCACTTCTCAATCTTCAGCGCCATCTCGATAGAGATGCCAGCATGACCATTCAGTACCCGTGACAATGCGGCCCGAGTGACACCGATCTGCTTGGCTGCCTCAGTCACGGACAGACCCATTTCTGACAACACATCTTCCCGCAGAATCTCGCCCGGGTGCGGCGGGTTGTACATGTTACCCATCATTCGTCTCCTGTCTCTTAGTCTCTAATGGTAATCCTGGTAATCGACCAGCACGGCATCGCCATCCTCAAAGGCGAAGGTCAGGCGCCAGCTCCCATTGACCCAAACCGACCAATGCCCATCCAGCCTACCGTCCAGGTCGTGCAACCTCCATCCCGGGAGATTCATGTCCGCAGGCTCTTGTGCCCGATTTAATTGGGCCAGCTGGCGGCGGAGCTTTGCTGCGTGTGCAGCCTGGATCCCAGCCTTTGATCCGGTCTCGAAAAACTTCTTAATCCCTTTATGCCGGAAGCTCTTGATCATGGATATTAGTGTATACTGTTACTATACGGTATACAATCTAAAAATTGCTGTTTATTCATATTTACTTGTCGCAGAGCCTGTGTGGTGAATTCGTAATTTTCACCTGTAAACAATGACTTAAACAGTTTTGTTCCTGGACGCAACCTTCCGTACGCTTGCCTGCCATGAAGGACCTGTTGATGCTCCTCGCATGGCGAAATGCGTCAAGGCTGGCATTGAACGGTTCCAGGAGCATATCAATATCCTTGAAACGGTAGGATTCCTCGATATCCCCGTAGTGCCGATGATCTCCCTTGCTACGCTCGTTGTCATATCGCACAACGCACACCTCTTCGACCACGAATGCCAGACGGTACTTGTAGCCATGTTCTGATCCTTCGACAGCCGCCGGTACTTTCCAGATCACGATCTCCGCGAAAGAGCTCCCGTCCCAGAATGTGTGTCTTTCCTTTACGAGCAGCTCCGCTTTCATGTTGTTAATTATAACAACAATTTGTTGTTATTTACAACAACACAAA
>JBDLIT010000201.1:0-5520 GCA_039714735.1 Pseudomonadota bacterium
CCTATATGTTCAGCAAGCAAGGCATGATCAGCTATGCAGAAGGTAAGGATGAAGATGCGATCATGGAGGCCGCCCTGGAGGCGGGTGCGGAGGATATTATCAACAATGATGACGGTTCCATCGATGTGATGACCTCTCCCGAAGATTTTCCGGATGTCAAAGATGCGATGATTTCCGCGGGTCATGAACCGGACAATGCGGAAGTTAGCTTCAGCGCCTCCACCAATGCGGAGCTCGACGAAAAGGACGCGGATAAACTCCTGCGCATGGTGGATATGCTGGAGGATCTGGACGATGTGCAGAATGTCTACACCAACGCCGAAATCTCTGACGAGATCCTGGAATCCATCGACTGAGCCTAGAAACCGCAGTTGACCGCTCCATTCTGTAAGTAACATTTTGAGTCCATGTATATTTGCACTGATATGCTTACTCACCTGCTGGGTGAATCACGCTACGGGTTGAATGACACGCCCACAGAGGCGCATTGCTTTGTTGCAACTCCTTGGAATAGAATAACTATTCCTCGTCGTTGCGCCTTGCTCTGCACCCCTGTGGTCGTCCCCTTCAACTCGTCCAACCGCAGATTCTAGGCTGAATGCTGCGCATTCTCGGTATCGATCCCGGTTCCCGGGTGACAGGCTACGGGGTGATCGAGAGTGATGGGGTGAGATCCACGCACTTGGCCCATGGTGTTCTGCGCCTGAACGGAGATGAACTGCCGCCGCGACTGGGCCAGATCTTTGACGGCATCTGTCGGGTGATCGATGACTACAAGCCAGGCGTGATGGCTATTGAGCAGGTCTTTGTGGCAAAGAACCCGGCATCTGCATTGAAGCTCGGGCAGGCCCGTGGCGCAGCCATCTGTGCCGGAGTGAGCCGTCAGCTCGATGTTTTTGAATATACCCCCACGCGTATCAAACAGTCAGTGGTCGGCACCGGCCGGGCGGAGAAAGCGCAGGTCCAGCACATGGTGCAACTGATCCTCAAATTAACGGAGAAGCCGGTTTCCGATGCGGCGGATGCCCTGGCGGTGGCCCTGAGTCATGCGCATACCGGTTCAACACTGGGTCATCTCAGTGCACAGAAGGCGGGAGGCCGCAGAAGATGATAGGACGATTGCGTGGCGAGATTGTCAACAAACAGGCGCCCCACCTGCTGTTGGACGTGAATGGGGTTGGCTATGAGCTGGAAGCGCCCATGTCCACCTTCTTCAACCTGCCCGGTAACGGTGAGCAGGCCACCCTCTATACCCATCTCGCGATCCGGGATGATGCCCATGTACTGTACGCCTTCGGTACGGAATCAGAACGCGCCCTGTTCCGCAGCCTGCTCAAGGTCAACGGAGTGGGCGCGAAGATGGCCCTGGGTATTCTGTCCGGGATGAGCGCTGAGGATTTCTCCCACTGTGTACAGAACGAGGATGTGGCGTCCCTGGTGCGCCTGCCGGGGATCGGTAAAAAGACCGCCGAACGCCTGATCGTGGAGATGCGGGACCGTCTCTCAAAATTGGACATAGGCCCAGCCAGTGGCCAGATCACTGCAGTGAGTGCTCCAGGCAGACCTCAAACGCCAGTCTCCGATGCGGTTGCTGCATTGACAGCACTGGGTTACAGGCCCCAGGATGCCACCCAGATGGTAAAGGCGGTGGAGTCAGAGGGCAAGAGCAGTGAAGAACTGATTCGAGCAGCTCTCAAGGCGGCAGCAAAAAAGGTTCAAACCTAGAAACCACAGTTAACCGCTCCATATTGATACTGACGGAATGATATTATGGTAATTTGTTTCGATGTACTTGTTCACCCACTGGGCGAATCACGCTACGGGCCGAATGGCACGCCCACGGCGGCGCATAGCTGCGTTGCAACTCCTTGCAATAGGCTCACTATTACGCGTCGTTGCGCCTTGCTCTGCACCCTCGTGGACGCACCCTTCAACCCGCCCAACTGCGGATTCTAGGTTTAAGGCTTGGATCAGGAACACAGAATTATCGAAGGGGCGGCGAGCGGCGAGGACGAGGCGTTCGACCGCGCCATCCGCCCCAAGCTGTTGGCGAACTATGTGGGGCAGCCTGCGGTGTGCGAGCAGATGGAGATCTTCATCCCCGCTGCCCGAGGCCGCGGTGAAGCGCTGGACCATGTGCTGATCTTTGGCCCGCCCGGTCTGGGCAAGACCACCCTGGCGCATATCATCGCCAACGAGATGGACGTCAGCATGCGCCAGACCTCCGGCCCGGTATTGGAAAGACCGGGCGATCTGGCGGCGCTGCTGACCAACCTGGAGCCCCATGATGTGCTCTTCGTGGACGAGATACACCGTCTCAGCCCGGTGGTTGAAGAGGTGTTGTATCCCGCGATGGAGGACTTTCAGCTCGATATCATGATCGGCGAAGGCCCGGCGGCGCGCTCCATTAAGCTGGATCTGCCGCCCTTCACCCTGGTGGGGGCCACCACCCGAGCGGGTCTGTTGACCTCCCCGCTGCGGGATCGCTTTGGTATCGTGCAGCGCCTGGAGTTCTACTCAGCCAAGGATCTTGCACATATCGTCGGGCGTTCCGCAAGGATCCTGAATATCGGCATCGATGAGAATGGCGCGATGGAGATTGCACGCCGCTCCCGGGGTACACCGCGTATTGCCAACCGCCTGTTACGCCGGGTGCGTGACTATGCCCAGGTGAAGGGGGATGGCCATGTCTCAGCCGATCTGGCGGATCGCGCCTTGAAGATGCTCAAGGTGGATGTGAATGGCTTCGATTCCATGGACCGGCGTCTGTTGAAGGCGGTGATCGAAAAATTTGATGGGGGTCCGGTGGGGGTGGATAACCTGGCGGCTGCAATCGGCGAGGAGCGGGGCACCATCGAGGACGTGCTGGAGCCCTATCTGATCCAGCAGGGGTTCATGATGCGCACCCCCAGGGGGCGGGTGGCGACCCAGGCGGCCTATCTGCACTTTGGGTTGTCACCCAGGAAGGATGGCCATCTGCCGCTTGATGATGACCTGTTTGGCAGTGCAGGGAACTGAATGGTCAATTCATACTCATATTCCGGGATATTATTGATCTTACTTATGCAACTATTGATACCACAAGGACATGCAGGATCCTGATACTCAAGTGAACGAATTTGTCTGGCCTGTCAGGGTTTACTACGAGGATACCGATGCCGGTGGGGTGGTCTACTACGCCAACTACCTGAAGTTCATGGAGCGTGCGCGCACCGAATGGTTGCGCAGCCTGGGCTATGAGCAGGATGAGTTGCGGCATGAACACGGGATGATCTTCGCAGTTCGGCAGGTCGAGGTGGGGTATCATCGCCCCGCACGTTTTAATGAAGCTCTGGAGGTCAAGGCCGTCGTGGCGGCCAAGGGCAGGGCCAGTCTGACCTTCCATCAGGAGGTCATCAGAGCCAGCGACCAGACCCTGCTGTGCAGTGGTCAGGTCAAGATTGCCTGCCTGGATGCGAAAACCATGCGTCCGACCCCTATACCCGCACAACTTTTAAAGGAGATACCGGATGTCGAATGAGCTGTCTATTGCTCATCTGATCCTGAATGCCAGCCCGGTAGTGCAACTCGTGATTGCCCTGCTGGCGTTTGCATCGGTCAGTTCCTGGACTATGATCTTCGATCGCATGCGGGTCATCCGCCGCGCCAAGCGGGATGCTGATGAGTTCGAAAACCGCTTCTGGTCGGGTGGCGATCTGTCGGAACTCTATCGTCAGATCGAACGGGATGGCGATGACGAGTCGGGTATGGGTGCGATCTTCCGCGCCGGCTTTCGCGAATTTGCCCGGCTGCGGGGCAAAGGGCAGATCGAACCCATGGCGGTGGTGCACGGGGCACAGCGTTCCATGCGTGTAGCCCTGAGCCGGGAGCTGGATCAGCTGGAGAACCATCTCTCGACGCTGGCGACGGTGGGTTCCACCAGCCCCTATGTGGGTCTGTTTGGTACGGTATGGGGCATCATGAACTCCTTCACTGCGCTGGGTAATGTCAAACAGGCAACCTTGGCCCTGGTGGCGCCCGGTATCGCCGAGGCGCTGATCGCCACTGCGATCGGACTGTTTGCTGCAATCCCCGCTGTGGTGGCCTATAACCGCTACTCCAACGACGTGGAGCGTCTGAACAACCGCTATGACGATTTCCTCGAGGAGTTTGCGACTATCCTGCAGCGGCAGGCCCACGGCTGAGTAACCGAGGATTATGGCTCGCCAACGCAAACGCCGTCGCCCCATGTCAGAGATCAACGTCGTGCCCTATATCGACGTGATGCTGGTGCTGCTGGTGATCTTCATGATCACCGCACCGCTGTTGACCCAGGGGGTGAATGTGGAACTGCCCCAGGCAGACGCCGAGCCCCTGCCTGCAGAGGCAGATGATCCGGTGGTGGTGTCGGTCAACCGGGCTGGTGAAATCTTCATCGACATCGGCGAAGATAAGGACAGCCCAGTGGATGCGGAGACCCTGGTGACGCGCATCCAGGCAGTGCTCAAGTACAAGCCGAAGACGCCGATTCTGGTGCGGGGTGACGCCGGTGTCGAGTATGGCCGGGTGGTCGAGGCGATGGTGTTGGTACAGGCGGGCGGCGCCCCCAGCGTAGGCCTGATCACTGAGCCACCGGAGCGCTAAGCGTGTTTGCACTGTTCAAACGCAGCCCGGTTGCGTTCATGTTGGCAGTGATCCTGCATATCATGATCGTGCTGTTTCTGTTGTTCGGGCTGGATTGGATGGAAAAGCCAAAGCTGGTAACCCCGAAAGTGGCGGTGGTTCAGGCCCATGTGGTGGATGCCTCGAAGCTTGAGGCGGAACTGAATAAACTCAAGCAATCAGAAGAGAAACAGAAGGCGGCCAAGGTTGCTGCGCTGGAGCAAGAAAAACAGCGGCTAGAAGACTTGAAACGCAAGCAGGCCGATGAAAAGCAGCGCCTGACTGAGCTGGAGAAGCAGCGCAAGACCAGTGAGCTGGAGGCGCAAAAACTTAAGGCGGCAGCCAAGCAAAAGCGTGAAGCGGAAGCCAAACGCAAGGCTGAGGTCAAAAAGAAGGCTAAAGCCGAGGCCAAGCGGAAAGCAGAAGCCAAAAAGAAGGCTGCAACTGAAGCCAAGCGGAAAGCAGAGGCGAAAAAGAAGGCGCAGGCCGAGGCTAAACTTAAGGCGGAAGCGAAAAAGAAGGCGCAAGCAGAAGCAAAACGTAAGGCGCAAGCCGAGCGCAAGGCCAAAGCAGAGGCGAAACGGAAAGCTGAGGCGGCAGCTGCTCAGGCCGCCCGCGAAAAGGCATTGCGCGACCAGCTGGCAGCGGAGCAGAATGCCCGTGAAATTGATCGTTATGGAGCGGTGATCAAGCAGCAGATCGAGCGCAGCTGGCTGAAACCGCCGAACACCGGGGAGGAGCTCTCCTGCTTAGTACAGGTGCGGCTCATTCCTGGAGGGGATGTGGTGCCAGGAGGGGTGAGCATCATCAAGAGCAGTGGCAATGCAGCGTTTGATCGCTCGGTGGAGATTGCAGTCTACAAGGCTGCTCCTCTGCCGG
>JBDLIT010000202.1:0-5451 GCA_039714735.1 Pseudomonadota bacterium
ATCATGGCCCCCGGGCTGGCGGCCCGCTACCCACAAATTCAGACCTACCGAGTCAGGGGTTTGGATGACCCCACCGCCACCGGCCGATTGGATCTGACGCCAAAGGGTTTTCACGGCATGCTCACCAGTTCAGCCGGTACGGTCTACATCGACCCGAATGAGAGTAACGGCTACCGCAGTTACTATCAGCGGGATTATGCGTTGGCAAGCAAGGGGGTGAGCGATAGCGAGCGTAGGCCAATCTGCCATCTAGAGACTGCCATTGAAGAGGATGCAGCGTATCGTCCAGCAGAAACGGTTGCACAGCGAATCAGCAATTCACGCCGGGTCTACCGTCTTGCTCTGGCGGCCACCGGTGAATATACCCAGTTTCATGGTGGCACGGTTGCCGCTGCCCTGGCTGCCATGGTCACGGCCATCAACCGGGTGAATCAGGTCTACGGCCGTGATGTGGCGATTCAGTTTGTGCTGGTCTCCAATACTGA
Source organism: Pseudomonadota bacterium (assembly GCA_039714735.1). GTDB lineage: Bacteria > Pseudomonadota > Gammaproteobacteria > Chromatiales > Chromatiaceae > JASJBU01. The sequence continues at coordinate 486 of JBDLIT010000202.1, forward strand.
TTCCGTCATCTATACCGATTCTGGCACTGATCCTTATACCAATAATGATGCGTTTGAGATGCTGCTTGAGAACCAGGCAAACCTGGATGTGGTTATAGGTTCGGCAAATTACGATATCGGTCATGTCTTCAGCACCGGCGGTGGTGGCCTCGCTATAGTGGGCGGTACCTGTATCAGCGATCGTAAAGCCAAAGGTGTTACCGGTATGCCACAACCGACGGGGGATGCCTTCTACATCGATCTGGTAGCCCATGAGATGGGGCATCAAGTCAACGCGGTTCACAGCTTCAATGGCACCACGGACAGTTGCGCAGGCGTAAACAGAGTTGCAGACAGCGCGGTAGAGCCAGGGAGTGGTTCCAGCATTATGTCCTACGCGGGAATTTGTGAACTAGAAAATCTTCAACTGCATTCGGATGCAACCTTCCATGCCAAGAGCATTGAAGAAATTCTGAGCTATACGGTATCTGGGGCGGGCGGGAGTTGTGGCAGTGTCACTTCCACAAATAACACTGCACCAGATGTAAATGCTGGTATTGCTTATTCAATCCCTATGGGTACACCATTTGCGTTGATGGGCAGTGCCACGGATGTTGACGGAGACACGCTCTCCTATCTGTGGGACGAAATGGACGCCAATGGCACTGCAACGACGAGTACGACTTTTGGTACAGACCTTGGCGACAACCCTCTGTTCCGCTCTTTTTTACCAAAAGATACCCCACTGAGAGTCTTTCCGCGTCTGAGTAACTTGCTGGAGGGTATTTCTGATAAAGCAGAGGTATTGCCGATAACACCGAGGACGCTGAATTTTCGGCTCACTGTACGGGATGGTGAATCAGGAGTTGGGGAAGATGACGTTGTACTTTCAGTTGATAATACGAAGGGACCGTTCAAAATATTGGAGCCAGTCGCTAGTAACTTAACAAGTGGCATGGGCCTGCCAATTAGTTGGGATAGCGCAGATACAGATTTACCACCTATTAACTGTACAACTGTTGATCTTCACTTGCTTGCATTCAGTAGTGATGGATCGAGTTATTGTGAGTATGAATTAGCGTCTGGTGTTTCCAACATCGCTGAGTTCAATCAACCTATTTTACCCAATCAAGGGACTAGCAAAGGACGTATCCGGCTCAAATGTAGCAGTAACATATTTTTTGATATTAATGATAATGACATCATAGTTAACGCTACGAATACCGCTGCTACGGACTGTATCAGCACTGATGGAACGGTCGTGGCTCATGGAGTGGTTTTCAATGACGCCGACGAAGGGACAACTGTTACAAGAACTGATAGCGGCGGCGGTGGCGGCGCGCTCTTCCTGCTGCCGGCCCTGCTGGGGTTTCGTCTTGCCGGGCGTAGATTAAAGAGGGCCAGGCGGCCTTCCGCCTGAAAGGTTCTACTGCGTCTGTTTCAAGCAGGCATCCAGCATCAGTTTGTTATATTCGGTGGCATATTCCTGCGCCGCCTGCAGCAGTTTCAGGTGGACATCTCCGAACACCATGTCGGTGGAGCCTTCCAGATAACGGATACCGCACACGGTTTTGATCTTCGAGGCTGACTCGGTGGGAACCCCCGGCATGTTGGGGTTGCGGGTCGCCATCGCAAACAACCGTTTGTCGCCGCGCTCGATGGCCTGTTTGGCATCCCGGCTCGCATCCGCATCCTTCAGCCAGGCCAGGGAGGTCACTGCATCCCGTTCCCGGGGAGTGAGTGTCGAGAGGTCGATCTGTTCCGTCTCCTGACAGCCGGTCATGCCGAGAATTATCGCTAACAATGGAATGATACGCTTCACTCAACTACCTCTCGTGTAAATTTTAAGATGCCGGTTTCCAGCAACCATAATAATGCCCCGCCCAATCCGCCGTAAAGGTGTGCATCGACGATGACACGACCTTTTGCAATTACTTCGCTGCCCGGAATGGGTCCGCTAAATTGCTCCCAGGCAAGTTTGATGACCACCAGCGATAACAGGAGTGCATTGGCGGCCGTATGTTGCTTCAGTTCCCTGAGCAGGACCCAGATCAGCAGCCCATGCAGCACACCTGAGAACCCTCGATACCAATCGATCGATGGGCTGAACAGGTAGAGTCCGGCGGAAGTCGTCAGTGTAAGTAGGATCAGACCGGAAATACAGGCCATGGCGGGCATGCCGTTCCTGAAGAAGAGCTGGTGGATCAGCCAGAATCCAAGCAGATTCATCAACAGATGCCCCCAGCCCAGGTGTGTCAGGTGCCCCGTGATGAAACGCCAGAGCTCTCCATCCGCCACACCCAGGCGTTGATACTCCATCAGCATCTGCCAGTGCTCAGGGCTGAGCATCGGTATCATCAGGGCTGCTGTGACAATGAACGGGCAGAGCAGCGGGTGATTGAGTGGCTTGAGCAAGTGATCGAATCAGTTGCGGCTGCACACCGGGCAGTTGGGGTCCGGTTTGAGCTTGAGGCTGCGCCACTCCATGTGTAGAGCGTCGAGGATCAGTAACCGGCCGTCGAGGCTGGTCCCGGTATCGGTGAGGATCTTGATCGCCTCAGTGGCCTGCATGCTGCCGATAATGCCAACTACAGGGGCCAGCACGCCATTCGCGGTACAGGTCTCATCCACCAGACCATCTTCCGCGTAGAGGCAATGGTAGCAGGGCCCGCCCGGCTGACCGCTGAAGACGCTGATCTGCCCCTCCATGCGAATGGCAGCGCCCGAGACCAGGGGGGTGCGGGATGCATGACAAGCCCTGTTGATGGCAAATCTCGCAGTGAAGTTGTCCGTGGCGTCGATCACCAGATCGGCTTGAGTGGCCTGATCCGCCAGTTCAGGTGCATCCATTGGGTGATCGATGGTCTCGATACTGATTTCCGGGTTGAGGTCGAGCAGAGCCTGCCTGGCCGATTCCACTTTGCTGCTATCGATCCGCTCTGTGGTGTGGATGATCTGGCGCTGCAGGTTGCTGAGATCCACCTTGTCAAAATCGACCAGCACCAGGTTTCCGACGCCGGCAGCTGCGAGATACATCGCCACCGGAGCGCCTAATCCGCCAAGGCCAATGATCAATACTCTGGATTTCAACAACTTTTCCTGACCGTCGATGCCGATGGAAGGCAGCATGATCTGGCGGCTGTAGCGCAGCAGTTGGTCGTCGTTCACGAAATGGCTCCCGAAGCGTGGTCGGGAAACCTTAATGGATCAGAGATATTTCCGCCAGTGCTCGGGCCGGTCGTCCCTGCAGCTGTGGTCCAGGCGCTGGTAGCGGTCGGCAAAAATCTTGCGGGTGCAATTGAAATTGCCGTGCAGGCAGCCGTGATTGGCGCGCTGGGTCTCTTCGGTGTAGTAGTGGAGTGCGCGTTTCATCCGGTAGAGGAGATTGTTGTCAAGATGCAGCCCGATCTCCACCAGACCGTCTTCTATCTGTTCCAGGGAGATGTCCATCAGGTGATAGCTGATCGTCAGATGAAGGGAGTCAATGGGGTTAACCTGATGGATTCCTGGAATATTTGTCAACATGAGCGCAGCGGTGTGCGCCTGATTGGGGTCCGGGTGAAGTTCGTTGAAATAGATGTCCCGGTGTTTGATGAATTCAGGGTTATCAGCGTCCATAAGACAATATCCTAACCACTGTAGGGAAATATTCAAGCAGCAATGACTTGCAGATTGCGAATTATCATTGACTGATTGTTAGACACATTTTCTTACTGATTGGCGCTAATCCGGAAATTTCATCCGTCATGGTTGTCGCAAAACAGCGAAACTATTGATTTGATGGATCAGGCCGTCTTCCCTCGCTGACCCGTTCATGACCTGCCAGATCCCGAAGGGTGCGGATCTTCCTGAACCCCGCCTTTTGCAGGAGATCCCGCACCGCTTCTCCCTGTTCATAGCCGTGTTCCAGCAGCAGCCAGCCGCCAGGTTTGAGTTGCTGCGGGGCCTGGGAAACGATGATCCGGATATCGTTCAGGCCGTCTGTTCCCGATGTCAGGGCGCAGCCGGGTTCCCTGGGAAGATCTCCCTGGCTCAGATGGGGGTCCTGTTCCGCTATGTAGGGTGGGTTGCTGAGAATCAGGTCATAGACAACGCCTTTCGGCAGCGCATGGAACCAATCGCCATGATGCAGCACGACGTTTTTCAGATTGAGGGATTGAATATTTTCCCCGGCAATTTTCAGCGCGGCATCTGAGGCGTCGGTTGCATGCAGTGTGCAGTCAGGCCGCTCATTGGCGATAGCGAGGGCGATAGCTCCGCTGCCGGCGCCAAGATCGGCAACCATGGGGGACGGCGTCTTCTGCAGATGCTCCAGGGCCTGCTCTACCAGCAATTCTGTCTCCGGGCGGGGGATCAGGGTGGCAGAAGTGACCTTCAGTGTCAGTGACCAGAACTCGCGGACGCCGGTGATATGAGCAATGGGCTCGCCCTCCAGGCGGCGTTTGATCAGCTTCTCGAAGTTGGCCGACTGCAGCTCGGTCAGTAGCTTGTCCGGCCAGGCATAGAGAAAGCTGCGGGATTTGCCGAGAAGATGGCAGAGCAGGACCGAGGCTTCCAGCTCGGGGGTGCTGTGGGAGAGGGCTTTGAGAGCTTCCGCGGCCGCTTGCAGCGTCTGTTTGATGGATGTCACGAGCTGATTATTCACGCGACAGCGGTTTGGTTAATATCAATAGTTGCATCAAGTAATCGCATGCGTGTGCTCGAGACACGCTATGAATACTTCCCTGTACGCTCGACGACGGGGTCTGCCGTATAGGGAAGTACAAATGCCGTGATTGCAGGATGCAAGGGAACAGCCCTCCCGTCGACGGTCGCGCACACACGCATGCGCTTACTCTCGGAACGATTAATAGTACGTATGTTGAGCCAGAATTTGAATGATGTAGGACCACCCCATGGGTGCGATCAAGCGTATTCCTCGCGGGCATGGCCCGCTCCTACCTCGTTTTGTAAAGTCATGCTTCACTCATCGCCGCCAGTTCCTCGG
>JBDLIT010000203.1:0-5190 GCA_039714735.1 Pseudomonadota bacterium
GCTTCACCCAGCAAGTGAAATGCTTCATCAACAAAGGAATGCCGTTCACAGCAATACGTTACATTTTGCACTGAGCGGTCAACTGAGGATTCTAGGATTATTTAAAGTGGTAGAAGTTCCGGTTCAGGTATTGGCTCACTGCCTCGATATCCTCGTCGAATAACTGCAGGCCGAGATTGCTGTCACATTGCCTCACCTGGGCATCGAGCTGCTGCAGATCGTTAACCCGCCGGTCACTACGGGTCATCACCTCGCTACCGTGGCATTGCGTACAGTGTTTCTCGTACAGCGGTTGGCCGGGATGGATCTCGGTAGCCTGAACCGTAGTAGTCAGCAGCACGGTGAAAGCGAACAGAATGACTAGCCTTCTCATAGAGTCTTACCTGTATTTGATTTCTATAGGCGAAAGCATACAGAGGTCTTCTTCCGTCTGCTAGAATCGCCACAATCGAAACAGGGTAAGTGAAAATGGCGCCAAGCAAAGACAACCTGATCTGGACCGACCTGGAGATGACCGGTCTCGAACCCCAGACGGATACCATCATAGAGATTGCCACCGTGGTAACCGACCGGGAACTCAACATTCTCGCCGAAGGGCCGGTGATCGCCATTCATCAGGCCGATGAGATACTGGATGCCATGGATGAATGGAACACCAACCAGCACGGCAAATCTGGCCTGACCCAGCGGGTGCGGGAGAGCAGCTACGATATAGCAACGGCGGAGCGGGAGACGCTCGAGTTTCTACGTCAATATCTGCCGGAAGGGATCTCACCCATGTGCGGTAATACGATTTGCCAGGATCGCCGCTTCATGGCCCGTTTGATGCCCGAACTGGAGGAGTTTTTCTACTATCGGAACCTGGATGTCAGCACCCTGAAGGAACTGGCCCTGCGCTGGGCGCCGGAGTTGGCCAAGGGCTTCAAGAAGGAGTCCAGCCATCTGGCGATGGATGACATCAAAGACTCCATCGCCGAACTCATCTACTACCGGGAGCACTTCCTGCGCCTGCCATCATAGATTTCCACGCTGGACGGGGTTTGTAACCCAGTCCACACCTGCTACGGCAGTACAATCACGCACAATAACAAAGGCCATAAAAATTACAATTACGGTGACACGTTACCATTTACACTAATTTCAGCTGTCTGCCATCCTTCTTTAAGGAAGGGGGGCGACCACGCTTGCCCGGTCTCAAAGGGCGACCGAGCTTCTCTTCAAGTTCCGCAAGCACTTTGTCACCCATCAAAGGACGCCCTATGCTTTGGCCCTTTGCTAAAGCGGCTTCAAGTTCTGCATCCGGCGCCATCTCCAGAAAATCATCCAGTTGTTCGACACGATCCAGAAGCGGTCTCACAGTAACCAGGCCGTCATCCTCACCCCTGAAATGCGCGGGCGTACTAGACCACACCCAATCATCTGCGGTAGTCACAAGCTTCGCCTTGACGGGATTCAAAGCTACGTAGCGAAACGCCGCCATCAGGTGGGGTTCATCCATCGCTACGCTTCCAAATCTCCCTTGAAACAGATGACCGGTTACGCGAAGTCGTGAATTGATATACCCGCTGTAACGACGATGTGTTTCGCCTACGGCCCGAGACAATCCATTATCGTCTGAAGGTATCAGAATCAGATGTATATGGTTCGGCATCAAACAATAGGACCAAACAGCTACACCATTTGACCGACAAGACTCGGCTAGCCAGTCCCTATAAAGCGCATAATCATCCTCTTCAAGGAATACTCTCTGACGTCTGTTGCCACGTTGAGTTACGTGGTGCGGAACGCCCGGAACAATAATTCTAGGAAGTCGAGCCATGGCTTGAAGCTAGCACATTGGAGAATTAGTGTAAATGGTAACGTGTCACCGTAATTCAAATGGTAACGTGTCACCGTAATTCTGAGGGCACAGTCAAGTTAAGGGTAAGAATACAGCAGATGCTTCGCACTTCCATGGCGGACAGCGATTGTGCCCGAAGGTCGGCACGAGCTTTCCGTGAATTGCGGGAACGTGCGTTTGAAGTCTGGAATGGCATTACTGGCATTGCGCCTGCAGTATGTGGATAGGGAATCCAGTCCTGGCCAATCCTGGGATTGATTACCCGGTGTTCCGGTAACTTGACAGTACCTTCAGGGGTTATTCCTATCATCCCAGGGTGTTATGCTCCACTCTCATTTTTTGAACCCTGTCCTGGAAGTGATTGATGAAAAAGCCCGCTATAGTTGTCATCGGTCTGTTGGTTCTGCTCTTGGGACCGCTGGTGGCAAGCGCTTCGCCGTTTCAGAGTGCCGTGCAACAGTTGATTCCGGATAATGGTAAACGTATTGGCAGGTTGCCGAGTGGCGAGGCCATCTACGGCAGATTTTTCATCCTTCGCATGTATAAGCACAATGGTTTCAATCCACTGTGGAAGCCGGCTGCCATCCGGTCTCTGAGTGAAGCGTTGAATTCCGTTGCGGCCGATGGGCTTGAGCCCAGGGATTATCAGTTCAAGGCGATAATGCCCTATCTGCGTTCGCCAACCCGTTCCCGTATGACCCTGGCCGAGTCGGCCAAGGTGGATATCCTTCTGACCGAGGCATTTTTGCGTGCCATGTACCACCTTTATTATGGCAAGTCAGATCCACAGGGTGTTGATCCTGATAATAATTTTGGCCAGGCGCGGGATGGCAAGGACCGCTCCAAGCTGCTGCTGAACTGGGTGAGGAAGGCGCGGATTGGTGATGCCTATCGCTGGGCCCGGCCCAAAAGTCCGCGTTACGACCTGTTGAAAAGGGGGCTGGTTCGCTATCAACGGATCAAGGCGGCTGGCGGCTGGCCGCAGATTCCGAAAGGAAAGACGCTGAAGCCGGGAGAGAGCAATAGCCGGGTGGCCATGATCAGACGGCGGCTGACTGCCACTGGTGATTTGGCGTCAGCAAATGGCTCAAATCACTATGACGGTGGATTGGAACAAGGCGTCAAGCGTTTCCAGAAGCGCCACGGGTTGGCGGTCGACGGTGCGATCGGGCCGGGCACTTTGCGGTCGATGAATGTATCGGTGGATAAGCGTATCAATCAGATTCGGGTCAATCTGGAGCGGCAGCGCTGGATACTCCATGAGGAGAAGGGTGAATTCCTGGCAGTGGATATCGCCGGCTTCATGATCTACTGGTTCAAGAACGGTAACCTCATCTGGCAAGAGCAGGTGCAGGTGGGCAAAAAATTCACCAATACCCCGATTTTCAAGGACAAGATCGAATACATCGACTTCAACCCGACCTGGACCATCCCGCCGGGCATCCTCAGACGCACCATTCTGCCGGCGATGAAGAAGGATCCCTCCTATTTGAGCCGCAAGGGATACAAGCTGTTGAGCCGTTCCGGACAACGGATGGACCCCTATTCGGTGAACTGGAAATCGCTCTCAAGGTTTCCCTACATGGTGCGGCAGCCGCCGGGCAGGAAAAATGCGCTGGGTATCGTCAAATTCATGTTTCCCAATAAACACCATGTCTTTCTGCATGACACCAATCATCGCGACTACTTGGCCCGGCAGGTGCGCACCACCAGTTCCGGCTGTATCCGCCTGCGCAATCCCCTAGACCTGGCCGAGAAACTGCTGGCGAAGCAGGGCTGGAACCGTGGCCGTATTAACAAGGTTATCGCCTCCGGCAAGACCCGGCGCGTCAAACTGCAAAAGCCGATGCGTATCCTGATCTTCTACAGCACGGCCTGGGCCGATAACAGTGCCGTTCACTTCAAAGACGATATTTACAAACGTGATCCCAAGGTCCTTGCCGCCCTTAAAGGCCCCTTCAAGTTCCATAAAAGGGATTTGAAACCGGGTGAGCGGGTTGCCGTTCCCATTAAAGATGATGTGGAGGTTACCAGTGAGGCATTCGATATAGTGGAAGAGCCGGCGCCGGTGATACAGAGGCCACGCCGTAGTGCGCCCAGTTTTCTCGATCTATAGATTACAGGAAGATTTTTATGTCGGACGCTGAGCCCAAGCCGGAAATTCGCATCGCCACCACTCAGGAGGAGAGGGAGGCAATTTACCGGTTTCGCTACCAGATCTATGTCGATGAAATGGGCAAAACCCTCGGTTATGCCGATGAATCGCAACAGATGTTGCATGACGGGATGGATGAGACAGCCGATCACTACATGGTGGTGATGGGTGACGAGGTGGTTGCCACGGCCCGCTTGAATCAGGTTGGCAGGACCGACTTTGGCGATTACTGGCGGGGGGTTTATCAGCTCGACAGGTGGACCGAGTTTCCCGATGAAGCGATCTCCGTCAGCTCGAGGCTGATGGTGGCCGAGAAATGGCGTGGTTCTGCGGTACTGAGCGGGTTGTTGATGCGGCTGTTCGAACACTCCCGCACCCACGGGGTGAAGTTCAATTTTCTCAACTGTTCGCCTTCCCTGCTGGAGTTTTACGAACAGTTGGGCTACCGGCGTTATACCGGCGGTTTTGTCGATGAGGATGTGGGTTACCGTATTCCGATGGTATTCATAGCTGAGGACGCGGACTACATGCGATTGGTGCGCTCGCCGTTCTGGCGTGTGGCGCGCAAACTGCCCACTGATAATGCGGGTACCCAGTGGTTTGAATCGCACTTTCCCGAACATGCAGTTCACGTCAATAAACGTCTGGTCGATGCAGACCTGTTCTGGGACATGCTGGAGCGTAACCTCCATGCGGATCCGACCAAAAGCATCTCCCTGTTGACCGATCTCGATGAAGATGAGGCCCAGCAGTTTCTGAAAACGGGGACCGTATTGCCCTGTAAATCCGGCGATGTAGTTATTCGCCCCGGTGATGTGGGTGACGAGATGTTCGTGGTCCTGGAGGGGGTCGCCGAGGTCTGGGGTGGTACGGAGGAGAAGCCCGTTTCGCTGGCGGTGCTGGGTCCGGGACAGGTGTTTGGCGAGATCGCTTTCGTTAGCAAGATACCGCGCACTGCCAAGGTGATTGCCGCTACCGATGTAAGACTGCTGATTCTGACCCAAGGCTTCTTCAAGAAGGCGATGAAAAACATGCCCGCCATCGTGGCCAAGGTGCTGCTCAATCTCTCCGTGGTTCTTTGTGACCGGCTCAAGGGTAGTACCCAGAACTGGATCATGGCGGTGCAGGCTGCCGAGAAAACAACGGCTGATTGAGGGAAGGAGTCGGAGTCGTTTTTATGGTTGAATCTTGCTAA
>JBDLIT010000204.1:0-5181 GCA_039714735.1 Pseudomonadota bacterium
ATTGTCGATGATTGCCTCCAGGCCAAGCCATCGCTGGTGCTGGAGTGCAGCAGCGGTTTAACGAGTCTGATGCTGGCGCGGTGTTGTCAGATCAATGGAGCCGGTCGTGTAGTCAGCCTGGAGGATGGGGAGGAATATGTCGGTAACGCACGCGCTTTTATCAATCGATACAAGCTTGGAGAGGTTGCCTCCGTGATCCATGCGCCTCTGCAAAAGACCGATGTCGATGGCGCGGAGTACCTTTGGTACGCAACCCGCAAGATTCCCGATCAGCCGATCGATATGCTGGTCATCGATGGACCGTCTGGTTTTATTCAGAAAAACTCCCGCTATCCGGCGTTGCCAATGTTATATCCAAGGCTTGCCGATGGCTGCCGGGTTTTTCTCGACGATGCCGCCAGACCGGACGAGCAGGAGATCGTGGCGATGTGGCAGGCAGCCTATCCGGAACTCGAGCAAGAGACTATTGAAACCGAGCGAGGCTGTTCGATCCTGACCATTCACAAGTAAGGCCACTACTAATGACAGGGCAAGCTGCTTATTGGTCAAACAAACGCTAATGATTTTTATCTGGCGTTCAAACCGTGGCGTTGTAGCGGGTTTGCCACTCGGCCAGCGCCTTTTCTAGATTACCTTCCGCACCTATCTTTTGCCAGAAGCGTGTGAAATCGGTCTCGGCTGTTTCCAGGCGGAAGTCCATCCGGTTTGCCTTGTCCTTCAGAAACAGGGCGATATTTGAATCCACAGTATCCAGGTAATCGAAAGCAATATCCTGTGCTGTTTGTTGTGCTCCCCCGAGCAGGATGCCTTCCCGGTACGCCTTCATGATGCCGAAATCCGCGCGTCTGACGAAGCTGTTGGCCGATGCCGCCGGATCTCTTGTCAGGTGCACATAGAAGGCATCATTTCCGAACTGTTGCTCGAGACGTCCCAGCAACCAGCACAACCGGTTGTCCGCTTCGATGTGATTGGTTGGATAGGCGAGCCGCTCCTCACCCGTCAGTGTCGAGCGAGATTCGTGCAGCGCCGTGTAGTTGGCTATGTGCCGGCAGGACTGGATGAAGGTCGTCGAGCCGCAGCGGCCGGCATTGAGTATGAAAACGTTCATCTCTTGTGGTGGGTTTGTGCGGTTGTCTTATTGGCGGCTGAAAGGGCCTCACTCCAGCTGATCCTGTCCTGGGGTAAGCGCATGATGGCCTCGAAGACCTGTTGCAGGCGTTTTTGCCGGTGGCTCTCCGAATGGATCATCCGGTAAGCGGGTGAATGATCACCAAAGTTGTGCTCCATGTTGCGTATGAAGCGCAGAAAATTTGCGTTAGCCGGCTGGTTGGTCAGGTCCTGATGCCACCAGTTCTGCCGGTCACCGAACAGGGACTTCAAATCACCCAGTTTTTTCAGTATCTGTGCGTGAATATCCGAGTATTTCTGCAGCATGGAGGCCTCGACTTCGCTCAAGGTCTGCCTGACCAGCTGTTCCGGCAAGCGTTCGGAGGGATAGCCCTGAGTAGTGAGATGTTCGATGCTAAACAGCATCACGTCACCGTAGAACTGGCGTTCAAACTCTCCCGACAGGTCGATCAGATCCTCGCTTCTATCGATATCCGGCCTGAACTCCGACTGGCCAAGCCGGTCCACGGTTCGTTTGTGCAGCATCGGGAGGTTCGCGGAAATGAACTGTTGGCCTTTTTCGGCCTTCAGGATGCGGCCCAGTACGGGGCCGGCCATGCGCAGTTTCAATGCGGCAAAGGGAATGAAGTACTCAAGGGCAGACGCCCTGAAGACATAGTTGCCGGTGTAGACCGTCCTGGCCGGTTTGATGCTGGAAGTAATTTCCTGATGCTCGTATCGGGTCTGACGGGTCGGGTGCTCACCATCGAAAAAGCGGTTCAGCTTTTCCGAGAAATCGGCGAAGCAGAGCCTGTGATCATGGGGGAGGGTGAGACTGCAGTGATAATGAAATGCAGCATTGACCGGTTCGAATCCGAACAGGTTCGCCATGTCATGATAAGTAGCCTCATCCTCTTGCCGGAGTTCCTGATCGTGAAACTGACACATCTGTTGTGGATTCAGCTGCGTCATGGCTGACAGGAAGCCCATCACGTCCCGCAGAAAATTACCGGCCATCACCGCGGGTGAGACCGGTGGGTCGCCGACAACCTTGCCCGTCAATACCAGGGCGTCAGTGGTCGAGAAGATCTGGTTGAGACGCTGAAAATAGTTGATGGCGTAGACGTTTCTGTCACCGCTGCCGGTGTTGACCTGGAATTCCTGGTCGCTGTCCATGAACCAGAAGAGCCTGCGATCATTTTCGCCAGCCAGCTTTGCGAGTTTCAGCAAGGTGATATTGCGGGTGATCGAGGCACCCTTGTGGTAAAACACCGCGGGTTTGTTGTCGCCAATGATTGGATACAAGTCATTTTTCTGTTCAGGGCTCAGGCGGTCAAGCTGTCGCAGCTGCTCAGTCTGACCAAAATAGATCGTCTTGAATCCTTGTTGTGCGAAAGACTCCAGGGTTTCCTGATGGCGGCTGATATTCCCGGGCTCCTTGCTGTCGTCTGCAATCAGCACACTGAGCTTACGGTAAATGCCGCCGTAGCGGTATCTTTGGCAGAGTTCCAGCAGGCTGTTGAGACAGTTTTCCAGGTGTTGCGGCCTGTCGGCCACCGGGATGACAACGATGAATTCAAAGCGGGTATCATCGCCGCCACTCGCGATATGCGATTCCATCTCGCGAAATAGGTGTTGATAGAGTTCCAGCGTGGAGTCTGGGCATCCTATTCTCCACAGCTCATCCTCGAGAACTGCAGTGACTGATTCATAGAGCGTGATCAGGTCTTCGCTCATCTCGGTCTCAGTGGATTCGGCTGCTAATTTCAGCCAGTACTTTCTAAGGTCACCGGCTGCAGGGTGATTTTCGTAACGCTCAAAGAAATCGTGGAGCGCCTCGCACCTGATGGCTGGCATTGCGTCTGGAGCTCCCCGGCTACCGCTTGGACGAGTAATTCGGAAACGCATCTTTTTTGATCGAAATGTCGATAAGATTGATCGCCTGTTGCAGGTCATAGTGCTCGAACAGGTCATCGAGGTCGGTAATGGTTGTTACCTGCTTGTAGTTGATGCCGAAGGAACGTGCAAGATGGCTGTAGTCCGGATTGATGAAATCGCAGTTGATGAAGCGCTGCTGATAAAGCTGGTGTTGATTCTTACGGATCAGACCCATGGCGCCGTTGTTGAACATCACGATATTCAGTGGCTTGTCATAGTTGACGGCGGTCATGATCTCCATGCAGCACATCTGGAATCCTCCATCGCCGAGGATTGCGAAGGTCGGTCTTTGTTCGGCAAACTGCGCACCGATGGCCGCGGGAATCGCATGGCCTAATGAGGAAATTCCTGAATTGGGGTAGTAGCGATTGCCGCTGGAAACCGGGTAAAAATTTTGTGCGAATATGATGTTATCGTCGAACACAACCGTGTTTGCCGGGAAACAGGCTGCGAGCTTGCGGAAAAATGCCTCTGCCACGGCAAAGCCTGACTTGAAGATCGAATAGTCGCCGTTTGATGAATCCATCAGATCCGCGATATTTCCGGCTACTTTAGTCGTACCATTCTCTTTGACGAGGGGGCGAATACTCTCCAATAAGTTGGAGAGCACTGTTTTGATATCGCCGCTGATCGCAAGATTGCTATCGTAGACCTTCTCCAGTTGACCCGGATCATTGTCCACCTGGACGATTTTTCGACCCGTCAACAGCGATTTGTCCCAGAGATAACTGGTGCGTTCGTTGAACCCGGCCCCGAGAACGATCAGCAGGTCTGATTTTTCGACAATATATTTATAGGCATGGCCACTCGAGGTTACACCGAGGCTGCCCAGGGACAGCGTCGAATGCTCACTGATCACACCCTTGCCTTTGAGACTGGAGGCAACCGGTATCTGCAGCAGGTCACTGAGTTCGCCAATAATTTGTTGTGCGCCGGAACGAATACAACCATAACCGGCAATGATCACCGGCTGGCTGGCATTCAGAATGAGTTCTGAGAGTTTGTCCAGCTCCCCGGTGTTTTGGGGCACTGACATAAGGCGCGGCCTGATCCTGATCTCGTCGAGTATTTGCTCATCGACCAGTTCCTTCTGCACATTGAATGGAATGCTCAGGAGCACCGGGCCTGGATTGGTGGAGTGCAACGCCTTGGTGGCCTGAATCAATACCTGTGGTAGATAGTCGGTTCGTTCTATCGTCTTGCTGTAGCGGGTGATGTTCCTGAACAGGTCGACCTGGTCGAAGCTGCCACCTTCACCGGAGCTTTCCTGCAGGCCGCCTTTGCCGAAGATATAGGTGGGAGCTTCACCGGTGATGACCAGCACCGGCTGTCTGTCGGCGTATGCATTGGCGATACCGGTGATCAGGTTGGTAGCCCCGGGTCCCGCCGTTGCGATACAGGCGGATATCTTGCCCGATGCCTTGGTGTATCCCCCGGCCATAAAAGCCGCACCCTGCTCATGTTTGGCAAGAACCGCCTGGATGCCGGAATCATAGATGGCGTCATAAACAGGCAGAATGTGCGCGCCCGGCATGCCGAAAATGCACTCAATACCCAGGCGTTCCAGATATCTGACGATTAATTCACTGACTTTTATCTTCATCAAGCTGTGTCTATCAAGTGCCTTTGTTAGCGGCGAATTTCCCGGATTCGCCCCTAACGGTAACTGGATAATATCGGTTTTATTTGAACCCGGTATCTTTCACACCGACAAAAGCTGACGGATTATACTCGAATGCCAGGCAAATTTTTACTGCCTTTGAATACCGTTGGGCTGACCTGCCCGAGATTTGGTCAGAGTGCTTCAGGTTTTCGATGGTACGAATTAAATTACCTGAAATTCAATTAGATAGAGATTAATGTTGGTCGTGATTCAGTAAACTCGATTCACAAACAGAGCGTTTCGTTCCTGCCGAATCTTTTCCAGTTCTTACCATTCCACGCTTCCAGGGGACGATAACTGGATTTGTATTCCATCTTGTCGGAGCCTTCGACCCAGAAACCTGGATAGACCCATTGCTTACCCAACTCCATGGCGTGCTGGATCTGCCATAACAGGGCAAACACCCCCAATCCAACTGATAGTTTTGCGGGGTCGAAAAAGGTGTAGACAGATGAGAGGCCTCTGGGTAGCAG
>JBDLIT010000205.1:0-5041 GCA_039714735.1 Pseudomonadota bacterium
AGGTGCAAAGCTCAGCAACCGCATTTTCACCCCCATCCTAACCTTTCCCCTCCAGGGGAAGGAATCAAGCATTGCTGTCTGCTGAGCTTTGTACCTAATCACCTTTCTTTTTACCAAGCCACATCGTCCAGGGTCTCGCCCGCCTCGGGCAGAGTTGGCAACTCCTCCTTCTTCAGCGGATTATCCGCCCGCACCAACTCATCCTCATGGATCTGGATACGGGTCTTGCGCCGCGGCAGATAGCGATTGGATGGCCGGGTGCCCCACTCCGGCTGCAATGCATAGCCGCCTTGCTCACGGATCGCCACCGAAACCACTGAATTGGGATCATGGATGTCGCCGTAGAGGCGTGCATTGGTCGGACAGGCCAGTACACAAGCCGGCTTACGCTCCGACTCAGGTAGATTTTGATCGGTGATCCGGTCGATACACAGGGTGCACTTCTTCATCACCTTCTGCTGCTCATCAAACTCCCGCACTCCATAGGGGCAGGCCCAGGAGCAGTATTTGCAGCCGATGCACTTGTCGTAGTCCACCAGCACCACGCCATTGTCCTCCCGTTTGTAAGAGGCCCCGGTCGGGCAGACCGGTACGCAGGGGGGATCCTCACAATGCAGGCAGGACTTCGGGAAGTGGTAGGTCTCGGTATTCGGATAGACACCCGCCTCGTAGGTCTGCACCCGGTTGAAGAAGGTACCGGTTGGGTCCGCATCGTAGGGATGCAGGTCGGCCATGGGCCCCGCCCAGCCGGAGGTATTCCACTCCTTGCAGCTGGTGACACAGGCATGGCAGCCCACGCAGACATTCAGATCGATTACTAGCGCCAGTTGAGTCATGTTACTAATTCCGAATGTTCGTCTTACTACGGAAGGCGCCGGCAATGAACGCCTGCCATTTCCCCCGCTTCGGATCCTGCCCAGGCAGTTTCTTCTGTGGCTTGAACTGGGGCCAGGTCTGTTCCGGTTCACCCGGCTCCGCCGGATAGATCCGCACCCGCACATCGAACCAGGCGGCCTGCCCGGTCACCGGATCGGAGTTGGACATATGATCCCCCGCTTCGCAGGGGGGCAACTCTTCAGAGATCAGGTGGTTGAGCAGAAAACCCTTCTGCGACTCGTTGGCCTTGGGCGAGAGCCCCCAGGAGCCAGCCGCCTTGCCGATGGCGTTCCAGGTCCACACCGTGCCCGGCTCCACGGCCTCGGAGAAACGGGCCATGCAGCGTACCTTGTTGGTAGGTGACTCCACCCAGATCCAGTCGCCGTCGCCAAAGCCGTTGGCCGCTGCCAACCTGGGGTTCACAAACAGATAGTTGTGGGTGTGGATCTGCCGCAGCCAGGCGTTCTGCGAGTCCCAGGAGTGGTACATCGCCATCGGTCGCTGGGTCAGGGCGTTGATCGGATACTTATGGGTATCCACCAGCTTGTGTTCCAGGGGTGCGGTAAAGAACGGCAGCGGATCGAAATTTTCCTCCACCCGCTTGCGCAGGCGCTGCGGCGGTTGCCGGCCCGGCCATTTGCCCTGCGCCGCCAGGCGAAACTTCTGCAACACCTCGGAGTAGAGGTGCAGGGTGATCGGCTCCACATAGCGGGTCATGCTGTGAGCCCGCGCCCATTGCAGATAGCCCTTATTCCAGTTGCGCATGTACTGATAAGACTTGGGCAGTTTATAGTGGTAGAAGCAACCGTTCTTCTGGTACATCTCCCACTGCCGTGGATTGGGTTCGCCCTTGAGAAACTTCTCACCCCCCTTGCCGCGCCAGCCGGCAAGAAAGCCGATACCGGAACCGGGAGAGGTTTCGTAGTTGATGACGAAATCGGGATAGTCGCGGAACTTGCGGCTGCCATCCTCCTTCACAAAGGCGGGCAACTTGAGCCGGGAACCCAGTTCGATCAACACCTCCTGGAAGGGCTTACACTCACCTTTTGGCGGTACCACCGGGATACGCACCGAGTCCACCGGCCCATCGAACTCGGAGATCGGCCGGTCCAGCATCGACATGGCATCGTGGCGCTCCAGATAGCTGGTATCCGGCAGCACCAGATCGGCAAAGGCCACGGTCTCTGACTGAAAGGCATCGGCGACGATCAGGAACGGGATCTTGTACTCGCCGTTCTCGTTCTTGTCGGTCAGCATCTTGCGCACGTTCGCCGTATTCATCGAGGAATTCCAGGCCATGTTGGCCATGAACAGCAGCAGGGTGTCGATCTTGTAGGGATCGCCGCGCCAGGCATTGGTGATGGCGTTGTGCATCAGGCCATGCACCGAGAGCGGATACTCCCAGGAGAAGGCCTTGTCGAGGCGCACCGCCTCACCGTCCTCGTCCACGAACAGATCTTCCGGCTTGGCCGGCCAGCCCAGGGGCATGCCGTCCAGCGGGGTATTCGGTTGCACACCCTCGGCGCTGTTTGGCGGCTTCGGACAGGGGGGGATCGGCCGCGGGAAGGGCGCCTTGTGACGAAATCCGCCGGGGCGGTCGATGGTGCCTAGCAGGCTCATCAGGATGCCCAGCGCACGAATGCTCTGAAACCCATTGGAGTGGGCGGCCAGACCACGCATGGAGTGGAAGGCCACCGGATTTCCCACCACCGAATCGTGATCGTTACCCCAGGTATCGGTCCACTGAATCGGCAATTCGATCTTCTGATCCCGCGCCACCACACCCATCTCATGAGCCAGGCGGCGGATCGTTTCCGTCGGCACGCCGGTGATCTGCTCGGCCCACTCCGGGGTGTACTCCTCGACCCGGTCTTTGAGCAACTGAAAGGCCGGTTTGACCGGTGTGCCGTCCTCCAGGGTATAACTGCCCAGCAGCCGTGGGTCGACCCCCGGGGTGTGGGTGGATATCTCCCGGTCCAGCTCGATATCCCACCAGAGCTTGTTCTCAGGATCGAAACAGCCCTCTTCAACATGGGTCTCGAAACGCCGGAACAGACCATGGTCGTCCCGCTTGGGATCATCCACCACCAGTTCGGCGGAATTGGTGTACTGGATCAGAAACTCCCGGTCATACAGGCCCTGCTTGATCAGCTCATGGGTGATTGCCAGGATCAGCGCCCCATCGGTACCCGGTTTGATCGGCACCCACTCGTCGGCAATCGCCGAGTAGCCGGTGCGGATTGGATTGATGGAGATGAAGCGGCCACCGCGTTTCTTGAACTTGGAGAGTTCGATCTTCATCGGGTTGGAGTGGTGATCCTCCGCGGTGCCGATCATCACAAACAGTTTGGCCCGCTCCAGATCCGGCCCACCGAACTCCCAGAAGGAGCCGCCGATGGTGTAGATCAGGCCGGCCGCCATGTTGACGGAGCAGAAACCGCCATGGGCTGCGTAGTTGGGGGTGCCGAACTGCTTGGCGAACATGCCGGTGAGCGCCTGCATCTGATCCCGGCCGGTAAACAGGGCGAACTTTTTCGGGTCCTCGGCGCGGATCTTGGCGAGACGTTCCTCGATTATCCCGAAGGCATCCTCCCAACTGATCTCCATGAATTCGGAGTCGCCGCGTTCGGCGTTTTTCTTACGCAGTAGGGGCCGGGTCAGGCGCGCAGGGGAGTACTGCTTCATAATGCCGGAAGAACCCTTGGCGCAGATCGCTCCTTTGTTCAGGGGGTGGTTGGGATTGCCCTCGATGTGGCGCACCTCCCCGTCACGCAGGGTGACGCGGATGCCGCAGCGGCAGGCGCACATGTAACAGGTGGTCTCTTTGACTTCAACACGTCCCTGGTCACTGTCGGATAGCGTGGTCGGATCCTGCATAGGAGAACCTAATTTAGACTCTGAAAAGGAAATGTAATACTAATTTATTATATTAGCTTTTTCTTAATCTTAAATCCAATATTTCCACCGGCGAAGGGCTGTATTTCCTTAAATAATTCACTGTCAGAAGGTCATTCCTGAAAACCCAACGAGAATTGTGTCTATACAAAAACCCGAGGGAAGTCCCGAATAGTATTTGCTGTTTTTATCAAATAGTATCGCTTAGAGGTCTTAGATGTCTGGGGTTCGTATGAGGGAGTATTGCCAGGTAAAGATTTAACCATCGATTCACCTCAATACCTGTTATTTACTCCTCCGTACAAAACACATCTTTTTCCGGTGCAATACCTGAAAAACATATAAAAAAGGCTACCAACCTTAATAAACAAAAATCGGGACGATACGGAATCATCCCAACGGAGGAAAAACAAGATGCCTTCTCACGTTGTTACTAGACGTAGTCTGTCTAAAAGACTTCTCATTCCGCTGCTCAGCGCGGGTGTTTTAATACTATCAGCACCCATTGCCACGGCCAGCAGTGCATTTTTAACACTATTTGACCTGACCTACAGTTCCCTGTCTGACTCCAATGCCGGCTGTGCCTTGTGCCATGATCAGGTCGACCCTTCAAGGTCTGATCCCATTGTTAATAATGGTTATGGCGTAGATCTCCGAGCCGCTGGTATCAGCACCGACATCGTGGGCGCTTTCAGCGCGGTTGAGGGCTTCAATTCTGATGGTGATTCCGGTGGTTGCACCAACATCCAAGAGATCGATGCAGACGCCCAGCCGGGCTGGACCGGTACCGCACCAAGCGGTGTGAGCGGTGACCTCGATCCTGCCAGTTGCGGCGACAATCCGCCGCCGGTGGTAACCAATCCCGGTGACCAGGTTAGCGACGAGAACGAAAATGTCGCTCTGCAGATTGACGCTTCCGATGGCGACACCCTGAGCTACAGCGCCATCGGCCTGCCAGACGGCCTGAGCATCAATGCCAGCACCGGCGAAATCAGCGGTACCGTCTCTTTCGATGCGGTGCTGCACCCAGCCAGCTTCCAAGACTACAACGTGGAAGTCAGCGTGGATGACGGCGTCAACACACCGGTGACGGTGGTCTTCACCTGGACGATCTTCGACCTAAACCTTAACCCCATCGCGCTGGACGACAGCGCCAGCACGCTGGAAAATACCTCGGTTGATGTTCAGGTGCTGAACAACGACAGTGATGCGGATGGCGACAGCCTGGCAATCTCGAATGTCACCAATCCCACCAATGGTTCGGTCACTG
>JBDLIT010000206.1:0-4905 GCA_039714735.1 Pseudomonadota bacterium
AGAGGTCGACGGTTCGAATCCGTCCACCCCGACAATTGACAAGAGAGAGTATATTTGGTCAAATGTCGATGGCCTGCAGACCTGGGCCGCCTTCGTGCTCGGTTATGACCATGAGACCCGGGACTCGATCCGCCGCACCCTGGATTTTGCCCTGGAGAGCCGTTTCACCTTTGCCGCCTTCAACATCCTCACGCCCTATCCCGGCACACCGCTCTATGACTCGATGCGTGAAGCAGGGCGGTTGCTTTATGAGGGTAAATGGTGGCTGCACCCCGATTACCGCTTCAACTACGCACCCTTCGAACCGGCGCGCATGAGCGCCGATGAGCTCACACAAGCCTGTTTCGAGGCCCGCGCCACGTTCAGTTCATTGCCTTCGCTGGTGCACCGGCTGTTGGACTTCAAAACCAATCTGCGTAATCCTGTACGCCTGTTCACCTATTTGCGTTTCAATCCGGTATTTCGTAAAGAGGTATTCAAGAAACACGGCATGTACTTCGGACAACGTTCTACTCTGAGCCATGGTATCCCACGATCCTGAAGCCATCGCCCGCAAGGTCCTGCATGCCATGCAATCGGATGGTCAGCGCACCCGGCCGGTAACCTTTGGCGCTATCGATACCGATCGGCTGTTTCTGCCGCCTACCTATACCCAACTCTATTACAGTCCGTTATGGCCCGACTTGGAGCGCCGGCATCAGCTTCGTTATACACAGCTCTATGCCCTGCGCACCAACGAGGTGATCATGCTGTTCGAGCGCTACCTGGTGCAGGCCATCCTGCCGCCCATCGCGCGGCGGCTGGAGTCCATGCAACTGCCCATGCTGCATCGGTTGTTGTTGGAGATGTTGCGCGAGGAGAAAGAACACGATGCGGCCTTCGTGGCCCTCAACCGCGCCAGCCGGCCTGACCTCTACCGGACAACCGATTTCTGCTTCTTTCCTCCCTCTGCCGAGATGCGCGGTTTTATTGCCTTGATGGGGCGTTCCGCCCGCTGGCTGGCTTACCCGCTCTGGCTGCTGTTCTTCATCGAGGAGTCCTCCCTGACCATGGCCAGGGATCTTGCCGCCATGGATGAGAACCAGGCGCTGGGTGTGGCTGAGCTCAATTGGCTTGCCGTCCATCGGGAGCACACCCGGGACGAGCGCCGTCATACCCTTATCGATCGTCTGTTGTTCGAGAACTGCTACGCCAAACGCGGCAAGTTCGCCCGCCGGCTGGATGGATGGCTGTTCGAGCACACTCTCAAGGCCATGCTGTTTCCCCGCGCCTCCGGGGCGGGGGTGCGGGTGGTTGAGCAACTCATCCGCGACTACCCGGAGCTCGCCGGACTGCGTCCGGCGATGGTCCGGGAGATTGTCAATCTTGGCCGCAACCCGGATTTTCTCGCCAGCCTGCTCTCCCAGCGCATGGCCCCTCGGGCATGGAAGCTGTTCCACCGTTGTCCGGAACTGGACATGCTCGCTAACTGGATTCCCAACTATGTCTGAACAGGATTTTCACTCGCCGGTATCCGAACCCATAAGCCGCTTTGCCCTGCTGGGAAACTTCCTGCCCATGCTGCTGATTGGCGTCATGTTCGCCGCCAGTCAAGTACTGGCGGAAGGCTTGTTGGCTGGTTTGGGCCTATTCACAGCCTTGTTGTATACCGTTCCACCGCTGCTGGGTCGCCTCCTGATCCTGCTGTTCGGCAAGCCGCAAGGGCGGGGCATTCCGCAACACAGCCGCGCCTTCCGAGTCTGGTGGCTGTTGCTGCAACTGCAGATGCCGTTCAACCGCCTGCCCTGGCTGGAGGAATTGCTGCGTCTGGTGCCGGGGCTCTATCCTTTGTGGCTGAATCTATGGGGTGCGCGGGTGCATCCGGCCACCTTCTGGGCGCCGGCGGCACGTACACTCGACCGGCCTTACGTTGAGACCGGCTACGCTAGCGTTATCGGCACTGACACCCTGATGAGCGGCCATCTCGCACGCAGGGAAAATGGCCGGTTTTTGGTGGATGTCGATACCATCGTCATTGGAGCTGGGGCGGTGATCGGCGCCCGCACCAGCATCGGACCTGGTTGCGTGATCGGCCCCGGTGAGACCCTCGCCGCCACCACAAGGCTCGCCCCCTATAATCACTACATGGATGGAAAGCGGCAATGACCGCCTCAGCACCTCTCCAGTCCTGGCGGATTCCCGCCAACCTCAACATGCTGCTGGCCGTAACGGCTGGTATTGCAGCAATCGGTTTCCTCTGGTTGGGGTCGCATGCCCAGGTCTGGTGGCACTGGTTGGTCGCCTGCCTGGGTTTCGCCCTGCTCAACAATACGCTCTTCTCCCTGCTGCACGAGGCAGTGCATGGGATCTTCCATCCAAACCGTCGCCTCAACGAGGCTTTCGGTCGAGTCTGTGCGGCGTTTTTCCCCACCAGTTTCACCATCCAGCGCGTCAGCCACCTTGGCCATCATCGTCGCAATCGCACCGACCTGGAACTCTTTGATTATGTCACTCCGGGCACTCCGATGTGGTTGGCGGGCTTTCGGCTGCTTTGTCTACTCAGCGGTTTCTACTGGCTGTCCGCGCCGCTCGCCTGCATCCTCTACGGGATCGGACTCCTGCAAACCCGTCTGTTCCGCGAACAGGTCTCGGAGTTCTACGGTATGCGTCCGATGGTGGAGGACATCTGCCAGGCGCCGTCCCGGCGGATTGGGCTGGAGATCATCTTCACTCTTGGCTTGCAGGTCGGCTTGTTCCTCGTCCTGGATCTGCACTGGGTCGGTTGGCTGGCCTGCTACTGGTCGTTTGCACTGGTCTGGTGCGCGGTGCAATATGCCACTCACGCCTGGACGCCACGTGACATCCGCAACGGCGCCTGGAACCTGCGTGTGAGCGGCATCACCCGCGCCTTGTTCCTCAACTACCACTATCATCTTGCCCACCACCAGAACCCGGCCGCACCCTGGACAGCCTTGCCGGACCTAGTTGACCAGACCCGTCCACGTCCAACCTGGGCGCGTATCTACTGGAGCCTGTGGCTGGGCCCACGACGGACCACAGAGCCCGATCCAGGCAGGCCCCCGCCGGAACTTGAGCGTGAGCTGGAGTCTGCGGTATGACCGCTGAACCCTGGTTTCGTTTGCCGGATGGCCCGACCCTGCGCACGGTGTTGGGCTGGTGTCTGCTTATCGATGTTTTGTTCTTAACGATCTACGGCAGCATCAACTGGTTAACCCAGCAACGGGAGAACTTACTCGACCTCTACCTGCCCGTGGAATTGGCTGTTCCGCTGGCGCCCGAGGCAATCTGGGTCTATTTTTCCATGTTCCTGCTGTTTTGCCTGCCCCTCTTTACCCTGCCGCGTGAACGGGCCCGCAACGAGGCTTTGGCAGCTATCCTCGGTTTGCTCGTTTCTGCTCTGATCTGGCTGCTGCTACCGGCTCGGTTGGGATTCGAACGTGTCCTGCCTATCGGTTACGAGACGCTGTATGAGCTGATATTTATCCTGGATGCACCGCATAATCTGGTTCCTTCATTGCATCTTGTGTTCTCGACGCTTTCCGTGCTGGCTTGCGGGCGTGATGCAGCTAAGCCGATTCGACTTGGGCTTTGGATCTGGCTGGTTTGTATTGCAGTGTCCACGCTGCTGACACATCAGCACCATGTGTTGGATGTAGTCACTGGTTTTATGGTTGCTGTGGTATGCCGCAGCCTGGTCCTGCGCTGGGCAATACGGCAGAATGGGTCGTCAATATCGTTTATCGCAAGGGAGAATGTAGGATGAAGAAATGGTTTTTCGTGTTAATCATGGTGTTCTTCAGCAGTATCTCAGCTGCCTCCGATACTGGTACACAGGCAGATCATGATCAATTGCGGCAGTTGCTGAAGACGGCACAGGAGGCGGTAAACAGCGATCGTCCAGAGCTGCTTGAGGAATATCTGCACAAGGACTACATCATCACGGTGATGAATCAGGAAGTGGTGACCCAGGAGCGGCCGCTCAAGCAACTGTTTCACGATTGGTTCAAGAAACCCGATGCTATCCTGAAAAGCTTGCGCATCGATCCCGAGGCCACGATCGAAACCCGGATCTACGGCGGGCGTTTCGGGTTCTGTTACGGTACCTCGGTGGACACCTATGCATTGAGCGATGGTCGGGAATTCGCCTTCGATTCGAAATGGACCGCCACGCTCATCAAGGAGGACGAGCAGTGGAAACTGCTGGCCCTGCATGTGGGCGTGGATCCCATCGAGAACCCGCTCATCGATGGCTATCGCAGCGGCCTGGGTTTTGGCGGTGTGATGATCGAGTTCGGTCGCCTGTTGTTTGATTAAACGTCGGCTTTGCTTCGTAGGTGGTCATGGCCATCATCACTTTGAGATGGCATACAAAGGGTGATGTGATAACTCAACTCCTCGTTGTTAATGGTTCCTATCGAGAGAACGGTGCAATAGATCAGCGACCGATGTGGCGATTCAAGCGGCTTGACTCGTTGCTGCTATTCTTGAATTGATCAAGATTGACTGCTATCGACCCACTGCAGACGATCGAAGCCCCAGCGCCAAGGTCAGCAATGGCCGCGAGAGAGGACATCTGCCAGACTGAGCCGGAAACGGCATACATAACGAGCCGTTACGTGACTTCGTAACCGCTTTCTTAAAGGCTACTCCCGGCGCGTTGCCTGCGCTTTCAAAGCCATCCCATCCCCGACCTGTAGAAACCCCTCCAAGACCCCCTCCCGAGACTGCCCCAGCGCTGAGCGCGGATCCATCGAAATCGTTCAACTTGCTCTTGCGGCGCCCGAGAAGCGGTCTGAATATAGCTTTGGACAAGATGAATATCATTGCGTAGGTGTTTGTAGTTATCGGATATTCTTCGACGTTTCGGAGTTCCTCGCTCGCGCGTCGAACTGGTGGTCGCTTTTT
>JBDLIT010000207.1:0-4857 GCA_039714735.1 Pseudomonadota bacterium
AGGGGCGTATATCAATGGCTTACAGACAACTTTGTGCTGTCCCTTCCCCCAAACCCCCATCCCATCGATTCATTCAGAGCTTCCCTATGTCACTGCTGTTGATGCTGCTGTTATTCAGCATCACGGGCGTTGTTCAGGCCGCCGGTCCTGGAGTGGGGAATGTTGCAGATCGCATTGCGCCTGTTGGCCAGGTGCAGTTGACTGGCCAGCCTCCGCTGGAAGCCGAATCTGAAGTTGCCGCAGCTGAAGAGAGTGTCGAACCCATGGCTGCGCCGAGGCCGACACGCTCGGATTATCCCGATATCGGCGTGAGCAGCAGGGCGATTGTGTGGGTGCTGGCCCAGTTGCACCTCTTTTTCGGTGCGCTGGTGCTGGCGGTGCCGCTGTTCGTACTGATCATTGAGCTGGTGGGGTTGTTCACCGGTGACGAACGCTACGATGACATGGCGCATGAGTTCATGAAGATCAGCCTGACCGGCTTCTCCATCACGGCGATTTTCGGCGGTTCCCTTGCCCTTGCGCTGTTTATGCTCTATCCGGATTTCATGGCCTACATGATGCGCGTCTTCGGGGCGCAGTGGCTGGTCTATGCCGGGCTGTTCTTTTTTGAGAGCTTTTTTCTCTACACCTATTATTATGGCTGGAATGCATTCCGCTACGGCAATCGCAAGTGGGTGCACCTCTCACTCGGCCTGATGCTGAATGCCTCGGGTCTGACTATCATGGTGCTCGCCAACTCCTGGGCGACATTTATGATGGCGCCTTCAGGTGTGAACGAGGTGGGGGCCGTTGTCGGCAACATCTGGGAGGTTATGAAGGGCCCCTTGTGGAATCCGATCAACCTGCACCGCTTTATTGCCAATATCGCATTTGGCGGCGCCGTCGTGGGCGCCTATGCCGCATTCAAGTTTCTCAGCAGCAATGACCCCGAGAAGCGTGCGCACTACGACTGGATGGGTTACACCTCCAACTTCATCGCCATCCTGGCGTTTCTGCCGCTGCCTTTCGCCGGTTACTGGTTGATGGCAGAGATTTACGCCTATTCACAGCAGATGGGTATTACGGCGATGGGCGGCATCCTGGCGTGGCTGTTTATCGTTCAGGCGGTGCTTATCGGCACCATTCTGCTGGCGGGCAACTTCTACCTGTGGGCCGGCATGTCGCGCACCGACGGCTCGGAGCGTTATAAATGGCTGGTCAAATTCATCGCCCTGATCCTTGTAGTTACCTTTTTGATCTGGGTAACGCCGCACTCATTGATACTCTCCGCCTCCGAGATTTCACAACTCGGCGGTAGCCACCACCATATTCTCGGACCCTTGGGCATCATGCCGGCGAAGAATATTGCTGTGAATCTGATGCTGATTGTTACCTTTCTCTCATTCCAGCTCTATCGTCGTTCCGACAAGGTGGCGACGGTTCGCTGGGCGCCTGCCGGCAACGCACTGATGGTGGCAATCTACGTGGTAGCCATTGCCAATATCATCTTTCTGGGCGTCTACTATGGTTACTTTACCAACACGGTCTACAAGGTGGGCTCTTCTGTCGCGCAGGTCGCCTCCACCCTGGTGGTCATCATCGCGGGCATTGTCATCGATACCCTGATGTTCAAGAATGCCAAAATCCTGCCCTCGCACTGGGGTCGCATTCCCGACCGGGCGCAATATGCGCTGTTCGCGCTGCCGATTGCCTTCACCTGGTTGATGGGGCTGATGGGTTATGTGCGCTCCTCGGTCAAAACGCACTGGCATGTCTATACGGTGATGAAGGACAACTCGCCGGATAACTTTATCCCGACCATTGCCTATGCAGGCAACATGATAACCATCGTGACAGTCTTGTTTCTGTTGTGCGTGCTGTTTATGTTCTGGGTTGCCAACCTCAGCGGGACCAGGCAGGTGAAGCCTGTTGCAACAGCGGGAGAGGGAGCATGAAGGTGCTTTTGAAAACCATTGGATTCAGCCTCTTCCTGACGCTGGTTTTTACCCTGGTGACCTACCTGCTGCCGCAGATGAAAGGCGAAGCGCCAGTGGAGAAGCAAGTGGATCTGGGATCGCTGACCATGGACGACTTCGTCGCCCTGGGTGAAGACCTTTTTAATAACAAGGGCACCTGCACGCTGTGCCACAAACCGCCGCCTTTGGGGCGGGCACCTGATATTCAGGGCGAGGATATGGTGGCGCTGAGCGCTGAGCGCCTCGCCGATGAACGCTACCAGGGAGAGGCCAAAGATGCGGCCGGCTATATTCTGGAATCGATGCTCGACCCGGGCAGGTATGTGGTGGCCACCTGGGGCAAGAAGGGCAGCAATGACAGCGAGTCGCCCATGCCTGCGATCGACAAGGCCCCCATCCAGCTCTCCTCCATGGAGATGGATGCGATCACCGCCTATCTGCAGGCGAAGGATGGCAACGAGGTGACGGTCGCCCTGCCCACAGCCGAGGCGGCCGCGGAAGTGGCTACGGCGCCTGCAGGCGGCAGCGCAGGCGTACCCGCGCCTGCTGCCACCGCCGATGAGGCAATGGCAAAATATGCCTGTCTCTCATGTCATGCGATGGACAGCAAGGATACCCTGGTGGGTCCCGGGCTGGTTGATGTCGGGGAGCGTCTGACCCCTGGTGAGATCAGGGAGAGCATTCTTGATCCCAATGCAGTGCTGGTCGAAGGCTTCCCGCCGGCCATGCCTGCTGATTTCGGGACAAAAATGACGGTCAACGAGCTGCAGATGATAGTGAACTTTCTGGCGGAGAAAAAAGGATGAAAGGTTTCAGGGTTAGCGCATTCTGGCAGGCCCTGATTGCCGCCGCCGTCGCCTGGCTGATTTTTGACAACGCCTTTCCGCCGCTGCTGCCGAAGTCGCTGATGATTCAGTATATGATTATCACCATCATCGGCATCCTGCTTTACTTCGCTTTTGATGACAAAAAGTGGGCCGAGTTCAAGGCCCCGATTCTCTCCACGCTGCGTGATGACAACAAGTCGATACTGCGCTGGTTTTTTCTCATCGCTGTGCCGCTGCTGGTGGCCTATGTCACTTATGGGATGGTCAAACCCTCGAATGAAGCCCCGGTAGAGCTGCGCCAGGTGCACCCGGCGCCTCCGGCCAAGCTCAAGGTGTTTAACAACACCTATGATCTGGCCACGCTGGAAAACCCGGTGCGCAACGAAATCCTAGATACCCTGGCCAAGGATAAAGAGGCAGGCTGGGAGAAGTACCGGGAGTCGGTCACGGCCGGACGTGACATCTACTATCAGAACTGCTTCTATTGCCATGGTGACCTGCTGGATGGTCAGGGGCATTATGGCCATGGCTTCAATCCACAGCCCATCAATTTTCAGGATCCAACGATTATTCCCCAGCTGCAGGAGGCATTCCTCTTCTGGCGCATCGCCTCCGGTGGTCCAGGGCTGCCCGTCGAGGGCACGCCATGGAACTCGGCCATGCCGGTGTGGCACGAGATGATTGGCGAGCAGGATATCTGGAATGTGATCAACTTCCTGTTCGATTATAACGGCCAGGTGCCGCGCATCTGGGATCCCGAAATCTCCAGAACCGTGACCGGCATGAAGGATGAAGTGCTGGCCAGACGCAGGAACATGATGGGCAGGGAGCTCTACAAGTTCCGTTGTGAAGTCTGCCATGGTGAGCAGGGCGCCGGTGACGGGGTGGCGATGGATCTGATGTATCCCAAGCCCAGGGATTTCAGCCTGGCGCTGTTCAAGTACAAAAGCTCTCCCGGCACCCAACTGCCGCGGGACGAGGATATCTTCAACACTATCAAGTTCGGTCTTCCCGGCACAGCCATGCCCGGCTGGGGCATCAAGGGGCGTGCGCTGCTGACCGATGAGCAGATCAGCAGTCTGGTTCCCGTGATCAAGGGTTTTGATGTTACCCTGGCCTGGCCGCCTGAGGATGCGGACGATGAAGCCTTCGATGATGACGGTTTTTACACCAAAACGGACTTTCAGGTGATCACCGAAGTGGAGCCGCTGGATGGCCAGATCGCTTTTACAGAAGAGTCTGTGGCCAAAGGAAGGGAGGCATTTATCAAGTCCTGCGCCGAATGCCATGGTGACGAGGGGCGCGGCAATATCCTGTCGGGAAAGAAGCTGGAGGATGACTGGGGCAATCGTATCTGGCCGCGCAATCTCACCAAGCCCTGGACATGGCGCGCCACGCAGTCGCTGGATGTCGCGGAAAGCGAGCGTGACCAGACTATCAAGGCGATCTATGCGCGCCTCTCTATCGGCATCATGGGTACGCCGATGCCGGCGCATCGCGCCATTGAAGAGGGCAACAAGGATCCGGTCAGCCTCGAAGACCGCTGGCATATCTCCAATTTCGTCTACAGCCTGCGCGACACCACGGTTCAGCCGCAGGATGCCCCTGTAGTCACCAGCATGAAGGTGGAGGATGGCTTGCCCGAAACGCCGGATGATGAGCGCTGGGGCCAGGCGCCGGCTGTAACGTTGCACCTGGTGCCCAATGTCATCAAGGAGGAGCGCCTGTTTACGCCGCTCAATGACGCGGTCACTGTACGCACCATCTACAACGACAATGAGATTGCATTTCTGCTGGAGGTGGATGACCGCACCGAGAGTCGTCCGGGCATCAAATACTTCACTGAACTCCAGGATGAAAATCTGGAGATGCACCCGGATGCAGTCGCTATTCAGTTCCCCCATGAAGATGCCTACATGTCATCACCGATGGTCGACAAGCCGCTCTACCGCCACGGGGACGCCAAACACAAGACCACCATCTGGTACTGGAACGCGGGCAGTGTAGAGCCCAGGCGTGAAGCTGCGGGTATGCTGCTGGACGGTAGTGGGCCCGACAAGAGACTGGCGCCTCGT
>JBDLIT010000208.1:0-4838 GCA_039714735.1 Pseudomonadota bacterium
TAATTAAAGAAATCCAGCAGCGTGAGGCCAAAATGGACTGTAGCGCCGACACAGCGGTCATTGATCTCAGGCAATCAATACCTCTCCTCAAATCGAGATAGCGGTCATTGAAGGGATAGGGTGGAAATTTGAGTCATCTATGCGATCAGGTGACGGCTGGGCCGACATAGCGGTCATTGACCTCAGGCAAATAACACCTCTCCTCAAATCAAGAAAGCAGTCATTGAGGGGCAGGGTGATGCTTGTATAATCTGATGACTGCAGCGCGCGCATACAGGACATCGGAGTAATTTAGCTATCCTTAGCAAACACCCTAAAGAGGACTTGTGCCAGGTTAACAGGTATGTCTGCCTGTTCACTGAGCCTTGTTTCTAAATGTTTTCCACCATACATGGCGGACACCCACATTATCAGGGTTAACCATCTCACCAATTTTAGGTGTAAGGAAATCGATACCAGCTTGTTTCGCTGCAATAACAAAACGTTCAATTGGTTCGTACCAAGGGAACAGCCCTAAATCAAAGGTGCCCCAGCCACTGGGTACTATCAGTTTACCCCTTACGGCCTGATGTGCCTTGACCGCCTGTTCAGGGGTGTAATGGACCTCCATCTGGCCTTTTAAATTACTGTAGGCCCCAATCTCAAAGAATGTCACGTCGAAAGGTCCGAACCGTTTACCTATATCGTAAAGTCCCTCATGCCATCCTGAGTCACCACTAAGGTATAGATTGTGCTTTTTTCCTTGAATACCATAGGAGGCCCAAAGTGTCTTGTTTTTATCAAACATTCCTCGCTCGGAGGTGTGTTTGGCCGGAGCTGCGGTTATCGTTAAATTATCAATGGATTTTGACTGCCACCAATCAAGTTCAGTTATCTTTTCCTGAGGTACGCCCCACTCTTCCAATAATTTCCCCACGGCCAAAGGTATGATGAAGTGCCTCGTTTTAGGGATGAGCGCCTTAATTGAATCTTCGTCCAGATGGTCAGGATGATTATGAGTAATCAATACCACGTCAACGAAAGGTAGAATGTCTGTTGAAGCAAGTGTTTTAGAATATCGCTTAGGACTCAACCATCCAAAGGAGCCCGCTCGTTGTGAGAACATAGGATCGGTAAGGATCGCTTTTTCATCGATCTGAATAAGGAAGGTTGTGTGACCCAACCAGATAAATTGTAAGTCTCGCTGTCTACCCCATTGGGAAGGATTAAATGGCTCAGCAGGTAACGGCGAGGCAGGGATGAATCCTTCTGGTTTGCAGAAGAAATAATTCCATAACATCTTCATGCTTGGCCACCATTCTACAGCTGTAACCTGTTCCGGATTCTGAAATATTTCTCCATTCCATTGTGGGCTTTCTGTAATACGTTGCTGTCGAATTCCGTCGGATGCATTTGTAGTCGTGCAACCAAAAAAGGAAATCTGTATAAGAAGGAATCCTATAATAAAGAGTTTTTCCATTACTCGTCTTAAATGGGTGGGTAATCTCCAGCTGACCACAACAACCGTTCAAAACGTTGTTCATGCCATGATGAGTTAGCAGCCTGAAATTCAAGCAGGCGCTCCGAAGTACGAATAGTTGCAACCCCCACAATTAATTTTAGAGACTCGACAATCTCTCCGGTTCGTAATCTCATGCTATTAAACCTGTTGCTACCAAGGGTTAATCCTAGAACCTGACCAGAACTGATAACTACAGCAGTGGATCAACCGGGATTGTAATGCTGTGAGGTGGTCTAATAGACTGGTACAACCCAGTTAAGGATAATCTTCTTAACCGAGGTAATTGAAAATGACAGAACGAAAACAGTATTCAAAAGAATTCAAAATGGATGCAATCAGCCTGGTACTTGAGCAAGGTTATACCCGGTCTGAGGCAGCCAGAAGTCTTGATATTAAGCCTAACTTGCTAGGGCGCTGGGTGAGAGAACATCAGTCGGATGATGGCCAGGCTTTCCGTGGGAATGGCAAATTGACTCCCGAGCAGGAGGAGATCAGAAAGCTGAAGGTCCAGGTGAAGCGGTTACAGATGGAGAAAGACATCTTAAAAAAAGCGACGGTATTCTTTGCAGCAGAAACGAAGTGAAATATTCGTTCATCACCCAACATAAGAATACCTATCCAATCAGCCTGCAGTGTCAGGTATTGGGTGTGAGCCGTAGTGGCTATTACGGCTATCGAGCTAGCATGACTAACAAACCGGATGACCCAGAGCACCAGGAGATGCTGGAGTGGGTCAAGGATATTGCCGAAAGCTCTGACTATAGCTATGGCAGTCGCCGTATGAAGAGGGCATTGAACGCCTTGAGCTTTCCCGTGAGCCGCAACAAGGCGAGAAAGCTGATGAGAGAGGCTGGCGTACAGATTCGTCATCGTAAAAAGTTCAAGGTGACAACCAACAGCAACCACCAGCAGCCAGTGTTCGATAATTTACTGGCACGTCAGTTTGATGTACCACAGCCAGATCAGGCTTACGTTGCTGATATAACGTATGTTTGGACACAGGAAGGCTGGCTCTATCTAGCGGTGGTGATTGACCTGTATTCCCGGAAAGTAGTGGGGTGGAGCATGAGTTCACGGATGAAAGCACAGCTGGTATGTGATGCATTGAAAATGGCTATCTGGCAACGTCGGCCAAAAGCGGGGTTGATTCATCACTCAGATCGTGGTTCGCAGTATGCAGGTAAAGCCTTCAGGAAATTACTCAAGACCCACGGTTTTAAAGGCAGCATGAGTCGTAAAGGAAATTGTTGGGACAACGCGGTAGCTGAGAGCTTTTTCGGTAGTCTGAAACAGGAGCGGGTGCAATGGCGAAGCTATCAGACACGCTATGAGGCGCAGCAGGATATATTGAATTACATATCCATGTTTTATAATAGCTATCGATTGCACTCTACACTGGGGTACACCAGCCCCAATGAGTTTGAGCGTGAATGGGCGGAAACGAAAAAAGCGGCTTAACTGGGGTGTACTAAAAAGGTTGACCAGGTCACTGTCCTAGAGTTACTGCATGACCTATACGATTCACGACCTGAATATAGCCTTCCAGTCGCTGTATCAGCACTCATGCGGCCACCAGGCTGCGCACCAATGTGTACAAAGTCCCTCTGTTTATGATTTTCCTCTAGCTGTCGTGGAATCGCCATTAGTTGCAGGTTTACTACGCTGGGAGAACGCGTGAGCCTCTCCCCAATCCCTGAGGGCATGCAAAACAGGTTCCAGGGTTTGCCCCAGTTCAGTCAGCGAATATTCGACTTTGGGGGGCACCTGTGGGTAAACCTCGCGATGCACCAATCCGTCCTGTTCCAATTCGCGTAACTGGTTGGTCAACATACGCTGCGTGATATTTGGCACCAGGCGGCGCAGTTCGTTAAAGCGCCTAGTCTGCTCCATGATGCGGAACAGAACGACCGATTTCCACTTGCCTCCCACCAGATCCAGTGCCGCCTCGACCGGACACGCCGCGTAGTTACGATGCCGTTGCTTACGCATAATTAGCCTCACTAAGTATAAAATAAGACACTATATGCAATATTAGTGCGTACTAGTCAATATAAAATTAACACATCATACTGGTTCCGTAATCTTAACCAAACAGGAGAGAACCAAGTGAGACCAGAGAACACCGCGATGGTGCTAATTGATGACGACAATGATTTTCTGAGCGAAGGAGGCAAGTTGCACGATGCCGTCAAAAAGGTGCTCGATAGCAATCAGGTCGTTGCAAACATCAACGATCTCCTGAATAGGGCCAGAGAAAAAGGAGTGCGTGTTATCCATGTGCCGATCGTCTTTTCCCCGGACTACAGCGAGATGGGAGAAGCGCCTTACGGCATCTTCAAAGCGGTCAGAGACGTTGCTGCGTTCAAGCGTGGCACCTTGGGTGCTGAGGTGGCCGAAGTGCTGGACATACGCGACAGTGACGTGATTGTGGATGGTAAAAGCACCACCTGCGCGTTCGCCACCACCGATCTCAAGCAGCGACTCGAACAGATGGGCATTACCACGATCGCACTCGGAGGCCTGCTTACCAACGTCTGTATCGAAACCACGATGCGCACTGCCTACGACCTGGGCTACGAGGTCTTCATGTTGACCGATTGCTCCGCGACCCTGAGTGAGGAACAGTAACGGACGGCAGTAGAACTCGACTGGCCGATGTTCTCAAAGCCGGTCACGCATACCGAGTTACTTGATGCGCTGCAGGTGACCTCCGCCGCCTGACGATAAATCAAACTGGAGATATCGACATGAATATATTGATGAAGAATCTGATTGCGGCGATAGCGTTTTTGATTCTGCCGGCTGGTACGGCTTTCTCCGCCAGCACGGACTCTAGGCAGGGGGCTACGCTCGGCTACAGCAGTTACGGTCAGGGCGAAGAGAAGGTGATTGTGCTGCACGATTGGATGGGTGATGCACGCAACTACGAGCCAGTCATTCCTTATCTGGATCCCAACGGTTTCACCTGGGTGTTTGCGGACGTGCGTGGTTACGGCATGTCCCGGGAAATGAAAGGTCAGTACACGGTGGCGGAAGTTGCCCAGGATGTATTCCACCTGGCCGACTCGCTGGGCTGGAAACGTTTTCACGTGGTCGGCCATTCGATGAACGGCATGGCCGTACAGTGGATGGCGGTGGATGACTGGCAATCGGGTGCCAAACGCCTCAAGAGCGTCGTCGCAATTACGCCGGTGACCGCCGATGGCTACCCGGCGGATGAGGGTACCAAACAGTTTCTCTGGAACGCCATTCATAACCGTGATGTTTCGGAGCAGGCCTTCGGTGGCCTGACCGGTGGGCGGTTGCTAAGCGCCTGGAGCCGCATCAAGACGACGCA
>JBDLIT010000209.1:0-4769 GCA_039714735.1 Pseudomonadota bacterium
AAAAAGGCTAGCCAAGTCTTCATGCTAATACAAATGACGCGAACAGGCCGCATGGTCCGGGTTGGCGGGAATGTGTGATTATGAGAATATCGGAATAAATATCCACTTACTGCCACAGTTCATCCTGGACCATGACGAAGTCAATGACTGGAAACAGGCCGGGCTGAAATCCACGCTGGAAATTGTTTTATGATACGGCATATGCTCCTTGCCCTCTCCCTCTACGCAACCCTTCCCACGTTACTGCATGCCGAAACCGATTGGTTTCCGAGCGAAGAACGGCAAGCCATGGCGCAAAATGTCGCAGCTAAGCTCAAAGCGATTGACACCGAGGGAAAGCTCACATCAGAACGCGCCCTGGAGGCAGCCCGTGTCGGCATCGAGGGGGTGGCGTCCAATCTAGAGGCTCTGGGCGCCAACGGTGTGATTCGCATGGCACCTACCTATGCCGGGATCAATCTGCCCGCCTCGGGAAACAAAGCGCTTGATGCAATCGCGGCCTATCAACTGTGCAGCCTGCCAATGGATGCGCATTACAACGACGCTTCACCGCGAGAGAACCGGTATGACGAACGCGCCTGGGGGCTGTTGATGTCCATGTCAATCTACATAGTCAGTACATACCTGCGACCTGCCTACCTGGCCAGCGGCACAACGGACGCCCAGGCTCAGGCACTGGTGCACGGTGAAGCGATGAACTCTCTTAAGGCTGAGATCAGATCGAGTAAAGATCTGCTGTTCTCTACCCAGAACCACTGTTCAGCCCCGCTCATCCAACTGATGAAGAATGGACCAAACTGAAACACTCATGAATATCCTGACGACCTGGAACCTCCCAGGATGAATCCGGCAGATGACCGGAAGACACCTTAACCCGAAGTAGAACTCGAACAGTTTGCAGAAGCATCCATTTCCAGCATGAGCGATATTGTGGAAGTAAAAAGCTTGATAGAGCGTCAAGGCGAGGAGACAGCGAAGGAAATGCTTAAAAGAAGGATCCGAAAACAAGAAGAGAGAAATCTCATCAACATCGATGTCGAGGGTTCCGTTCACTGAACAAGTTCCGGGAACACAGGACGTTGCTGCGCAGGACGATTGACATGATTAAGATGCGCTTGAAGGATTTGGTGTTCAGTATTACGCTGTCAGCCATGCCAGCAGCCCATTCATCAGACATGATCAACTTGCCTGAGCCACGCCTTGGGAGTGACTATTCGATCGAGCAGGCCATTCACAACAGGCGTTCAGTCCGGGAGTTCAGTAGCAAACCCTTAACACTGGCAGAGGTTTCACAACTGTTATGGTCCGCCCAGGGGATGACCGACGACAAAGGTCTGAGATCCGCGCCCTCGGCAGGCGCACTCTATCCTCTGGTGCTCTATCTAGTCGTTGGCAACGTGAAGGGCCTCAATCCGGGAATTTACCAGTATTCACCGGTCGGGCATCAATTAAGCCAAACGAGAGATGGTGACAGCCGTATGGATTTGGCCCGGGCTGCCCTCCAGCAGTACTGGATAGCGGAGAGTCCAGCGTTGCTGGTCTTTGCTGCCATTGAAAAGAGGACTACCCGGAAGTACGGAACGCGGGGGATTCGCTATATCCATATCGAGGTCGGTCACAGTTCGCAGAATGTGTTCCTGCAGGCGCAATCGCTTGGGCTTGGTGCAGCTGTGGTCGGGGCTTTTGATGATAGCCGTGTAAAGGCAATTCTGAATATGCCGGCTGAAGAGCAGGTCTTGTATCTGATGCCGTTTGGCAGAGTACGAACGCAATAAGACATCTCATCAGAGAGGGGTCTTGAACATACCACCGGCAAAGAGACCAGGACAAGAACCGTCCGCCAAGCCAAAACAGCAAAAATACCAAAAGGGGCAATATCTGAAGTTCATGCTAAAGTTATGGCAGTTGCAGCAGGTCATAAGCGACTGCAACTGAAAGAAGTCATTGAAGATTATGGACTTGATCTTCAATGATCACAGGCTACCAATGTTCAACCATATCGCCTCCTTCTACATCCTTGATGTCCACATGCCAACCGGGAGAATGAATATGACCAGGCTGAGCAACTGTTTTCTATCCCTTGCTCTCACTGTCGGCTCTACCAGTGTCTTGGCCGATGAAATTGAGGATGCCGTCGACTATCGTCAAGGCATCATGAATGTGCTCAGATACAACGTTAAGTCCATGGGGGACATGGTCAAGGGCAAGACAGCATTTGACGCCGCTGATTTTGCGCGTTACTCAAAGGATCTTGCTGCTGCATCAGGTCTCGACCTTCTCGCTGGATTTCCCGAGGATTCACTCAACGACGACAGCGATGCCAGCGATATTATCTGGCTTGATTGGGAAACATTCCAGGAAAAATATCAGGCCCTGCAGGAACAAGCCGCAAAACTGGCTGAGGTTGCCACCAGGGGTGACGAGGCAGAAATGAAGCAACAGTTCGGCTCGGCAGCCAAGACCTGCAAAGGTTGCCATGACGACTTCAAAAACTAAAATTTCAGCGATCAGGAGGCACGATGAGAGTGAGTAGATTACGCACTTCCGCTCTGTTGTTAATACTCAGCGCTTACGCTCAGGCTGAGGATGTCATGACAGTCAAGAGCATCGGCATGGAACTGGCGCGCGACCTCGTCAACGAAAGCGTCGTCCAGTGCCGCAAGATGGGCTATAGCATCAGCGCCGTCGTAGTCGATCGCAATGGCAACCTGCGCGCCGCCCTGCGTGATGACAGGGCCTCGCGTTTCACCCTGCAAATCGCCGAGGAAAAGGCCAACACCGTGATTCTGTCAGGATCGGATTCGGGTGAGTTTCGCGAGACCCGCGAAGATATCCGTCCTGAGCTGAATCACATGGATGACATCATCATGATGCGCGGCGGTGTACAGATCACGGCGGCAGGCAGCCGTATCGGTGCTCTGGGAATCAGCGGCGCACCGGGCGGCGAGAAGGATGAAGAGTGCGCCCTAAAAGCGATCGAGGAACTCGAGGAGCGACTGCAAGCCGCCGAGTAGCAGCAAAACAGGCAATGAAGTATCTGCCAGTCAGCGGCTACCAATGCGAGACATCGATCGGCCGCTTCTTCATCATGAAGCGCAACGATGGAAAGCACCACATCATCCATGACAGCCGCCAGGCAGGGTCTCACCCTTATGAATCGGCTCAGGCAGCACTGCGGGATCTGATGAGCTGAAATCTCACGCTACCCTCCTCCGGGGTCAGTGCGGCTACGCCGGGCATCCCCGATAAGTTGAGCTGGTGGGACCCTTTCCTGCCTCGGTGGGATGTGTAGCCAGTTAATTCGACTGGGAAATACCAGCACAATTCCCGCAATTTCTCTGTAAGATTTTTCGCTCCATCCCTATCTAATACGAAGAAGAAAAAGGGATACATAATGGAAAATAGATTAACTGACAGGCGCAAACGCGCCATCATAGAAATTCGCAAAACAATTCCTGGTCGAATAGCTGAGCTGGATGAACAGTTCGTCGAGGCAATGAATTCCGATGGAGAATGCGATGTCGCTGGGATTTACGCTGAAGCCATGACCGGCTTAATGCTTGATGTGGTCGAACACGCAATTACCTACACCCACAGCGCTAAAGGACTGGAAATATTCAGGGACAGGCTGCAGGGAGCAGTAGACACACTGAACGTCGCCATCGATGTGTGGAATGAGTCCCACTACTCAGGTGATGTATGGCATAGGAAGTTTGAAGAGGTGATGAAACGCCAGCAATAGGGATGTAAAGTTGGAGATGCCATAACCCGCCCCGGCGGGTTTTTTCTTGCCTGAACCAATTCCCCAAAGACCGCGCTCAGGGAGATTCCGGGCTGAAATCTCGTAGAGTAATCACCCTACAGACACCCTAGTCACTTCTCTGTATGATCTTTCAATCTATCGCTATCTCATGCAAAACGAAGAAGAAAAAGGGTGGGATTGATGAGGGACCCAATTCATGACAGGTGCAAACATGCCCATTGCAGAAAACAGAAAAATTATCCATAGCCGGATAGCCAGGCTGATTGAACAGTTCGTTGAGGTGCTTGAATCAGAAGGAACAAGTGATTCATCCAGGCTTTTCGCGAGCACTATAACAAGTTTAATGCTTGACGTGATTGAACATGCTGTTTCCTATGCTGATAACCCTGCGGAACTAGAAGCGATCACGGAGCAGTTCCAGGACGCGATCGATATGCTGGAGGTCGAAATCGCTGTATGGAAAGAATCTGCCCCTGTGCACAGGGAGGAGATATACCAGCGGATAGCTGAGAATCGAGAGACGGCCTGAGCAAGCAACAGACCCGCCCACTGAGGCGGGTTTATTACGGTCAAAATTCATGGAACTGTCACACAATGCACCATGGTAGTGGAGTAAGCTTTGCTTTCCACAGTTTTCCTTCGTCTCTGTGGATGTACCAAAGGAGATCGGGCCACCCAGGCATGTGCTAAAACTGCTCAACATCCGGTAAGATGGTAAAACTGCCAGACCCGCTGAAAGGCGGGTTTTTTATGCTCAGGGGCATCATGCGAAAAAAGCCCGTGTCGTGGGCTAGACGGTATATGAAGAGGGGCGAGGACAAGGATTAGCCATGAAGCCCTCTTCATATACGACCAGTGGTGTATGCAACACTGGCCAGAAAATCCACAGCACACAGGAGAAAACAGAGCTGTGGAGTAGTAATTATGTGCGGTGAATCTTAAGAATACATTAAGGCCACGCAGATTTTTATTTCCACAGCCGCGCTCAGGGAGATGCTGGGGTGAT
>JBDLIT010000210.1:0-4692 GCA_039714735.1 Pseudomonadota bacterium
AAACCTCATAAACAGGCCGGATATATGGTAGCAACCTTATTCTTGTCAGAACTTGAAATTTTATCTTGCAAACGGGATGGGGTCATATATGGGCTAGGTAGCTGTGGCTGGACATTTCCGAGATCCTGGTACATCGAGATTGGCAAGAATGCCTTCAAGCATTCGTCCTGTTGCGATCTCGAGTCGACCATCGCTCACGAAGCCTCGCACATCGCGGGTTATACGGAAGGGTACGCGAGTGGAATGGAATGCGACTGTTTCGGGTGCAGCTGCTAGGAACAGGGATGGCAACAAACAGTTAGTCAGAATTCCAACGTCCACTTGCATGCCTGGATATGCAACAGTCCGGTTGCCCAACAAAATTCAACAAAATTTGAGCGCTTAGGTGATTACGGTGACAGTTTACTAAACACACAAAATACATCAAGCTGCGTTCATGGCTCGATTACCCCGTCCGTCTTGTTATTTCCGGTCACACTCATCATCTGACCCAGCGCGGCAACCGGCGTGCGCAAACTTTCTTTGAAGATAATTAACGATATTTAGTAAACTGTCACCGTTATTTTTGAATTTGTGGCACTGGTTTAAGATAGTCTTCAATTGCATCTGCTGTCTTTCTGTTTTGGTTCTGATAAGTCTGGTAACTCTTCTTTACCAAAACATGGCAGCAGGTGCACTCGTTTTTCGCTTTTTCCTCTGTTTGAAAAAATTCTGTTATTGAGAAACTATCCGATTCCACCCTGGCTTCCCCGGTGTAGTGTGGGCAGGCGGTGAAATCCACTGGCTGTCCACACGGTGTCCGGCTGCCGTAATCAAGGCGTTTTTACCCACAGATATCCCTGAGAACCCTAATAGACAAAGGCGGACGAGGTTCTTACCATCGTCATGTTTGATGCCCGCAAGGATGCTTTACTAAACCAATAATTAACTTACCAGAGGGGGAGATAATCGTGAAACGATTGTTATCGTGGCTGAGTGCCGCATTACTTTGTTCCTTGGCTTCAGTACCATTGATGGCCGAGGAAGAAACGGGTGAACAGCCCTCGTGGCTATACAAGAACATCGTTGACGCAGCTTTTGTCGCTCAGTACGCCAAGATACCGATAATGGACGGTGCGTTGATCGTGGATTCCAGGCCTTCCAGAAAGTATGACAAAGGCCACATCGTACCTTCGACCAATATCTCGAACACCCAGTTCGACAAGTCGACCCACCTCTTGCCCGAGGATAAGTCCACCCAATTGATCTTCTACTGTGGCGGTCTCAAGTGCCCCTTAAGCCACAAATCGGCGGCCAAAGCTGAGGCCCTCGGCTATACGAATATCGGTGTCTATGCCGCCGGGTACCCCGACTGGGTGAAACAGGGGCACACTCCCGGAGTCAGTGCCTCCTATGTGAAAAAACTGATCGATAAAAAAGCGGATGCGATGATCGTAGACGCCCGTCCGGCGCGCAAGTTTAAAAAGAGTCATGTCCCAACCGCGATCAATATCTCCGATCGCGAGTTTGACGACAAGCTTGACCTGCTGTCCAAAGACATGGGCACTGAGCTCATCTACTACTGCGGCGGCAATAAATGCCCGCTGAGCACCAAGTCGGCCGCCAAGGCGGTAAAAAAAGGCTATACCAACGTCAAGTTGTTTCAGGCGGGCTATCCGGCCTGGAAAAAGGCCTACGGAGAGGAGACTGCTGGGAAACCCGCCGCAACCTCTTCAAGTGCTCCGGCGGTGGAAACCGGTGAGGACCCCGGAATCGTCACCATCGCTTCTTTCAACAAGCTGATAACAGGTAACT
This sequence comes from Pseudomonadota bacterium, assembly GCA_039714735.1. Taxonomy (GTDB): domain Bacteria; phylum Pseudomonadota; class Gammaproteobacteria; order Chromatiales; family Chromatiaceae; genus JASJBU01. The sequence continues at coordinate 1,795 of JBDLIT010000210.1, forward strand.
CAGACAGTTTTTATTGGTATGACGTGCGCGACCCGGAAGAAGTGGAAGCCGATGGAACGTATGCCAAGGCTGTTGTGATGGCGGTGGATGAATTGGAGGACAAAATCGGTGAGTTGCCGACCGACAAGCCCATCGTATTCTTCTGTTCCACCGGAGCGCGTGCCGGCGAGGCCTACGATATCGTCAAAATGCAGCGAGATGATTTAAAAGTCTACTTCCTGGATGCCAACGTCAAGTTTCACAAAGACGGCAGCATTCCGACCGCCTCGCCTCCGGACTAGGCCAGACTGTTGCTTCTGTCCAGCCAGGGAAGGCCCCGGGCAGAGCGTTAACCGGGGGTTAAGGGAATTCACATGTTTCAGTTCCAAGAACCGCAATTATACAGAGCGATGATGATGCACACGCTGGCGTGGGCCCTTGTTTCTATGCTTATCGTTGTAGCCGAAAGCGCGATAGCTGAGCCCACAAGCAAGACTTCGACCGCCGATCATCGAAAATTCGAACAGCTCAAGGTCAAATTCAAAACTGGCCCCGAAGTAACGAGGGCGTGTCTGCATTGTCACATTAATGCGGCCAAGCAGATCCACCAGACCAAGCATTGGCGTTGGGAATACAAAAATCCCGTCACCGGACAGTTACTGGGGAAACGCCATGTGGTGAACAACTTCTGCATCTCGGCGGTGCCCAATATTGCGTCCTGTACTAAGTGTCATATCGGATACGGCTGGAAAGACGACAGTTTCGACTTCGCATCCGAAGAGAACGTGGACTGTCTCGTCTGCCATGACACGACGGGGCTGTATTCCAGGGAGGCCTTACGCAAGCCCGGTAAGAGAAGACCGAAACTGGAAAAGTTCGCCCAGAATGTGGGACCGACGAGCCGTAAAACCTGCGGTACCTGCCATTTCTCGGGAGGCGGCGCCAAGGCCGTCAAACATGGCGATATTGATCCGACCCTGGAGCATCCGGACTATTTTGTGGATGTGCACATGGATGCGGACGGGTTGAATTTCAAATGCTCCATCTGCCACCTCTCCGATCAACATGAGGTGCGGGGCAGCCGCTATTCACCCGAAGCGGTGGATGTAGGTGAAATCAGCGTACCAGGGCGGCAGGGTGCCAAGCACACTTCATGTCGCATGTGCCATGGGTCTACCCCCCATGCGATGAATTTGAACGGGAAACTGAACGATCATACCGACAAACTCGCCTGCCAGACTTGCCATATTCCGCAATATTCTCGTGGGGACTATGGCTCAAAGATGTGGTGGGACTGGTCCACGGCAGGCCAGTTGGGACCGGACAGCAAGCAGCTATCCAGGGAAGATGCAGACGGCTTTGAGATCTACAATACCAAGAAAGGGGATTTCGAGTGGGACAAGCATACCAATCCTGAATACCGTTGGTTCAACGGCACCGTCCTCTATACGACGCTGGAAGACCGGATAGACCCGACTGGTATTGTCCCGGTCAACCAATTCCTGGGCGATCCGGGAGAGCCAGGATCGCGGATCTGGCCGGTCAAGATAATGCGCGGCAAACAGCCCTATGACGTCGAGTTGATGAAGCTGGTGGCGCCACTAACCACCACAGACAAAGGGTATTGGAAAACCCTCGATTGGAACCAGGCCATAGAACTGGGCATGAAGACGGTGAACATGCCGTTCAGCGGAAAATACGGCTTCGTGGAGACCGAGATGGCATGGCCCATCACCCATATGGTCGCACCGGCCGACGAATCCCTGCAGTGTGCTGAATGCCATAGCAGGAACGGTGTCCTGGATGGTGTGGAGGGTGTCTACATCCCGGGCAAGGATGCGCACCCGTGGTTCGACCGCATCGGTTTCGCTTTTGTGCTGATAACGCTCATCGGAGTGATCGGACACTGGGTGGCGCGTATGCTGTTTAGCAGGAAAGCCAGGGATTAGGTATGGACAGAGACAACCGAAGGAATAAAACAATGTTGAACCGACGAGAAATCCTTCTCCTATGTGGTGCGGCGGCTGCAGTGGGTCTGCCCTTCAGCGGCACGCTGCGGGACGCTGAAGCCTCTCCAAGCGACGCTAAGAAACTCCTCGCGGATCTCACCGGGGGAGTCGAGCTACAAAAGGGCGGCGTCAAGATCACACTACCCACGGCCACGGATCAGGCGCGTCACATACCCATGCGTATTTCGGTCGAAAGCCCCATGACGGAACAGGATTACGTCAAGTCGATCCATGTGGTCGCTGAGCGTAATCCGACTCCGGAGGTGGCGTCCTTTCACCTGAGCCCGGTCAATGGCAAGGCCGAGATCTCGACCCGGATACGTCTGCTACAGACCCAGGTCGTCGTTGCCGCTGCAGAGATGAGCGACGGGACCGTGCGCATTGGGAAGGCCCGCTGCAAGATCACCGGCGGTACGGGAGGGTGTGGATGATGAGAAATCAGTTGCATATAAAGGTCCCGCCAACAGCCGCTAAAGGCCAGGTGGTGCGTCTCATGACCAAACTCAACCACCCCATGGAATCCGGATGGCGGCACAGGCAAGACGGACAGAGGGTATCTAAAGCGCTGATTGGACAATTCGTCTGCCTGTTCAACGACCGTGAGGTGTTTCGGGCCGACCTGGAGTCAGGCACCGCTTCGGATCCTTACCTGTCTTTTCATGTGCGGGTAGAGGAGAGCGGAGTGTTCCAATTCGTCTGGTCTGGGGACGATGGCTCCAGGTTTGAGAAGGACGCCCCGATAGAGGTCGCTGTATAGTCGGTAGCCACTTAAAAAGTCCCTGCAATATTGGGATTCGTAAACCCTGTCCCGCAATTGTCTGGATTTCCGCAGCAGGTCATCGATCTCCCGTATCGGTAAATAAATGTTCCAGGCCTGCACAGTCGAGAAGCTCAGGATCAATGGGGTCAG
>JBDLIT010000211.1:0-4630 GCA_039714735.1 Pseudomonadota bacterium
CTGATTCTTGCCTCCGTCACCAAGTCGCTCGCCGCCTATCAGATGGAGCGGTTGTTCAGTTCCAATATCATCGCTTCGTCCAACCAGGCAGCGCAGAAGCAGAAATTCCTTGGTCTATCCCTCATCAACACCCGAAATCTGGCTCGCACCGAGGACCAGGAACATCCCAGTTCTGTTCAACAAAGCGTCCCTGCCTGGCTGATCTTCTCGATGTTCTTTGTGGTGATCCCCATCTCCACCACGCTACTCACAGAGAAACAACAGGGTACACTGCAACGCTTGAGGACCTTCCCGGCACCCGGCAGTTATCTGTTGTTGGGCAAACTGATTCCCTATTTCAGCATCAACCTCATTCAGACCCTGTTGATGCTTCTGGTGGGGATCTTTGTCGTGCCACTCTTGGGCGGCGTGGGTTTACAATTGCATGGTAAAATCTGGCTTCTGCTGCCGCTTGCCATGTCCATCAGCCTTACCGCCATTAGCTTCGCGCTATTGATTGCAACCCGGGCGAGCAGCACCGAACAGGCCACCACCATCGGTGGTATCAGCAACCTGATCCTGGCCGCCGTTGGCGGTATCATGGTGCCCACCTATGTCATGCCGGAATTCATGCGGACGGCTGCCGGCTTCTCACCCATGAACTGGGGCCTGGAAGGATTTTTCTCCATCCTATTACGCAATGGCGATCTCGGCGCAGTGGCCCCGGAAATTGCCAAGCTGCTGCTGCTGGCGGGCGGTTTGTTTCTCTTGTCACTCAACTCTTACCGAAAGATTTTGGAAAAATAGATATGAAAGGATCCGAAGACGCGGAATTCAAATTGGAACTCAAGCAGATGATCATCGAAGAGTGCCTGTTGGATGACATGACTGCAGCAGGCATTCTTGACGATGAATATCTTGCCGGCTCCGAATCCCGTTTCGGGCTCGACTCCATCGATATGCTGCAGGTCATAGTGGCGATCAAGACCAACTACGGCATCCGCGTTCAGAACGACGCCAATTCCCGAGAGATACTGGCCACCATCAACAATCTTGCTGACTTCCTGCATCCTGAATAGGTCATGACCCAGACTCTAAGTATCCCGATATTGGGTATGGCCTGTGCGTCTCATGTGGGCGAGAAGTTGTCCGGCATTGCATCACCTGACGCCATCAGCTCCAGGGCTACGGATATCACCTCACCCTTCTATGCCCTGGGCGATGACACTGACAGGCCTGAGAGACACTTCAGCATCCTCGAAAGCGTCATTGACCGGGCATTGGTGAGGAGTGGTCTACAGCCGGATGAAATAGAGCATATTGGGCTGTTTATGGGTTCATCCTCCTATGATCTACGGTCTAGTGAACTGTCGTTCCAGGATCAGCTGGAAACCCAGGCGAATGATCCTATCCCGGTAAATAATGCCGGCAATTGCCGGTTGAGCGATTGGGTCGGCAGCCGGTTCAACATCTGCAGCGATGCCTTCAATATCAATTCGGCCTGCACCTCGAGCGCCAATGCCCTGCTGCTGGCCCGGCAAATGCTCAACCATGGCATCATCAAGCATGCCCTGGTGATTGGCATCGAGCTGTTCAATGAAACCACCCTCTGTGGTTTTTCCGGTTTACAACTGCTGGCGACAGAGCGCTTATCCCCTTTCGATAAGGATCGGAGCGGGCTGTTGCTGGGGGAAGGTTGTGCGGCGGTGGTTGTTGGATCAGATGACCGGGACAGCCGGTTTTGGCTGGCTGGCAGTGGCGCCAGTTTCGATCCACACAGCATCACGGCCGCCAATGAGGACGGTGTCTCCATCGCAGCGTGTTTAAGATCAGCGTTAGCCTCCAGCGGAGTTGACGCCTCGAAGATCCTGGCAATCAAGGCGCAAGGCAGCGGCAGCCATACCAATGATCTTGCCGAGAGTCGCGGATTGCAGGCAGTCTTTGGCGCTGAGATTCCGCCACTGACAGCCATCAAGCCCTATATCGGACACACCCTGGGCGCCTGTGGTGTACTGGAGCTGGTGCTCTTTTGCCATGCCCTTGCGGATGACATCATTCCCGGAACCCTCAATTTCTCATCGCTTGACCCCGACCTGATGATTGCACCTATGACACGCGACAAACAGGCGGATGCCGGTTTTTATCTGCTCAACACCTTCGGCTTTGGCGGCAACAACACGGTGCTGGTCGTGGAGAAACGACATTGATTCTTAACCTGCCCATCTACGCCTGTGGTGGCGTCAGCCATCAGGTCACGGACCAACCACCCAGGCTCAAGCCGCTAATCGACGCCACATCCTTGCGCCCGCCGCGCCGCTCAGACAGGTTGACCCAGCTGGGTCTGCTCGGACTTGCTGCCTGTGCGGGAATAGAGCGCCTGGCTAAGGACACCCCGCTGATTCTTGCCAGCGGTGAAGCCAATCTGTCCAGCACCATCCAGGTCAATGAACAGATCTATCTCGACAAAACGATTCCCAGTCCGATCGGTTTCATCAACAGCGTGAATAACTCGACCGCTTTCTATCTGAACCAGGTACTGGGGATCAGTGGGCGCACCCTGACAGTCTCCAGGGACCAGTGTTCGCTGGAAGCAGCCTTGCAGATCGCCAGTGTTTGGCAGCATGAATACCCGGCGCCCATACTGGTTGGCGCGGTTGACGAGCTGCCGGCGGATTTGAGACAGCACAGGTTGCGCATGCAATACTCCCAGGAAGCCATCTTGGGTGAAGGGAGCTATTGGTTCTACTGTGGTTCAGGGCGGGCTGACGCCAAACCCATTGCGAGCATCGGCTATTGCGGTTCTCTCGGCAACCGGCAGGCGGCTATCGAATACATGCAAGCTCACAATATCAGCCATTTCATTATCACGGAGACGCTCGGCAACAGCCGGTTATCCCAAGATGAGCTTCCGGGTGAACCACTCGACTTGGCTTCACCCGGTCTCTTTTCGACCCAGAATGGATACTATCTGGCCAAAGCGCTGGAGAGACTGTCCAAAGGGGATCGGCTATGCCTGATCAATGGTAAGAGAAGATCTTCCAGGATCAGTCTGATGATTATCGATAGGTGCTGAGTAGGTCGTAAAGATCGGATTCCATCTGCGCAACCTTATTCATCTGCCCCGCGATACTGGCGAAGGTATCTCCGTAGCGCTTTTTGCTCATCCGCGCGCACATCAAGGCAAACAGGCGCCACTCATCGCCAATTTCCGACATCTTGTCGGCTGCCTCGGCCAGTAGGTCCGAGGCCATGATATCCGCGGCCTCCTGGAGAAATGCGGCATACATGAACCTGAAACCACCGCCACCGGTGCCAATCTCTTCCTGCATCCTGACGATATGCCCTAAATAGAGGTTGGCGTATCTGGGTTCCGCATCACTCAGTTTTTCGATTTTGCGGGCGACCCGGCGTATCCCTTTCACACCGGCCAGCGGCATCGGGCTGCGTTTGCTGCTGATCCGGGTAGTCAGTTTGATGGCCTTGGGGATCAGGCGCTTGAAGTCAATCTCAGCGGGGACGGATGTCGGATAGTACATCATGCCCTTCGGCGCCAAGACTCCTTTGGCAAACCTGGATTTTTGCAGACTTTCCGCATCCGTGCTGACCACATGGGAGAATACGGGATCGCTGATCTGATACTCCGAGCCATCCCGCCGATAGACAAGCAGATTGTGGGCGTTGAAATGGAACCGCATATCCTGGGGGAAATAGGGCAGAAAGAAGACCGATGTCTGCAAACCAACAACCTGGCCCTCATCCAACAGTCTGTCCAGTTCCCGCATACCCTCTTCCTCATTGCGGAATTTCCTGAACTCCATCGACAGCCCGGCTATTCGGCGGGACAACAGGCGGATGATCATGCGCGGTGGTATACGATAGGCGATCAACGGCAAACCATTGATCTTCACCATCGGCAGATAAGCAAAGGCCAGCCCACTCGCCAGGCCAAAGGCCATGGGCTCGGAAATATCGAGGCCATGGCGGCGGAGAATGGCGGACATGACTCCCGTTTCACAGTGAGCCGCATGCTGGTGATTGAACGAGTCAGACATAGTCTTCCGGCAGCTTTTTAAGAGAATCCGGGTCCAGACCCATTACATCTGCATAGCGCTTGAGTCTTTCGCTGGGAAGACGCTTAAAACGCACCGGATCGAAATCACGCCTGACCAGCCACTGAAAGCGGCCGACGGCCTGGGCCAGCATGGCAAGATCCATGCGCTGATTGTACATGTGGAACTCCAGAGGCGATGTCCTGCCGGCAACTGCCCGGGCATAGGCCTCCTTGGTCTGGCGATGAATCTCATCGATCGCCTGCTCCAGCACCACTGCCTCCACGTCCCAGCCGGATGTCTGGGCGGTTTCAATCTTGCCGCTATCCGACCGGGCATAGATGACCTTGGTCTCACCCGCCAAGGAACTGTTGTTGTCCTGGGGTATATCCTTGACCTTCATACCACGCTCAACAGCATGAAGGAGCTGGAGAAACGGCCGCTTTCCGGCACGAAACAGAGCAGCTTGTCACCGCTCTTCAGTCGGCCTGAATTGGCAAGCTCATCCAGCATGATATAGATGGATGCGGCCCCGGTATTGCCCTTGGTCTCCAAGTTGGTAAACCAGCGCTCCTTGGGGATCATAAAATCCATCTCGAGCA
>JBDLIT010000212.1:0-4553 GCA_039714735.1 Pseudomonadota bacterium
CTGTTGATCTAGCCACGGCTCAAGCGATTTCTGAGCGCTACGCCGAAGTGGTAGTCGCGCCCGACTATGAAGAAGGCGCGGTAGAGATTCTGGCGCGACGCAAGAATCTGCGCATCATGCGCATCGATAATATCGAGCGGCTCGCTCAGTTTGCCGCCGAGAGGTTCGTTGATTTCAAGAGTTTGATTGACGGCTCGGTCATCGCTCAGCTCTCATACCTGCCAACTGCGCGGACGGCTGATGATCTTCAGTTGGCAGAGACAGTCTTCAAGGATCAAGTCTACCGGGTGGAGCGCGAGCCCACTGAAAAGGAGATTGAGGACATGCTGTTCGGCTGGCTGGTAGAAGCCGGGGTGACCTCGAACTCGGTACTCTATGTCAAGGATCTGGTGACGGTAGGAATCGGCACCGGCGAGCAGGACCGGGTCGGTGTGGCAGAGATTGCCCGCGATAAAGCCTACCGCAAGCTGTCGGACCGGATGGCGTTTGAGCGTTATGGGGTGAACTATAGCTCACTGGATGACGATGTGCGCCGCCCGATCGATGCAGAGGTCGCGGAGCGGCACGGCGGATTGAAAGGGGCGGTGATGGTTTCCGATGCCTTTTTCCCCTTTCGTGATGGTTTAGATGTGGGGCTGCGTGAAGGCGTAACCGCGGTGATCCAACCCGGTGGGTCGTTGAATGATTACCAGGCCATCGAAGCCTGCAATGAGGCCGGCGCCACCATGGTCTTTACCGGTCAGAGAAGCTTCAAACATTAGCCATTCTAGCTGTGCAGGAATGGCACAGTCAGGCGTGTGCAAAGCCTCCCAGTTTGTGCGGAACATAGTGGAGCCTCCCGGGTCTTCAGACGCGGGATCGGGATACATGGGCGTGGCGTAATCAGGCGTCTTGGGCGTGACAAAACAGGTCCACACCTCACCTGGGGAGAATGTAGAAAAAGGCCAACCTCTGATCAAGATTGGTTAGATATGTTATTTGTACGGTTTGCTTATACAGAAACGTTCTGTAATAGTATGCGTTAGGCAGCTACTGTTAAAGAAGGTAAACATGAAAAATGCTGCAAGTTATTTTGAGCCTACAGACAAACGATTCGCCCATCTTGAAATCAAAGGCAGCTACAGAGAGATTGGTTATCAGATCGGGCGAGTTTTCAAAAAGAACATTAAAGAGATCATTAACCGTAGAAGTGAATGGCATTCTGGGTTGATCGATATCATAAACTCAGAGGAAGGTCGAAAATTATCTGATAAACTTTTACAGCTCTCCCAAAAACATTTCCCAAACATAGTCAAAGAGATAGAAGGTATCGCCGATGGGGCAGGCATTCACTTTGACTATTATTGGGCCATGACCATTAAATCCGAATTGGGGGTAATGCAAAAAGAACCACCTGGTTGCTCCAGTATTTTCGTCAAGAATGATGAAAATATGTGGTTATTCCACAACGAAGATGGCCATGCTGATTATCATGACATCTTATTTACTGTGAAAGTAACTCCGCCCTCTGGAGTTTCTTATATATCACTGATCTACCCGGGAATTGCAGCCGGAAGCGGTCCGTCAATGAACAGCCGGGGAATTATCCAATCCACAAACTATATTGGCAGCATCAAGTGTGAAATTGGTCTGCCGCGTTACATCATTGGTCGGGCTATATTAGAATCAAAAGATCTGCAGGAGGCTGTTCAACTCGCTACCTTTGAACCGCGTGCCTATCCCTATCACCATCATCTTGCCAGTTTTGACGAAAAAAAATACGCATCAGTCGAAACTATTCCCGGCACATCTGAGACCAAGTATCCGAGTGGAGTTTGTTTCCACACCAATCACCTTTTATTTGAAAAGACAAAAGATTATAGGTTTCAGAAACCGCAACATGGGAACAGTTCGTCCCTTTCCAGATATCTGGTGATAAATGAGAAATTGAATCAACTCGAAGCTGAAAATATCCAAGCAGATCTCATATTGTCTATCCTATCTTCTCATGAAAGGAAGCCATATTCCCCCTGCCGCCATCCTCAAGAAAAAACTTTAGGACAAACTCTCGCTACAGCATTTTTCGATATCACAAAGGAGCGGTTTACTTTATACAAAGGAAACCCTTGTGAAGCAGTCAAGAACAATCGATATGCCACATTGGGATTCTAATATTATGCGGTGGTGGCACCGGAAACGATGAAGAAGGAAAATGAGATCCACGGTCGCCGGCTGGAGGAACCCTTGATGCTGGCCCATGATGATGTAATCGAGATCGGTGACACCAGGCTGCGCTTCGTCACCTCTCGTCGCTGACAATCCGTGTCCGGGAGGATAGAGATGATCAAACAAAGACGCTGGGGCACCGATCGCTGGCGGCTAATACCCGCGCTCGCTCTGCTGCTTTTCATCAGTACGGTGGGCATTCTGTATGCACAGGAACAGGTCAACGTCACCATAAACGAGGTGGACGCAAGCCAGTTTCCCAATACAGTTGCCTATGTCACTGTCTCCGATGGGCAAGGCCGGGCCATCGCCGACCTGCCTCCGGGGGCGTTCACGGTAACAGAGGACGGGGCACCGATCGACGATCTGACCCTTGACTCACTGGAGAACATGGGCGAGCCGATCATTTTGGCACTTGCCCTCGACACCAGCGGGAGTATGGGAGGTCAACCGCTGGCTGATATCAAAACAGCCGCTGCCCAACTCATCAATGATCTTGGCCCGGCCGACATGGCAGCCCTGCTCTCGTTTTCCGACGAGGTGGTGACACAACAAGAACTGACGGTCGACAGAACGGCTGTGGTTGCTGCCATCGAAGCACTGACGACTGCAGGAGACACAGCGCTCTACGATGCTATCTACCGAGGGATCGAGCTGTTGGCAAGCCGGCCGCGAGGGCGCAAGGCGCTGGTGGTGTTGACCGATGGCCAGGAAACATCGAGCACCCTGACCCTTGAGGATGCTGTTGCCAGTGCCAAGGAGGCCAGTATCCCTGTCTACCTGATTGGCTTTGGACCCAGTATCCAACCTGACATCCTGGAAAGTGTGGCGGTGCTCACAGGAGGGCAGTTCTTCCAGTCTCCTACATCAGCGGAGGTGGATGACAGCTTTGCCGAGGTGACCCGGCTGCTTCGCTACCAATATATGCTACAGTTCCAGTCATCACTGCAGGCCGACGATTCTGTACATGCCCTTCACATCGGCGTAAAAGTTCAGGGCCTTGAGGCTAGCGCCGAAGCAGACTTTATCGCTGCCAAGCGAGAGATCACTCTTGAGATGATCTCGCCAGCCGCCGGCGAGACCGTGGGTGGGATCGTGACGCTTAAACCCCGCATCGATGCGCCGGCTGAGGTGTTACAGGTGGACTATCTTCTGGATGGAAGCCCGCTGGCAACGGTCTCCACGGGGGATTTCACTTACGAGTGGGACGCCATGGCGGTGCCGTTTGGCACGCACAGCTTGACAGTGCGCGCCACTGACAGCGCTGGCAACACAGGGGAGATTGAGCTGGAGATGTCGTTAGCCGAGCCCATCACCGTCGACTTTGTCACGCCAACCAGCCTCAGCCCAGTGCGCGGTGAGGTACCCATTGAGCTCAAAGTGGCCTCGCTGGCCGGTATTGCGCAGATAGAGTTTACCCTGGACGGGACGGTCATCGGGGCTACTACTGGACCGCCTTTGGTTTTCAATTGGGACACAGCGTCCCTGGAGACGGGTCCCTACACACTGTCAGCAACGGCCTACGATGTAGCGGGGCAGTCGGCTGAGACCAGTATGGATATCTGGGTTGGTATGGAAATACAGCTGCCATCGCCTCAAGAGGGCGCTACCGTTGGAGGGATCATTCATCTGGAGCCTGTGATCAAGGCTCCGGACGATGTCCAACAGGTCGAGTATTTACTTGATGGCGTCTCACTGACGACTGTCACGGGCGGAAATTTCGCCTATCGATGGGATGCCACGACCGTGCCTTATGGCGACCACACCTTGACTGTGCGCGCCACCGATGCTTCTGGGAACTCGGACAAGCTGGGTCTTGACTTGGTTATCGTCCCAGCGGTGACGATCAGTTTTTCAACACCCCGACAGGAAGAACTGGAGAGACTCAGTGGAGAAGTGGTGGTGGAGGCAGATGCCGACGCGTTGGCAGGTCTAGATCGGGTCGAGTTCTCGTTGGATGGCCAAGTGGTCGAAACGGCCCAGTCGCCACCGTACCGCTACACCTGGGACACCGCCGCGGTTGCTACTGGTCCCCACACCCTGGCAGCGACTGCGTTTGATGTCAGCGGACTCTCAGAACAGGTCGTGCTGGAAACGCGGGTCGCCATCCGGGGTGCAGGTTGGGGATCCTATCTGCTCATCGCCATCCTGGCGGTCGGCATCATGCTGTCGATAGCTGCCCGTTGGCGGCGCAGGCTGATCCAACCGATAAGCGTCACTCCGGTGACCATGCCACGTCCCGAGGAGGATGGGTTAATCCGTGGGCCTGTATCTGAAGAGCCTGCGAGGAAGGAGAAAACACGATAAAAATCGAGGCTCCAAGTCTTTTCTAGCTCAACAGAGATGAG
>JBDLIT010000213.1:0-4536 GCA_039714735.1 Pseudomonadota bacterium
ATATCATCACCGGCAAGACCAGGCCTGACTCAGGCCGCGCCTATTTCGGTTCGCTGATCAATTTGCTGGAGCTCAGCGAACCGCAGATTGCAACGGCAGGCATCGGTCGCAAGTTCCAGAAACCGACTGTCTTCGAATTCCACCCTGTTATCGACAATCTCGAGCTGGCGCTGCGTTGTGACAAAAGAGTCTGGCCGACGCTGTTTGCAACACTGTCATCCGAACAGCAGGATTTTCTCGACGAGACGCTGGAACTGATCGGATTAAACAATCAGCGTAATATGCTCGCCGGCGCATTGTCCCATGGGCAGAAACAGTGGCTTGAAATTGGCATGCTGCTTGTTCAGGAGCCACACCTGCTGCTGGTGGACGAACCGGTGGCAGGCATGACACATCAGGAGATGGACCGCACGGCTGAACTCCTGATGTCGCTGGCTGGCAAACACACGGTTGTGGTGGTTGAACACGACATGGACTTTGTGCGCTCGATTGCCCGCAAGGTAACAGTGCTGCACCAGGGGAGCGTGCTGGCGGAAGGGTCGATGGACGAAGTACAGAACGACCAGCGGGTCATAGAAGTCTACCTGGGAGAGTAGCGATGTTGCAGGTGGAAGCACTGAACCAGTTTTACGGCGAAAGCCACACTCTGTGGGATATGGAGCTGCAGGTTGCGGAGGGTGCCTGCACTGTCATCATGGGCAGGAATGGTGTCGGCAAGACCACGCTGCTGGAGACCATTATGGGTCTGCTTCCCATCACCTCGGGACGCATTTTCTATCGGGGAGAGGAGATTACCAGTGTCATTGCTGAGAAGCGCGCTGAGCTCGGTATTGGCTATGTTCCCCAGGGCCGTCAGGTCTTCCCGCTGCTGACCGTCAGAGAGAATCTTGAAATCGGACTTCCGGTACGCAAGAACAAGGATGGCAAAATCCCCGAATATATCTTTGAGCTGTTTCCGGTGCTGAAGGAGATGCTGGGGCGCCGCGGTGGTGATTTGTCTGGAGGGCAACAGCAGCAGCTTGCGATCGGACGGGCCCTGGTCATCGATCCAAAGTTGTTGATTCTTGATGAGCCAACCGAAGGCATCCAGCCTAACGTGGTGCAGGAGATCGGTGATATTATTCTTCGCTTGAATCGTGAAGCCGGGTTGACAGTTTTACTGGTCGAGCAGAAATTGCCATTTGCGCGAAAGATCGCAGATCACTTCACTATTCTGGACCGCGGCCGGCAAGTTGCTAACGGGGAGATCGGTGAACTCAATGAAAAGACGATTCAACAATATCTTACCGTCTAGAAAAGGGGAGAAAATGAATAAACTCATGACACTTTGTGTGCTGCTGGCTATGGCGGGACAGGCAGAGGCACACCCAAGCCATTCCGTTCTACCTGCTCACTTAGTAGAACATCTGTTGCTGTGGGGGGCTTTTCTGGTTCTGGCGTTGCTGCTGGCAGGACCGGCCAAACGCCTCATTTCCAGGTTCTGGAAGTAACAGCGGGATTGAGATGGCATCGGCCAGGGTGCAGCATGCAGACTCCAGCAAAGGCTGGGAAGCATCGATTGACCTCGCTTTTAGACGTCGTGGAGGTCGCACCGTTCTCGCTGAAAAGCGGCAGCACGGCCCGCTTGCAGTGCAGCGCACCTTTCATCCGGAAGGGGATGTCTGTCACCTCTACCTGCTGCATCCGCCCGGGGGTGTTGCCGGCGGCGACAATCTTCAAGTTCGGGTTACGACCCATCCTGAATCCCGAGCGTTGATCACCACTCCCGGGGCCACCAAGTTCTATCGTAGTATGGGTCCCACGGCTCATCAGTCACAGCAGCTTCATCTTGCAGGCGGCTCCCTGGAATGGCTGCCGCAGGAGAATATATACTTTCCGGGCGCCCGGGTTCAGATACGCACTGAAATCCACCTGGCTGATGGGGCAAACTACATCGGTTGGGAGATGCATTGCTTCGGGCGGCCAGTGATCGATGAACGCTTCGAGCATGGTCGGCTGGTTATCCGCACGACGCTTACACGTGACGGCAAACCGTTGCTGCTCGATAGACTCGTCGTTGACGGAGAACAATCCCTCGACGGGAAAGCGACGTTGAATGGACACCCGGTCGTTGCGATGTTCACCGCATCAGGAGCGGACAGCAAGGTCCTCGAAGCAGCCAGAGCGATTGCGGCTGGTCCGGATATCGGCATCACCATGATGACAGAGGTACTGGTGTGCCGTTATCTTGGCGACAGCACCGAAGATGCGCGTAAACACTTTATTCGCATCTGGCAGGCTATTCGCCCGCTGCTGACGCAGCGGCCGGCGACTCTACCCCGGATCTGGGCGACATGACTGTGCGTAGATACTCACACAATTAACAGAGGTACAGACGATGGAGCTGACTCCACGGGAAAAAGACAAACTGCTGCTGTTTACCGCGGCGCTTGTCGCTGAACGACGCAAGGCGAAGGGGATCAAGTTGAACTACCCGGAAGCTGTGGCGCTGATCAGCGCGGAGATTGTAGAGGGCGCCCGTGAAGGTAAAACTGTTGCCGAGCTGATGGACTACGGGCGAACGCTGCTGAGCCGTGACGATGTCATGGAGGGGATTCCGGAAATGATTCACGATGTGCAGGTGGAAGCTACATTTCCGGATGGCACCAAACTCGTGACGGTTCACGAACCGATAGTCTGAGGAGGTCTATGATGATTCCAGGTGAAATCTTTTCCGCCGATGGTGAGATCGAACTCAATGCCGGACGTGAGACTGCAGCTGTTTCTGTTGCCAATACAGGCGACAGGCCGATCCAGGTCGGCTCCCACTACCACTTTTTCGAAACCAATCCAGCATTGGTATTCGATAGAAAGGCCACCCGGGGTTTCCGCCTGAACATCCCGGCAGGCACAGCCGTGCGCTTCGAGCCGGGGCAGAGCCGAGAGGTGGAACTGGTCGCCTATGCCGGCGAGCGGAAAATATACGGTTTCAATGGTCTCGTCATGGGGTCGTTGGAAGGAGAGGGCTAATATGGTGCGGATAAGCAGGCAGGCCTACGCCGAAATGTATGGTCCGACAACAGGCGACCGTGTTCGTCTCGGCGATTCGGGAATTTTCATCCAGGTCGAGAGAGATCACACCGTGTATGGCGACGAGGTCAAATTTGGCGGCGGCAAGGTGATTCGTGACGGCATGGGCCAATGCCAGCGAGAAGCGGACGAGGTTGTCGACGTGGTGATCACCAATGCCCTGATTCTCGATCACTGGGGAGTCGTCAAGGCGGATATCGGCATCAAGAACGGGCGTATCAGCGGCATCGGCAAGGCCGGCAATCCGGACACCCAGCAAGGGGTCGACATTGTCGTCGGCCCTGCAACCGAAGCGATCGCCGGCGAGGGCCAGATATTGACTGCCGGCGGCATCGACTCCCACATCCATTTCATCTCGCCGCAGCAGGTCGATGAGGCCCTGATGTCGGGGATAACCACCATGCTTGGGGGTGGCACCGGGCCTGCCACAGGCACCAACGCGACCACCTGTACGCCGGGGCCGTGGAACATCCACCGCATGCTGCAGGCAGCGGATGAGCTGCCCATGAATCTCGGATTCCTCGGCAAGGGTAACGCGAGTCTGCCGGAAGCCTTGCGCGAACAGGTTAGCGCAGGCGCCATCGGTTTGAAGCTGCACGAGGACTGGGGAACGACGCCGGCCGCTATCGACTGCTGCCTTGGTGTTGCCGACGAGATGGATGTCCAGGTGGCGATTCACACCGACACACTGAACGAGTCCGGCTTTGTCGAGCATACCCTTGCCGCCATGAACGGCCGAACCATTCACACCTATCACACCGAGGGCGCTGGTGGTGGACATGCACCGGACATCATCAAGGCGTGCGGACAGGCGAATATCCTGCCCTCTTCGACGAATCCGACGCGTCCCTATACCATCAACACGGTCGATGAGCACCTGGATATGCTGATGGTGTGCCACCATCTCGACCCGGGCATCGCCGAGGATGTCGCATTTGCAGAATCGCGCATCCGGCGTGAGACCATCGCTGCCGAGGATATTCTGCATGATCTCGGCGCCTTCTCGATGATCGCATCCGACTCGCAGGCCATGGGGCGGGTTGGTGAAGTGATCTGCCGTACTTGGCAGACCGCTCACAAGATGAAAGTGCAGCGTGGCAGCCTGGAAACCGATCCCGCGGAACACGACAACTTCAGGGCACGGCGCTATATCGCCAAGTACACCATCAACCCGGCCATAACCCACGGCATCGCGCATGATGTCGGTTCAGTTGAGGTTGGCAAGCTCGCTGATATGGTACTCTGGAAACCGGCGTTTTTCGGCGCCAAGCCCAGCCTGATCATCAAGGGCGGCATGATCATTGCAGCGCCAATGGGGGACCCCAATGCCTCGATTCCAACCCCGCAGCCGGTGCATTACCGTCCGATGTTCGGCGCACTCGGAGGTGCGCGTCACACAACGACCATGACCTTTCTCTCACAGGCGGCATTTGCTGCGGGTGTTCATGAGCAACTGCAGTTGAACAG
>JBDLIT010000214.1:0-4516 GCA_039714735.1 Pseudomonadota bacterium
CCTGTGGTGTCCCGCAGCAGCGTTGCAGCACTTGGCAAGGGAACAACCATTCCCTGCGTACTGCGCCTTGCTGCGAAACACCACAGGAGCGCTGAATCCTAAATTATTACGTTGATGGAGCACTAGGAGCAGGGAAAGAGATTTCCTTCGTCTGACAAAATGTCATAGATTTATTGATCATTGTCAATAAAATGGGTACTCTGTACGCGATTCAAGAATTAAAACTGTGACATCGGCTGCGGCCGATGCATTCATACTGCATGCCGAGAGGCGCGGGAGGAGTAATCATAGAGATGAACTGGTTTGGAAAAAGCCTGAATCATAAATTCACCCTGGCGACAGTCGCCGGGTTTCTGATCAGTTCGCTGGTCTTTCTGGGATTGTTCCTGGTTTTCTACCAGAGCGAGTTGCAACGGGAGAGAGCCCAGGCGGCGCGTGATGTCAATCGCCTGCTCCAGTCTTCGCTGGAGAATGCTATGCTCAAGCGTGACCTGGAGGGATTGGTATTTATAGTCAATCGCCTCGGGGAGCAGCCCAACATTGGTGGAGTGATGATTGCCGATCCATCAGGAAAGGTGCGTTTTTCCACGAATGCTGAGCGGGTAAATCTGATGCTCGACGAAGCCTTGATAAAATCTTCCGACGCACATACACATTTCATGCAGGATGAGCAGGGTGTGGAGGTGCTGCGCAGCATCAACCCTGTATACAATAAACCCCAGTGTCAGGAGTGCCATGGCCCGATGGAGCAAAATCCTGTCAATGGCATCCTGGTGGTGGACTACAATGCCTCATCCATTCGCCACAAGGCGCGCGAGACGACGCTGATGCTGATGGGTGCCGGCGCTTTGATCGTTGTTCTCAATCTTTTGGGTGGCTGGTGGTTTATTCACCGTTTTATCTTGAAACCGGTTGAGTCTCTCAGTGCTGCCAGCCACTCCCTGGCGAAAGGTGAGCTGGATACCCGTGTTGAGCTTCCGGGCAAGGATGAGTTGTCACAGCTGGGTAATACGTTTAACCAGATGGCTGCCAATCTTCACTCCAGTATGCGTGAGCTGGATGAGGGGAGGACATTCCTCCAGGCCATGGTGGACGCCATCCCCGATGGTTTGCGCATCATTGACGATAACTACAACATGCTGCTGGTGAATCGTGCATTTTCCGCAGAGACCGGTTGCGCCGACAAGCAATGGATTGGTGAGAAGTGCTATAAAGCCGCCCATAATCTGGATGCTCCCTGTCCCGCGGAGTTGGTGACCTGTCCCCTGGAAGAGATTAGCAGGGAGGGCAAGCCTGTGAAGTTAATTCACCATCACACCCGCTGTGATGGTGAGGGCATGGATGTGGAGGTCTATGCTGCGCCCATGACCATCATCAGAGAGGGAAAAGAGGTGGGCCTGATGGTTGAGTCAATCCGTGATCTCACCAAGGAGGTGCGTTTTACCCATCAGCAGCGCCTCTCTGAACTGGGCAGGCTGGCTGCGGGAGTGGCCCATGAGATCTACAACCCCCTGAGTTCCATGAAACTGGCCCTGCATTCCATGACGGGCCTGATCGGAACAGAGGGAGAAGCGGAAAACATTGGAAACTACCTGGGTGTTGTGGAAGAGGAGATGGACCAGTGCATCCAGATCACTGACCGCCTGCTGCATCTGAGTGCAGCGCCGGTGGGTCAACCACAGCTGGTGGATATTCAACTGGTGGTGCAGGATATCCTCAGCCTGGTGAAATGGGATGCGGAAGAGGCCTCCATCGAAATCATCGAATCCTACCCTGAACAACTACTACGGGTCTTTGCCAGTGAGAGTGAGATGCGCATGCTGGTCCTGAATCTGGTGCAAAATGCTTTTCACGCCATGCCCTCCGGCGGCAGTTTGCGAATCACAGGCAGCATCGAGGATGGCTTCGTGGTGGTGCGCTTCGAAGACACGGGTGTCGGGATTTCAGTAGAAAACATGTCCAGGCTATTTATGCCATTCTTCAGTCGCCGGGCGGACGGTGTCGATGGCACCGGCCTGGGACTCCCTATCTCCAAGGCTATCGTAGAGAGCTTCGATGGCGTACTGGAGGTGGAGAGTGAGTTGGGCAGGGGAAGCTGCTTTATTGTCAGGCTGCCGGAGGCAACCGCAGAGAGGTTGATATCATGAATGCCAACATACTGGCCGTCGAAGACGACAAGCTGCTCAATCAGATGCTTGTGCATCAACTGGAGGGTATGGGTCATAAAGTTACCGGTCTGGGGAGCCTGCGCATGGTTCAGGAGTACCTGGGAAAGCATGAACCAGACCTGATCATCTCCGATATGCGTCTCCCGGACGGGGACTGTATGTCTAAATTGCCAAAGCTGTGTGACTCCTGTCCGGTCATTGTCCTTACTGCTTACGGCACCGTGAAGAATGCAGTGGAAGCTATACAGGCAGGGGCTGCGGACTACCTGACCAAGCCGGTGAGCCCCGAGGAGCTTACTCTCACAGTTCAGCGGGTGCTGGAAAATGCGGCTCTCAAGGCTGATCACCAGTTCTGCAAGGCGCGGCTTCAGGCGCAAGCCGGTTCCCAATCCTTTATGATCGGGCAGAGTCCGGCGCTGGAGCGGGTGAAGGAGCATATCGACGCGGTAGCGTCTAGCGACATGACCGTGCTGGTGTTGGGTGAGAGCGGTTCAGGCAAGGAGTTGGTGGCGCGCGCCATTCACGACCAGAGCCTTCGCTCCAAGCGCAACTTCGTGGCGGTTGACTGCTGCACCCTGCAGGAGAGTCTCTTCGAATCCGAACTGTTCGGCCATGAGAAGGGCTCCTTTACAGGTGCCAACCAGCGGAAAAAAGGCCTTATCGAGGGGGCTGCGGGAGGCACACTGTTCCTTGACGAGATCGGCGAGATTCCGCCCGCAATCCAGGCGAAGCTGCTGCGGGTTCTGGAGACCGGCGTCTTCCGCCGCGTGGGGGGAACCCGTGATTTGACTTCGGATGTCAGAATCGTAGCCGCCACCAACCGGAACCTGAAGAAGATGTCTGAAAGAGGCGATTTTCGTGCGGATCTCTTTTACCGGCTGGAGGCATTTACCATCAATACACCACCGTTGCACGAACGGCGGGAGGATATTCCCTATCTGGTGGAATATTTTATCCAAAACCACAACTTCTCCAGGCGTGTGCAAAAAACCGTGACAAAAGAGGCGATGCGCAAGCTCATTGCCTATGACTGGCCCGGCAATGTGCGAGAGTTGAAGAACGTGGTGGAGCGGGCCATTATTCTATCCAGGAGTAAGAAAACCATCCGTGACCAGCATCTCAGTTTCAGTGCTTGTGAAAAACAGCAGACGGGCTTTCAGCTGGATATTCCTCCGGGATCTGATCCATCGCTGGATGAGCTCGAAGCCTCCTATTTGAAGATGTTGTTGACGAAGCATACAGGACATCGCGCCACCGTTGCCCAGGTAATGGGCATCAGCGAGCGTCATGTCTACCGTCTCATCAGCAAGTACGATCTTGCTGGAATCGGCGCCACGGCCGTCAATGGTCGAACCATTTCCGGGGCTTCCTGAGTGCAATACTGCGTCAGCCGGAGAGGGAAGCTCTGATCGAATCGCTGCGCGCTTCAATCAGAACTTCCTGCAAGTTTTTCTACGGGGGAAGGGACGTATATCAATGACTTACGATCCACTTCATGTTGACCCTTTCCCCGAACCCCCATCCCATCGATTCATTCAGAGTTTCGATAGGCAACCTCTTGTTCCTACTGGGTTGAGAGCCACTCGGCGATCGCCCGCATCTCCTCCTCGGCAACGGCCGCCATGATCCCTTTCATGACAACGGACTGACCGTTGTTCCTGGCGCCACTCTTGATATCTCTCAATTGATTGTAGGTGTAGTCTGCATTTTGTCCGGTAATCTTCGGATAGATGGGCTGGATGGGTGTGCGCCCGTCAACACCGTGGCAGGAGAGGCAGGCCTTGGTCTGAAAGAGTGTGGCGCCATCCAGGGCGGCACCATCGGCCGCTAGCGCAGAGCCGCTAGCCGCCAGCAGGATGATTGTGACCGGCAGGGAGAGGGCTTTTAGGGGATACATCTCATTATTCTCCTGATTGGAAAGGATACGATTATTGTAACTATTCAGCACATGCGAGATCTTGACTGCTATTGGGTATATCTTCAGGAAAACGCCGCAAATACCTCCATGTAGGCTCATGTCGGCATTCATGCTTCCAATGTTTCCTTCAGATACACCCAATAGCGGTCACTCATTAGTTCCATCGGCAAGATGCTGAATTGTTACCGATTATTCGAGCAAAATATCTCAATATGATCTTGAATGAAAGGTCCCTTCTCCCTGGGGAGAAGGAGTCCCTGGCCCTCTCCCAAAGGGAGAGGGGACTCATTAGGCGTAACGTCTATAGCCTGCCACCATGTGCTACAACGAACTGATGAAGCCGGATATCACCAGCGTCAGCAACGCCACGCCGACGAAGATCAGGAAGGCGCCGAGGATATTGGAGCCTCTCTGCATGCCCTTCGAAGGC
>JBDLIT010000215.1:0-4486 GCA_039714735.1 Pseudomonadota bacterium
ATCTTTTGTTTGAAGGATTGCATTCATCTTATTTACCTCTTTGTTTGTTTGGAACTTAAGGGTAATTGATTTGTTTGCAGTCCTTCATAGTTTCTACAGCCGATTCAGAGCGCCGTGGCCGAGTTGGATATTGATTCTTCCTATCACGGCGCGTCCCTTGCGTTGCTTGTTATCCTGAAGCAATGACGAAGAAGGGCAGCCATGGATAGCGTGAGTGAACGCTATTCCTTGTTGCGGCATTAACCGGATGAAGCGATAGGGGTAGACTATGACATGGCAGCGGTAACTGCTACTCAATCCCTTCCCGGAGGCGGGATCCGGGCAGTTTTGTGCTGTGGCTGGTGTTTACTGGGTGTTTGGTGGGGGGGTTGCTTCTGCAGCGGAGCAGATCCACCATCACCAACTGAGCCCGGCCTTGTGCCGGGATTTTCATGCCACATTCGAGGGGGTTGTGGTCTTAGTTCAATTTACTTGATTTCAGTCAAAATAACCCTTGTTATTCTGCGTGAGTGGGCGGCGTGTCCTATCATTTTAATGAGTACTGTTAAGAATAATCCGTGGTGATTATGCGTACAGGTACTTAAAAAAATTATACTTCAAATTAGTAGGAGGATATCGAAATGGGAAAACCACATAAGCCTGAACGACGTTTCATACCTGATGCGAAGTCGCAGGACGTTACAGATGAGTCTAACCCGCTGGAATTGCTTCCAGGAACCTGGAGGACGCCAGGATGGAAACGTTTGTGCGAAAAGGAACATCAACAAAAAAATAAGAAAAGACGTCACGCAACCGGCTGGAATATGATCGCGCTTCCGTTTGATGAAGCGCAGTTCAATTACAGGATATTAATGAACCAATACTGTGAGGAGTTACACTTCGGTATCGTCGACGACAATGTGCCAAACCGAGGGCTAGTGGGAGTCATGGATACTTGCGTCGACGACGATGACGATAAAGATCAATTTATTTTCACTATCGACTATCTACAAAAGATCCATCAGGTAGAGGTCGATGATTTTCCAAGCAGCGCTACTGCCGATCCTGATCTTGCTGGCGTATTTGGAACTCCGATCCATCATGAACCCGGTCTGTGGCTCTATATGAAAAATCTGCGAACTACGGATAAGGATATCATCGGAGACGCCGAACTCACTGTTGCCCGGCTGGCATCGATTCCACACGGAAACTCGGTATTGGCACTTGGAACCAGTTCTAAGGAGAAAAGGATGCCTACAATTGGGCCTGCCAGCGGCCTGCCGATTGGTCGATTTGAGGACTTGGACACAGTTGGATATGACGTTGAATCCTTCAATGTTGATGGCACACTGGAAGATCCATATTTAGAACCTTATAAACATTATATCGATGAGCCATTTATGGGTACTCGAGATGATAGCGGCGGATTTCCAGGATTCCACCCGAAGGATATGAATGCAATTCTCCGTTGGGAAAATCGAAATATCGACATTAAACGCACTACTGTACTAACCGTGGACTCAACGCGACAAAATGCGGGAATTACCAATATTCCCTTTGTGATCAAACAGGCAGAACCAGTGAGCATGAAATCCACGTTCTGGATTCAGGAGTTGAAGAAAAAGGACAAAAAAGGTCGCCCAAAACTGCGGTTACAGTATTCGCAAGTCGTGATGCTGAATTTCTTCCGACCACGCGAGGATGGACTCCCAGGTCGGGCCCAGTGGCCACACATCAGTATCAACACACTTGAAAAAGTTAGTGATTCTTGATTTGGCATCATTATTATTTGTGGTTTATTCAAGACCCGCCCACCGAGGCGGGTTTTTATTGCCTGGAACCGGCAGTTAGTGCTTCCGTCCCCCCCGCTTGAGAAGAATCGTATAAAGCAAAGCGCGCAAATTGGCGATGATTGGCAAATGAATTACTGCCCCTATGCATTTTTGGCGAAATCCATTGATTTAAGTCAAGACATTTTCTTGTAATAAACCATGAATAATCTAGGTTTAATTTGAGTGCCTTAAAATCTCTGTCCTAGAATAGGATGGACCGATGGACAGTTTGACCAATAGCCTCTAACCATTCCACGAAAAGGAGGAACATCATGAAAAAGCTAGCCTTATATTTGAGTACACTATTCGCTCTGCTTTTCTCTATTACCGTTTTAGCGGGCCAACCACTCGGGAATCTGGACCCAGGTATCGCCCGACCCGATTCTTATGCCTATGGGAAATCGTTAACTGATTGGACAGAGGCACACCTTAGGTGGATGGAAGCCGGGGAGGATCCAGACGCAAGAGTAAATAATGTCGCATTCCTTCCCACTCTTTCTGGAGGAGACTACACAGTCGAAGTGGAGACTGGGACTCCGCTTGTTTTACCTGTAGCTCTATGGGTCATTTCCTGGAGAAGACCCCTTGCCTAAGGAGTATTTCGGCGATCCAAACCACGTCATTGGATATG
Organism: Pseudomonadota bacterium; assembly: GCA_039714735.1. GTDB lineage: Bacteria > Pseudomonadota > Gammaproteobacteria > Chromatiales > Chromatiaceae > JASJBU01. The sequence goes on from JBDLIT010000215.1 coordinate 2,443, forward strand.
TGACCCTGGATGGTGAACCGGTCGTTGAGCCAAATGCAGATTACTACGTCGAGGGCGAACTTGATCCTTTACTGTTCGGGGCAATTGATTTCTTCCAGGGAATCAGCTTTGTGATTGACCCGCTACCACCGGGTGAGCATCTGATCGTTTTGGATGCGTATTTTTATCTGGATAGTGGGGATGTTGAATATCACAATACGTGGACTATCACGGTAATACCACCTGGTAAAGAATAAAGGGGACTGTTAAATTGCACCCAAAAGCTCGGAATTCGCCCAAGCCAAGCAAGACACCGGTATCTTTGACACCCCCGCATTTATCCCCTACCATGTACCTGCGCTGGCAAAATCCAGCGCCGGGATTGGTCTCCCGCAAGTACGAGCGCACAGGCGCTCACTCGAAGCGTCTTTTTTTGTGCTCGCATTATGGCGGGTGTCATGGGGGCTCCTTCGGGGGCGCCGGATCTCGTACCCGGTAAGGCCAACCCTGTGGCATCCGCCACCCTCTTGATTGGTCTCAATGGTGGCGGTTCTCTAACTAAGTACGAGGACACCATCATGCAAAACAAATCACCCTCCAACATCGAGACACCTCGATTCACCCAGGCTGAGTACGAGCAGATATTCAGCAGGCTCGCTGAAATATTTGCCGGCACCGAGGCACTATGGCAGATAATTGCCGAAGGACCGGAGCCAAGGGTTAGGGGCCGACTCATCGATACAGCTAGAATGCTAGCCCAGGTCGGCGGCCTCATTGCCGATCATGCAGGCCAGGACTGTAATGGATACGGCGATGTGTTCGACTGGCTATCCATCCCCAGAGGCAAACAGGAGGTGCAGTCATGAGCCCATACCATTCAATAACAGATGCCCTGGCCAGCTGGCATGAGCTGGATTCCAAAGTGCCTAGAACGAAACCTGAAACCATCACGCCGGCGATTCGTGAAAGGATGAAAGGCATAGATTCAGCCCTTGATTCTGACGGGCTTGCAATTTCCCTTGCTCAGAGCCTGAAGGCCATGTGGTGGGCCACTGTGAACGAAGACGGACAGCCTGGTCCGGGGGAAATGTCTGGCTTCCTGTTGCTGTGTTCGGAAGTCGCCTGGCTGATAACGAGGGCCATCGAGGCAGAAGATTCAATCACACACAGACTACGCCAGGCCGACCTGTACGAAGCGCAACATGGAGGGCAGCAGTCATGAAAGCATCCGATGAAGACTGGGGCATTGTTATCAAGAGCAGCAAGGATTTGGATCTCTGTTGTGGTGAAAATTGGTGGCATATCGAGACGGCAAATACTGACTACTGGACGGTGCATTCTGAGCATGGGCGTGACTTGGCCAGGAATTTGATTCGCTACATGCGGCAGCATGATGATTCGGATGCCTTGGGCAGAGTGATGCGCTCAATTTTCAATAATGGATTTAAAGAGCATGAGATCTCTGTGTTTGATGGGTTTATTGCACAAATTGGAGAAATTATTGCCAAGAATCAAACTGGGGAGATTCCGCAATGACAACCTTCGATGAATTCTGCGCCCACTACGCTCTCGATGCAGACGACCCGGACGCGCAGCTGCAGTATGAGCAGTACAAGGCGGCTTATGAGCTGCTGATACAGGCGGTCGGGACCTGATACATCCGGCATGATGGTAAAACTGTCAGACCCGCCGAGAGGCGGGTTTTTTTATCAGGAAGATGGAAGGGGTGAAGAAGGAGGATGTTCTGTACCCATGGTCTATACTCTGATACGTTGCGCCAAGATAGTAACTGCAACAGACTCATAATTAAACAATAAAGGAGAAAACCATGACTAGACAACGCGACATTCTCAAATTCTTACGGATTCTAGCCCAAGCTGCGGTGCTATTCGCCATGTTCACACCCATGGTCGCCTCGGCCATGACCAATCGTTTCGTTATTGTAGATTCTGATGGTAATAGGACAAGGGGGCCACTCTCTGATTTCAGGGTAGATATGATCGGACCTGACCCCCAAGCCGCTCTGCTTCTGCCAGCAGTCCAAGCGGCACGCGAAGCAGCACGT
>JBDLIT010000216.1:0-4469 GCA_039714735.1 Pseudomonadota bacterium
AGTAAAAATATCAATAATGCGGTCAGTGGAGAAGGAAGGATAAGCAAACACTTTGTTCCCGAGTCTCATGCGGATGAACTGGGGGATATGGAGCGTCAGTTCGCCTCGGTCATGCAACGGCTGCATGAATACAATCGTTATCTGGAAGCGATGGCCGCACGGCTGGCCCATGAATTTCGCACGCCGCTTTCGATAGTGGAATCGTCATTGGATAACCTGACCCAGGATGACAACCCCTTGGCGCGCACCCGCTACCTCTCCCGCGCAGCGGAAGGCACAAAACGCCTCTCTCTGATTCTCACCCGGATGCGCGAGGCTACACGGCTCGAGCAGATACTGGAAATAACGGAGCAGGAAACGGTAAATCTTTCAGCGCTGATAAGCCTCATGATTGAAAACTACCGCTCGAGCTACCCCGACACACAATTTGAATGCCGGTTACCCGAGCTTCCGCTCACCATCACAGGGGCCCCCGAGTTGATCGTCCAGGCACTCGACAAGCTGATCAACAACGCAGTTGATTTTCATACCATCGGCACCCCTGTGCTGATCACACTCAATCTGGTTACTACTGATGAATGCAGAATAGCGGTGATCAATCAAGGACCAAAACTGCCTGCAGCGATGCAACAGCAACTATTTGATTCCATGGTATCGATTCGGGACAAATCGGACAGCAATCCACACCTGGGTCTCGGCCTCTACCTGGTGCGGCTCATCACGGAATTCCATCATGGCAGTGTCGCCGCAGAGAATACCGATGGAGGAGTCTGTGTCTCCATGAACCTGCCGCTGAATCAGCAACAACAGAGCTAAAAAAACCCCGGCAGGGCCGGGGCTTGTCGTCGACTGGCATGGTCAGTTTGGGATCAATCCTTGTCCTTTCCGCCACCAAACATGTTCATCGGACTTTTCATCATGTTCATGGGATTTGGAAAACCACCGGATTTCTTGTCGTCTCTGTCACGATAGCGGTCGCCACCATAACCGGGAGGAGGCGGATAACCGTAACCGGGGTTACCGTAGTAACCCTGTGCAGGGCCCTGTGGATAGCCGCCTTGTCCCTGGTGATACTGCTGACCATAGCTGTCCCGTGGGATATCGTATTCATCCCGGACCGGGGGCTGTGCGCCATAGCCATAACCCGCGGGGGCCTGCTGATAGCCGTATCCCTGAGGAGGAGCATAACCCTGCGGTGGCTGTTGATAGGCATTGTGACCACCGGGAGCCGCCTGCTGGTATCCACCATAACCCGGACCAGGCTGCTGACCTTGTGGCCCGCCACCAAAACCGCCACCAGAGCCAGGATTCGCATTGGCCGGACCACCAGGACCGTAACCACGACCGTAGCCTGGATTACCCGATCTCGGGCCACCGCCGAAACCGCCGCCCGATCCCGAGCCGGGACGGCCGCCATAGGGCGCCTCATCATAGTTGCCCGCTCCATACCCCGGATTGTTTCCCCGAGGTCCTGCGCCACCGCCAAATGCCCACACCTGCCCAACAATCAGCATCGCGGAACAGGCAACTGCAAATCCTATTGTCTTTTTCATAGTAGTAATAATATCCTCACCTTTGGTTGAACGACCTGCCGAGGATAGCATCCAATGCATGTCAACTGCCACTTGGCCGGCCTTTCCCGACGACTCGAAAAAAGCGAAACCACTGAATAACCTCATGGGTGAACGATTGATTTGCAGATAAATATTCACACTCAGATCGATGAGATTCCGGCTGATGACTGGAACCGTTTGGTGCAGGATCATCAACCCTTCCTCACTCACGGATTTCTCGCTGCCATGGAACATCACGGATGTGTGGGTCCGAAATTCGGCTGGCTTCCCAGACACATTGCGATCTATGAAGACGGGCAGCTGGTGGCGGCAATGCCGCTCTATGAAAAGCATAATTCCTATGGTGAATTTGTTTTCGATCATGCCTGGGCCGATGCCTATCGACAGCATGGCCTGCCTTACTTTCCAAAACTGGTTTCCGCCATCCCCTATACCCCCGCCACCGGACAGCGACTGCTTTGTCCGGAACAGCGCAGGGATGAACTGTTTCCGATCCTCCTAAAGAACGCCCTGCAACTGACAGAGCAGCTCGATGCCAGTAGTTTCCATTGCCTGTTTCCGCTCCAGGACGAACACCAGTTCATGGAACAACAGCAGTTGTTGACCCGCCACGACTGCCAATTTCACTGGCGCAATGAGGGTTACCGGGATTTTGAGGATTTCCTCGAACGCCTTACCGCAAAGAAGCGCAAGAATATCCGTCAGGAGCGACGCCGAGTAATAGAATCTGGGGTATCCCTGCGCTGTCTGAACGGACATACCGCAAACGAAGACGATTGGAGAAACTTCACCCGCTTCTACGACCAGACCTTTGAGGAGAAGTGGGGGATGGCAACCTTCAATTTTCCCTTTTTTCTCGAAGTAGCACGACAGATACCCGAGCAGATACTCCTGGTACTGGCCGATTTGGGCGGTCGGTGTATCGCGGGTTCACTCATGTATCACAGTAACACCACACTCTATGGCCGTCACTGGGGATCGACACATCAGGTCGACAGCCTGCATTTCGAGGCCTGCTACTACCAGGGAATCGAGTATTGCATTGAGCGGGGGCTTGAAATTTTTGAACCCGGCGCCCAGGGCGAACACAAGATTGCCCGGGGTTTCTGGCCGACCCTGACCCGTTCCAGCCATTGGCTATGCGACCCGCGTTTTCGCAAGCCCATAGCGTCCTATGTGCAACATGAACAGACGGCAATAAAGGAATATATGCAGGAGCTCGAAGCAAAACTCCCTTATAAAAACGGGAAACAGGTATAAAACCGACTCACTCCCAACTTCTGGTCAGCATTGCCGATTCGGCCATGTACCAGGCCAAACAGGCCGGTGGAAACCGATATCAGATCTCAAATGCAGCATAGCTACAGATAACTCTGTAATTTATCTTCACTCAGTCATCACTTCAAAGACCGTGTCAGCCGTTGTTTTGTCGACCCTGACCTGCATCTCACAATAGCCATGCATTGCCATCGGTTCATCACCGCAGCTGCAACCGGCTAGAATTTCAGTAAAAAAGACACCCACATCGGCTTGAATACAGGTCTGATGATCCTGCACCTTCAACACACTGACTGAAACCGTTTTGTCATCCGGAATCCCTCCATGGGAGACACCCATCATCAGAGGCAGCGTTCCCGCTTCAAGGTTTTCTATTTCCTGCTTGAGGGTGATTGGAAACAGATCCGAATTCCAGTCGCGTAAAGAGTTGGACAGTTTTGACATACTATTCCCGTTCCTCGATCCAGGCCGCTTGGATCGCTTCCAGAATCTTTTCACCGGAGTGTTCCGGATCATCGTCGAAATCGTCCAGCCCTATCACCCAGCTGCGCAGATCCACAAAATTGATCACCCGCGGATCAACTTCCGGATAGGCCTCATCCAGTTCGATTGCGAGTTCCAGCGTATCCAACCATTTCAGACCCATTGCAGCCTCCTGATGCCATACGAAAAATTGCTGTGATGTTTTCGCCCATTATAAAACAGCTATTCAACAAACCGAACACTTAGGCTATCCCTTGTCGTTCAGGCGCTTGGCGCCGATTGGGGCGCGGCCTTCAGCTTCTCTCTGATCTCCTGCTTGGCCTGTTCCATAATTGAATTCCGATCCAGGTTGTCGAGGATCTCCCGCACCACAAACTTTGGTCCCCCCTCGCCCCAGGATTTGCCCTGGGCCAGATAGCGCTCGGCCACCTGTCCCACCACGTAGGTGCTGTAGTAGGCAACCGCTCCCTGTGCGCCCCCGGTGACCACCGCCGACAGGCCGCCAGTGCCCAGCTTCAAGGCCGAAGAGGCTAAGTGCACCGCCCACACCGTACCCATCAGCAACAACATCTGTGCACCGATGGTCTTGATCAGTTCTCCCGCCTCGCTGCGGGTCAGGGGCAAGCCGTAGAGCTTGGAGAGATGGGTGAGCATGGATACATCCACCACAGCCGCCGCCACCAGATCCACCACCGGTACCGGGTTGATGGCTACCGCCACCCCCTTGCCCACGCAATAGCTATGGATCACCCGCTGTCCCAGGGTACGACGGGCTGCCAGTACGCTCCGCCCCACCTGATCACTGAGTCGCCCTGCGAACAGGGAGGCGTTGAGGGCGGCCAGGGTCTTGCCCTCGGCTTCCAGGATCTGCCAGAGCCGCTCCTGCACATTAACGATATTGGGTTGTGGGCGACGTTCACTCCAGGTCTCGTTGCCGGCCTCGTCCACCCGAATCACCTGCTGCATGGCCGGGTCCGCCGCCGCGGTGACCACATTCTGGGCATCGACCAGGTCTTGTGTGTGACGCCGGATTGAGCTCAGCAGCGCATCCCGCTCATCCCGGGTATAGCGATCGGACTTGTTGAGGATCAACAGGACTGGACGGTGTTGCGCCACCACCGAGCGCAGGGCGTC
>JBDLIT010000217.1:0-4451 GCA_039714735.1 Pseudomonadota bacterium
ATGCCTGACATCCTTGATCTCGATCGCCATGTGGGTAAAGCCGGGGTATCGTTGGGCCTCATCCATGAGCACATTTTTTCCTGCATTAGAATCGTTAGCGCCCCAGCTTGCTCCGCACGCCCACATCTGAAAGTAACAAAATCAATAAGTTATAATTTTGTTACTTGGAAGCTGAGTCGAGCAGATTAAGCTCTAGATCTTGTTCATGTTGCAATACGACAACTCGCTCATTGATATCTTCACGTATCACCTTAAAACCAAACTGGCGATAGAACCTCACAGAGCGTTTGAAGTCTGCTACCCGTATGCCGATGTGTGCCAGGCCATTGAATTCAATCATGAGACACCTTCTTGTCCTTGCTATGTAAAGGAATAACAATCGGCCGCATGGGCGCCGCGTCGGAACCTCGTAATTTCAGCGAACCACCGATGAAAGCAAACTCATACACCTTCATCTTCACGCCAACACTCAGCGGATCATCTGTCACTGTACCGTGCGGAGTATGAGTCATCCAGATTTGATAGTGTGGGTCGCCTGCTGCCTGCCAACTAGGCATGCCGATAAAATACTCAACTGATAGGTCGTATACGGCACCACCAGAGACACGTGAGAGAATTGCGGACTGCGACTCGGTCGTCATCAGATTGAGTCGACCTATTTCATCCTCAGGCCCCCATGGACTTTTGCCCACCTGAGCCGTAGCCAGTGCGCCCGTTATTTTAGTCGCCAGTAATACCGCCAGTGTTAGGCGACTGAGTATCTTTGTGAATGTTTTTTTCATCGATTTTCTCCCTCACCGTAGTGATTTCGAAGCCATCGATGTAATGATTGAAAACCTACCTCGATGACTTGAGTACACTATATAACCTTCACAAAGCTTTATAATCAGCCAAAATGGAATAACATTGTTCACATTTATTAACCAATAGGGTGTGCTATGGAGTCACTTAGCGATATTGCGGTGTTTGTTCAGGTCGTCGATAGTGGCAGCTTTACTGCAGCCGCTGGCAGACTGGGCCTGTCAAAATCAGTGGTCAGCAAATATGTCACACGGCTAGAAAATCAGCTTGGTGCACAGTTGATGAATCGTACGACACGGCAATTGCATCTGACAGAAGTGGGACGCGCTTTTTATGATCGCAGTCAGCGAGGACTGCTGGAAATAGAAGAAGCCAAAGCGGAGGTATCAAGATTACAGGGCACACCACGCGGTATTCTGCGACTTAATGTGCCCATGTCATTCGGTATTTTACATATCGCACCGATAGTGCATGATTTCCTCAAACACTACCCGGATCTGTCGATAGATATGAACCTGGAAGATCGCAAGGTAGATTTGATCGAAGAAGGTTTTGATATGGCTATCAGGATAGCTGAATTGTCAGACTCTTCACTCGTAGCAAGGCGGCTTGGCCCCTGTCATCATGTGATTTGTGCAACGCCTGAATACCTTAAGCGAAACGGCATACCACGAATACCCAATGACCTGCGTGATCATAATGTGATTACCTTCAAATATCAGGACTCACCTGCAGAATGGCAGTTTCTCTCTCCGGATGGAAAACATTCTTCCGTAGCTGTTTCAGGGTCAATTCAGATGAATAACAGTTTGGCGCTTCGTGAAGCATTATTGAGTCACGCCGGTTTAACACTGACACCAACATTCATCGTCGGGGATGATATCAAAAACGGAAAACTGCAAGCAGTGCTTACCCATTACAGATTACTGGAGGTCTCTATATTCGCGGTTTATCACCAACGTCGGCACATGTCACCTAAAGTTCGTGCATTTATCGATTACCTGGCAACTCATATATCAGATGCCCCTGACTGGGATTAGTAACCACATTAATCGTTTGTGATTATTCTGGCTTGTAATTCTTATTATTGGGTCGAACATTTAAAAATAGCGTGGCGTCGGTACAGACCTTCATGATCGACTTTGCCTGATGCACGGAAAACTGCTGATAGCAAAAGCTCGGCATGGCCAGTCAGGCAAAAAAGCGCAGGGGTCAATTTCCTTAAGCCTCGACTAACTCATCGTTCTGGACCGGCGCTTATTATCGCCAGCAACGCAATAATGGTTGCTAGCCTTTGGTAATATTGCAACGGAAGTTGCGGAGTGTGTTTGAGCTGCTGATCGGGTCAAAAACAGTATCGCTGATGATATTGTTGTAGTTTCCCTGGTTTTCCTGCCACCAGCCGTACTGGCTGCAGATCACATCATGTGCAAGGCTCTTATTGAATTTGGCCCTGGCCTGAATCGACCCCTCACTCGTCTCGATCACTACCCAGTCATTCTCCTCAATGCCGTGAGCAGCAGCAGTTTGGGGGTTGAGCTCAACAAGTGGCTCTGGCATGCGTTTGCGCAGTGAGGGGAGGTGACGCTGTTGACTGTGACAGTAGGTAATCCACTTTGCGGAAATAAGCCGGAGTGGATAATGACTGTTATCGGATTCTTCATCTTCGAATCGGGGGACAGGCGTATAACCGCTCCTCTGAAATCGTTCAGAGAATATTTCCAGCTTTCGGGAGGGTGTTGCAAAACCCTGTTTCTGATATTTTCGATAGTCGGTATTCAGTGGCAAGGTGATTCCCTCAGGGTGAGATTTCAGTTCAGCTGTCGTGAGCCCTGTGGGTTCAATCAACTGTTGCAGAGCCGCGTCGATATTGCCATTAAAAAAATGCTCGCCAAGCCCCAGCCGTTTGGCCAGTTCAAAGACAATCCAATTGTCACCACGTGATTCACCCAGGGGTGGAATCACTGCGGGACGAAGCTGAATCAATGACTCTGCCTGTTGAGATATCTGAAAGCCGGGATAGAGCCCGGAGCGTTCCCATGGAGAGGCAACGGGCAGGACAATATCCGCGTAGTTTGACGTGGGATTGAGAAACATATCAGCATGCACATAGAACCCCAACTGCTCCAGCACCTTACCGGCATCGTCGGCATTGGGCTTGGTTAACAGCGGGTTACCACCAAAACTAACCAATGTCTTGATGCTATAGGGTTCTCCATCCAGCATACTTTTACCGAGATCATAGGATGTGATCCAGCCCATGTTGCCGGGACCGAGTGGGCGCTCCTGTAACCCCAGCGTCTTTGCCCGCTGCTCTTGCGGAAGCAGATCCATTCCAAGCAGATTGGCAACGGATGGCTTAGTGAAATAGACATTGCCGCCCGGCGCATCGATATGACCGGTTAAGGCATAGAGTAGAGAAATGGCACGCCCGGTTTGTGTCGCCTGCCGCTGTTGTGCGGTACCGGTCCAGGTAAAATAACTGACCGGTCCCGACTCATGCAACAGGCGGGCGGTATCGATAATCTGCTGTGCAGGGATATCGGTGAGTACTTCAGCTCTGCTGGGTGTGTAATGACCACAGGCTTCGGCGTAGATCTGAAATGCAGTTTTGCAGGATACTTTTCCCGCACTGGTATCAATATCAAATCTTCCAAACAGGGCGAGATCACCATGATCTGTCTGATAACGACCAGTTTCGGAATCATATGCGACAACCTTTTGATGAGTGGTGTCCCACGCCAGATAGTGCTGCTCCGAATGGTCGGAGTCGAGATCATCGGTTGTTAAAAGCGCTTCTGTATCGTCACGAACCAGTAGCGGTCCGTTGCTCCAGTCACGTATAAATTGCTCGTCGTACCAGCCATTGCTAATCAACTGATGTGCAAGTGCCATCGCGAGCGGGCCATCAGCGGCCGGCCGCACACGCAGCCACTCATCGGCACGGTTGGCAAGGCCTGCCTTGCGCGGGTCAACTACGATGAGTTTCACACCACGTTTTAGTGCGCGGGCTACAGACTCGGCCTGTGCCAGCCAACTGGTGGCTGGGTTGAAACCCCATAGCAGGATGCAACCACTCTTCTCATAATCGGGCATTCCGATTGAGTTACCGAAGGTGTAGTTAGGGGTAAAATCTTTGTGCCAATTGCAGTTTTCGGTGGCAAACAGGGTATTGGGGCTGCCGAATGCGTGGGCGAGTCGATTGATCCAGACAAAGCTGTCTGAGATGCCGGTTCCACTTGGCGTGGTGACCCCAAAAGCGACCGCCTCTGGCCCTGAATGTTTGGCCGTCTTTTGCAGTTCCGCTGTAATCGTTTCGAGAGCTTCATCCCATGAGATTGTCTCCCACCCTGGGTCGGTACTCCCTTTGGCGTGAGTACGTTTTAGGGGGGTGAGGATACGCTCTGGGCTATAGACAAGTTCAGGGGCGGCTCTTCCCTTTATGCAGAGTGATTTTCCAGTTGGATGTTCGGGAAAGGGCTCAACCGAACGCAAGACCCCATCTTTAACTGTCGAGATACAGCCACAACGTGAAATACATAAAGCGCAATACACAGGGATTGGAAATCGCTACGCTGAGTCCATGCGATTATACGGACAAGAGTTTGGAACGGGGACGGTGAAGCGGATTCGCGGCGCCATCGCTGCTG
>JBDLIT010000218.1:0-4435 GCA_039714735.1 Pseudomonadota bacterium
GGTACGCTGGCCGGGTTCCTGCGTGGTGCATGAGGAGTTCAAGTCGGTCGCACTGGAGCGGCTTCGCAGACTACATCCCGAGGCCGCCGTGCTGGTCCATCCGGAATCACCCGACGAAGTGGTCCGGCAGGCCGATAGAGTAGGCTCCACCACCCAGTTGATCAAGGCCGTACACGAGATGCCAAACAGCCAATTCATCGTCGCCACCGACGAGGGGATATTCTGGAAAATGAAACAGTTGGCTCCGGAGAAACAACTGTTCGCCGCCCCCACCGCCGGAGAGGGCGCCACCTGTGAGTCCTGCGCCCACTGCCCCTGGATGGCCATGAACGACCTGCACAAACTGGCCGACTGCCTGGAGCAGAAAACACCGGAAATCCATATTGAACCCGGGATTCGTGAAAAGGCGATCATTCCGATTCAGCGCATGCTCGATTTTGCCCGCCTGCAAACGACTCGATAATTACTACTATTTAACCGGAATCATCGACTATTGTTTCAAAGTCGCCATCCATTCGGCATAATCCATAGCTAATACAAGGTTGGTGGCAGGCAATCTTACCCGGAAAGAGCCACTATCATCCACAACCCAGTTTCCATTATAATTTCAGTCATTTGGAACTGCATTCATTAGGACATTTGATGCAATGACTTCCTCCTATAACGAATGGCTTGTAGCTCTTTCGGTAGTCATTGCCTTTATTGCATCCTTTACAACGCTCTCTTTAGCGGATCGTATTCATAATACCACCGGCAAAACCAGTAACATCTGGCTTGTCGGCGGGGCCTTTTCCATGGGTATTGGCATCTGGTCCATGCACTTCATCGGCATGCTGGCCTTTCATCTGCCGATACCTATCGCATACGATCCGGCACTAACGATAATCTCGGTTCTACCCGCAATTCTCACCTCGGGAATCGCACTCTCCACCATCCGCTCCGGTAGGGCGGATACAATCACATTGGTCGGAGCCGGGGCCGTTATGGGGATCGGTATTGCCGCCATGCACTATACCGGCATGGCTGCGATGCGAATGTTCCCGGCCATCTACTATGAGCCGATACTTTTTTCGCTTTCCATCCTGATCGCCATCGGGGCTTCGATTGCCGCCCTGGAGATTGCTTTCCGGTTGAAAAAGAAGCAGTACTCCAGCTATCTGTTGGCCAAAAAAATCGGCGGCGCCCTGATCCTGGGTGCAGCAATCGCCGGGATGCACTACACCGGCATGGCCGCCGCCCACTTTGCCGAAGGCAGCGTCTGCCTGGCTGCCCCCCAGGGTATTGAACCCGGTTTACTGGCATCTCTGATTGGCGCCGGCAGTATCGTTATTCTTACCATGGCCATCATGGTCTCTGTCTACGACGCCCGTTTGGCGGAGCAGAATGCCTTGATGGTAAGAAAACTCCGCGAGGCGAACAAAGAGCTCAATGAACGCGCCCAAAACCTTGCCGACGGCATAACTGCCGAACTTCTAGCCGGCGGCGAAAAAGACCGCCTATTGGCCACTGTGGTGGAGCAATCCTCCGATGCAATCATCACCTGTAATATGGACAATCTGATCACCAGTTGGAATAACGCAGCAGAAAAGATGTTCGGTTATGACGACCATGAAATCATGGGGACGTCCATTGACCGTATACTGAAACTGCCGGCGGGCCCGGAAGGACATACCTCTATCTCCAGCATCAGTAATCCCGACGCATCCTATGAAGCCCTCGGCAAGCGCCGCGACGGCGACTACATCAATATCTCTATAAGTAGTTCATCCCTGTTTAATGACAGGAACAACCCTGTCGGCCTGATCAGTATCATTCGTGATGTCACCCTGACCAAGCGTACCGAACAGCGTCTCCAGCAAGCGTCCGTGGTCTTCGACAGCACCTCTGAGGGCGTACTCATCACCGATGAAAACAGCATCATCATCGCGGTAAACAGCGCCTTCAAGACGATCACCGGCTATTCCGAGGATGAATCGATCGGCCAGAGCGCCGGCTTCACCAAGTCCGGCATACACGACACTGACTTTTACCGGGCGATGTGGAAAGCCATTGAGAAAACCGGACATTGGCAGGGAGAGATTATCGACCGGCGCAAGAACGGCGAGACCTACCCAAAATGGCTCAGCATCAGTGAAGTACGCAACAACAAGGATGCCATCACCAACTACGTCGGGGTATTCAACGACATCACCCAGCTAAAGGAAGCACAGAATCGCCTGCAGCACATGGCCCAGCACGACTTCCTTACCGACCTGCCCAACCGGTTCCTGTTCGAGGACCGCCTCGAACACGCCATCAACCGGGCCAAGCGTAACAGGACACTGGTCGCTCTGCTGTTTCTGGATCTTGACCGCTTCAAGAATATCAACGATAGCCTCGGCCATATCGTAGGCGACCATCTTCTGATAGAAGTTGCCCACAGAATACAATCACTTGTCCGTGAAGAAGACACCCTGGCGCGCCTGGGGGGTGATGAGTTCACCATCATCCTGGAATCGATCACGGAGCAGCGGCAGGCCGCTGTCATTGCCGAAAAAATCATCGAGAATATGAAACTCCCCATCCCGGTAGATGGCCATGAGCTTTTTGTGACCTGCAGCATTGGCATCAGCACCTATCCGCAGGACGGTGAAGAACAGAGCCAACTGATAAAAAATGCCGATGCAGCGATGTACAAAGCCAAGGAGGATGGCCGTAACAAATTCCGCTTCTATTCATCGGAGCTCTCCAGCCGTCTCTATCGAAGGTTTGAGCTTGAAGGTGAGTTGCGCCGCGCTTTGGAAAGAAATCAGTTCTCACTTCACTACCAACCGCAGGTCTCAGGACAGGATGAACGCATCATCGGTGCAGAAGCACTGATACGCTGGACGCATCCAGAGAAAGGGCTGATCCCTCCCGGGGAGTTTCTATCCATTGCCGATGAGTCTGGTCTTCTATCCACCTTGGAGGCATGGATAATTGATGATGCCTGCCGTCAACTCAAGGAGTGGAAGGAACAAAAACTACCCCCCATCAAATTGGCCGTAAATCTCAGTTCGGAATTGATCTCATACCACGACATCGCCAACAGGGTATCGGCAGCGCTGGAAAGAGAACAACTGAGTAGTGCTGCATTGCAATTTGAAATCACCGAAACCAACCTGGTGGAACATACCGAGTTACTGATATCGAATCTCAAGGCATTAAAGGACCTTGGCATTTCCATTGCCATTGACGATTTCGGCACCGGCTACTCTTCCATGGCCTATCTCAAACGCTTTGCCGTCAGTAAACTGAAAATCGACCAGTCATTTGTCCGTGATATCGCCATCGATCCCAACGACAAAGCCATTGTCAAGGCAGTCATTCTCATGGGGCACAGCCTTGGCCTGTCAATTACCGCAGAAGGTGTTGAAACCGAGGAACAGAAAGTCTATCTGACCGAACAAGGATGTGACGAACTTCAGGGCTACCTCTTCAGCAAAGCCCTACCCGCAGACCAATTCGCACAACTCCTGTCCGCTAACCGGAAAGCGGGATAACCATGGCATAAAAAAACCCCTGCGAGGTTACCTTGCAGGGGTCTGTAATAAAAGCCTGGCAGTGACTTACATTACTCGTCCTATCCTTGGACTCGCCCTTCGGGCCATGCTTCGCACGTTCAAAATCGCTCCCGGCGATTTTGTCACATTCCATGTTCGAGTAAGTCCGCTTACCGATGAACAAAAAAATACCCGTCCCTAATCAGGGACGGGTATTTTGTTGTAAAAGCCTGGCAGTGACTTACTCTCACATGGGGAGGCCCCACACTACCATCAGCGAAGAGCCGTTTCACTTCCGAGTTCGGGATGGGATCGGGTGGTACCAACTCTCTATGGCCGCCAGGCAAACTGGTTGGGTGACCACTCACCAATGAGTGGTCACCCCAATTCGGCGATGAAGGGGGATTGTATCTCTCAAGCCACCCTAAAATACTTGGGTGTTATATGGTCAAGCCTCACGGTCAATTAGTACGGGTTAGCTCCACACATTACTGCGCTTCCACATCCCGCCTATTAACGTCGTAGTCTTCGACAGACCTTTAGGGACCTCAAGGGTCCAGGGAGATCTAATCTTGGGGCCGGTTTCCCGCTTAGATGCTTTCAGCGGTTATCCGTTCCGTACTTAGCTACCCGGCAATGCCACTGGCGTGACAACCGGAACACCAGAGGTACGTCCACTCCGGTCCTCTCGTACTAGGAGCAGCTCCCCTCAAATCTCCAACGCCCACGGCAGATAGGGACCGAACTGTCTCACGACGTTCTAAACCCAGCTCGCGTACCACTTTAAATGGCGAACAGCCATACCCTTGGGACCGACTTCAGCCCCAGGATGTGATGAGCCGACATCGAGGTGCCAAACTCCCCCGTCGATATGAACTCTTGGGAGGAATCAGCCTGTTATCCCCGGAGTACCT
>JBDLIT010000219.1:0-4392 GCA_039714735.1 Pseudomonadota bacterium
TGGAGTGGCCATCAGGCCGAGGATGCCCATCGCCAACATGGCGACAAACAGCAAGGGTGAAAGTGGTGAATGGATAAAGGCCTGCGCGGTCTTGCCCGCCAGGCCCAGATTTACTTCCGGGTTTGGATTATCGCTCTGGGACATAGCGTTATTCTTAATTAGTTATTTTCAGCGGAGTTCGGTTTCGCGACAGACTCTTTCACCTGCACACCAGCAGTCAAGCCTGGAGGTGGATTGTTGACGATCAGATCACCCTCCCGAAGACCCGACAGGACCACACACTGGCCGATGCCCAGGTTTTCACCCAGCCTCACGACCCGCAGACGGGTCTTTCCATCACTGCCCACGGCATAGACCAATGGCAACCCTCCTTTTCTGATCACCGTGCTCTTCGGGATCACCAGGTTGGGCACACTCTGCGCTTTACGGTCCGGCACACTGACCTCAGCATACTGACCGACGGTGGCCACCGTATCCAAAGGCAGATCCATTTCGACCCTTACCGTATGCTGACGAGGGTCGGCAACCGGAAAGATGCGGCTGATCATGGCATTGATTGCAGGATCAGAACCATCCAGACGGACCGCAAAAAGATCTCCTTCCCGCATACCGGCACTCAGACGGGATGGGATATCCACCTCGACCTGATAACCACTGGTTTCGCTGTAATTGAGGATTGGCATACCCGGCTGCATGGTATCACCCACCTCTACGTGTACGATCTCCACCACACCGGCAAAAGGCGCCATGCTGCGGGCATCGCGCAGAGAGGCCTGGATCTCCTTGATCTGCGCCTCAGCCTGTTTGTGTTGCGTGGTGGCTTGGGTTACCTGGGTCTCCCGCGACACCAGATCCGAATCCCGCTCAGCGCCACGGCTACGCATGCCCATCGCGTTCTGCATGGGATTGGTGAACATCTGATCCATCATCGCTGGCATTCCCATACCCCCGGGCGCCTGACCACTCGCACGGGATTGAGGAGAACGGAGTTCCCGGTGGAGCTGCATGTTGGCATTTCGAATAGCCGCCAGAGCCGAGTCCCGGCTGGCAACCGCTGCATCGAGCTTGGCCCGCAGGGCGTTGTCATCGATCTGCACCAGCAGATCCCCCGGCTGAAAACGATCACCCTCCTGCCCTGCAATGTATTGGATACGGCCAGGAATCTGTGCGGTAAGCTGCACCGATTTGCGCGCCGATACCGTGCCGGCGATGGCTATATGCACGGAGACATGCTCCCGTTTGACCGGCTGGAGATCATATTCCGAGGCAAAAGACGTAGCCCACGGGGCCAGGCTGGAAAAAATTGCAACAAGTGCTGCAAGCGAAAGCTTTCTAAGCATAATCCGCAAGTTCCTCAACTGAAAGAAGTTTTTATTCGACGCACTGCGACTGTGTTCGACTCTAGACAGGGGATGCCAAAATCTTCTGGCAAATACCAATCGCCTGCAATAACGAGATGATAACCTCGTATTATACTGAGATTAAAGCTGAGAATCATTATTAATAATGATAGGGAAAATACCTAACTCATTAGAGATGCGAATTATTGATGCTGAAGTTGCGTAATCCGTTCAACAGCACCCACCCCCATTACCTGAGTCTGGACGTTCTCCAGCCGCCGCTTGTGAGAACGGAATGCTGCTGCCACAGTCATCGAAAATCCCGAAATGGGTCTCCCAGCACCCATAAAAATCGAAATAATTACTGAAACGGGTTTCCTTGAGCATCCGGTAGGTATTGCCGCAGACCAGAAACATCCTGCCTTTTTCGATGACATGATGATTATCCAGGACAAACTCATACTCACTCCCCGGCATGTCTCCCTTATAGACCACTGCCTGACCGTAATCTTCACAGGCCGGCTCCAGCCCATCCAGCTTGAACAACCGATAGGTGGCCGAATAGAAGCCAATATGGCCGATCTTTGCTTCGATCTCAGGGTTGTCGATGGTGATGGGCCGATCCTCCACCAGACGCGGGTCGGCAAATCCGGCCTTTTTCGCCAGATTGATGAAATCGTTCCAGTAGAGTGCGCCACTCAGACACTCGCCATACAGCACCGGGTCAGCGATCAGATGATGGGGCACCCGGCGGTCTGAATAGACATCGGAGAAATAGAGCTCACCGCCCGGCTTGAGCAGGCGATAAGCCTCCTTGAGCACTGCTTCTTTGTCCGGGGAGAGGTTGATCACGCAGTTGGAGACGATGATATCGAAGCTCTCATCCTGCAGACCCAATTCGTCCAGGCGTTCGATATAACCCTTCCTGAACTCTACATTGCTCTGGGCATATCCGAACTTCTCTCGATGCCAGTCCACGTGACGCTTAGCCACATCCAACTGCTCATCCGTCATATCCACACCGAGGACATAGCCCTGCTCGCCCACCATCTGCGCCAAGGCATAGCAGTCACGCCCCGAGCCACTGCCCAAATCGAGTATCCGCATACCTTCCAGTAACTGGGGGCTGACCAGGCCGCAACCATAGTAGCGGGCCAACACCTCATCATGGATATTGGCGAGCACAGTTCGCAACTCATCCGGCATCGAGCTGTCAGTACAACAGGCATTGGTTTGCAGATCGTTGGAGTGTTGCAGAATCTGACCGTAGTACTCTTTTACTAAATCTTTCATGGTGTTCCGTCTCTAGTGCTCGATCAAGGTTGGATTGATGGGTTGTGAATGGTCCTGCTTGAAAAGTATCCAGGCGGCCCACACATTATTATGAATAAGTTTGATAGTCGACTGGAGAAACAGTTCATTATGAGCGGAATGCGCACAACTCTGCTGCTCGCCGCCCTCACCGGCCTGCTGCTGGTGGCGGGACAGGCCATGGGCGGGCAGCAGGGGTTGATCATCGCCCTGATCTTTGCCGGCGCGATGAATATCGGTTCTTACTGGTTTTCCGACAAGATCGTACTGAAGATCTACAAAGCAAGGCCTGCCGGGCCCAACGAAGCCCCTGTCTTGCACCAGGTGGTGCGGGAACTCTCTAACCGCGCCGGTCTACCTATGCCCAAGGTCTATGTGATCCCCAGTGATGCACCGAATGCCTTTGCCACCGGCAGAAACCCGCAACATGCGGCGGTTGCGGCCACCAGCGGTCTGATGCGAATCCTGAGCCGGGAGGAACTGGCCGGGGTCATGGCCCATGAACTGGCCCATGTCAAACACCGCGATACCCTGACCAGCGCCATCGCCGCGACGATCGCCGGCGCCATTGCTGCATTGGCCAATTTCGCCCAGATGGCAATGCTATTCGGCTTCGGCCGCAGCAATGATAACAACAACGGATTTGGCGCTATCGGCGCCATCGTCATGATGATCCTCGCCCCACTGGCCGCCTCATTGATCCAGATGGCCATCTCCCGCTCCCGGGAGTATGCCGCCGACGCCCAGGGCGCCGCCATCTGCGGCAATCCACTCTGGCTCTCCGGCGCGCTGCGCAAACTGGGCCAGGCCAACCAGCGTATCCCCATGCAGGAGGCGGAGACCCATCCGGCTTCGGCTCATCTGTTCATCGTCAATCCGCTCAAAGGCAAGAGTGTGAAGCAGCTTTTCTCCACCCACCCTCCTCTGGAGGAACGCATCCGTCGCCTGGAAAATGCGGCTTACGGACGTGTCTGATTCATGCAGAAGTTCCTGATCGGGCTGGGCATCGCCATATTGGCAATCGGCCTGCTCTGGCCCTGGCTGGGCAAGCTGCCGCTGGGACGATTGCCCGGCGACATTGTGGTGGAGCGGGAGAATTTCCGTTTCTACCTGCCACTCACCAGCATGTTGCTGGTGAGCGGTCTGTTGACCCTGATCCTTTGGTTGTTACGAAAATAGTTACCGGACCCAGCGTGGTGGTGTCTGTGACGATCTAATTTGGGTTGATTTTGTTGATGCCAACGGCCCATTGACATCGATGGGTTATAAGTAGACGATTTGAATCTTTCGATGGAATACGATAGTAAATAGACTCGGAAATAGCCATACTGATCCAGGAAGAACACATACATGGACCGTGAGAAATTCAGTCAATCAAAAAATAAACGCAAACCTTATCACTTACAGCCAGATAGGAATCCGGAGATTTACCTGCCCCCGGTAGTAAGCATTGGTATGTCTGTTTCACGGGCTAAGCCACGTTTCAATATCTGTCGTATTTCTCCGCTTGGCTATATACCAAACAAGCAATTAGATCCAAATTACGAGTGTTATATCCAAAATGATCAATGGAATGATCAATGGGGTCAGTCTCCAATACCGCTACCAGTCAGCCGCTAAGGTATTGATATTCATTGAGATAAGGTAATTATTTAAAGTTAAGCGCCAACAGTATTCTGGATATAATTGAATCTCTTACCAAACAACACATCCAGATGAAGGCGCTTAACTGATGCAAAAG
>JBDLIT010000220.1:0-4337 GCA_039714735.1 Pseudomonadota bacterium
ATTTCACCAGTCTTGAGATCAATGATGCGTTCTTCTTTCTCCACCACATTGAGTGGTCTATTTTTGGAAATATTTTGCCAAGCGAAACGCTGGTTGAGCCAAGATAGTATTGTGCCGTCACTTCGCTGCATATCGGTATATAAATAATTTTTTCTCCAGCCGTAATGTGCAATAAGCTCCGTACCATCAGGCAACCGGTAAAAACGTTTTCGGCCCTCGCTTTTAACCAGATATATTCCTTGTGATACTTCGGGATCAGGATTCAATGTCTCAGCTACACCGGGATTTTCCCTTTTCCATTCCTCCAGGGTCTTGTAAATAGTCATGTCCTGGCCAATGGCGCAACAACTCCAGAACACGACCTCAACCGCAAGGGCGTACCAGAAGATCATGCTGAACAGCAGGCCCATGATGATATGGCCCCAGCGTTTGCCGTTACCGCCTTTTTCGTTGACGACTGATGCTACCAGGAGGCTGATGAGCCAGCAGACAAACAGATAACCCACCATGATGGCCAGTACGACCAGCCCCATCATGATGGGTCTTCCACTGCTGTTGTCTGCATCAAGGCGTAGGGTCCATGAGCCAACCTGTCCATGGATTTTCGGCAGCAATGTAATTTGAGGTCTACAGGACAAAATAACTGGGTGTATTGCACCGTGCTTCTGACTGAAAACTCGTTCATGTTTTTCCCTCCCGGACTCCGTAGATATCGATAACTCCAGCCAGGCGCATGCCTGTGTTCCTTGTATGCACGAGTGGACTTGCCGGTTTTACAGGGCTTGATGACGATTTTTGATGTGAGGTGGCTCGCCTGTTCTATGCACATGGGTTTTTCTTACTCTTCATATGTGTGGTTTTTCCTATTTACGCTCTTCTTGGTTAATAAGGTCGCCCTTTGTAATATAAAATCCCGCCATCAACACTGCCGTTGAATGAATCAAACGCCAGGTTGGTTGGACCGGGCCGTTTCGTTCAGTCATCCAATACGAGAGTGGAAGATGATTGCTGTTGTAGTTGATAATAGGATCGCATTCTCCTCTTTTCATCCTTTTTAACCCTATACACCAGATAAGGATTCCTATCGAATTCAATATCAATTTCCGTCTGCCAAAGGCACGGAATGAAAGAGCGGATTGAAAGGGGGCGCTACTCTGTTTTACCGGTAGGCATGCCCTGGGGTCGAAAGAAACATCAGGACTGTAGAGGGTGTGGGTTGTCTATTCCCTGACCCTGGAGTTTTCCTGCTATTTTCCTTCGTGTGTGCGTTCCTTGTGATTTTATCCACTCTCTTCCTGGCTGTCGGTCAAGCCACGTTTTCCAGTCTGTGATGGGTAAGGATTTTCCTTACCGTGCCAACCCAGAGCAGGCTGGTGATATCGTTACCATTGCCGATCAGAGTATCTGCGCCCTCCCCACCAAACAGGACATCATTACCGCCCAGGCCGCGTATGGCATCATCGCCGCTACCGCCATCAATGAAATCATTGCCGTGGTACTCGCCAGGCAGATGAGAAGCGCCGCTCGCTTCCAGGTCGCCGTCAAGGATGTCATCGCCCCCTTCACCGTAGATCACATCATCCCCCGCCTGTCCTAAGACGGTATCATTGCCGTCACCGGCATAGATCAAATCATCACCTGAATCGATTGGGTTGGCTGCTCCCGCCGGTCCTGACAGCGTGATGCGTGGAGTTGAATCCCAGGTGTAACCAATCGTGTCGAGTGCGTACCTTAAACTGCCCTCTTCATCGATCCACTCAAAACCGGCAACCACTCGGTCTGAGTCGCCATGGATTAAATCGTCACCGCCACCCGCATAGATGACATCTTCACCGCCAGGTAATCGGCGCCACCATTGCCCTTGAGCGTATCGTCTCCGGCACCGCCGTAGAGGTGGTCTTCGTTCCTAGCACCCTCAAGTCGATCATTACTATTACTGCCGAAGTGGTAACGACTCCGGTCGCCGCCTTTGGTATTGTCGTAATGAGCGAGTTCATCATTTATTTTGTCGAAGAACTCGATAGTCTCACCTCTTACCGATGCATCGGTGAGGCCGCCTTGGTTTAACAGAATGAGAAACTCTGCACGATCTTGCAGATAGTTTTCGGTCAGCGTGCCTTCGTGGGTATCCTTGTTGTAAATATCTAGCTCACCGTTTTGATTATGCGGTATGAAGAGGTCATCGCTGCCGGTAACGGCGAAGGGATCAAGATGGGTCAGGGCGTAGCGGATGGCAAGTTGCTCGTTTGCGCCATCAACCAGCTGTTGCTGGGTATCATCACTCAGATCGATAATCTGCAGGTTCTGATATTCCTGTTTGAGTATTGGGTTCGCCGCATTGCGGTCAACGAATAACTTGGTTTCGATCGCCTGCAGGCTATGGTGGAGTTGCTCCCGGCCATCGGTTATCAGGGTGACCGGCACTGAGAAGAGCTCGGTAATATTCTGAACCACAGATTCCAGGCTGTTTTCCGATTCCACCGAAGCCGCTTCAAGAATGGGTGTCAGGCGGGTGAAATCGGCTGTCGGATCAATACCTGTGAGCAGGTTGTAGACAGCCAGGGCATCAACCACACCTGTTATGGAATGGGATGAAAAAATACTATGCAACCCTGAAGCCGTGCTCACCTCTGAAAAATGCTCGATCACACCGCCCGGAAGGAAGCCGATATCCGATGCAAGATCCTCCGGCACCACCAGATTATTGATCTTTGTATCTGGAAACGCCGATCCAACGGTGGTCGATCCGGTTGCCGACGTTTCCGCCTGGGCCATGGCGGAAAAGAACCACTCGGTATCGTCGCTGCCGATGATTCCCGTATCGAACCCTGGCGCATTGTAGGTGTGGACATCATTTATCCGGGCCGGATCGAGCCGTGACATGATCAAGGCAAGGTGCCCGCCCAGGGAGTGGCCGGTGACATCGATCATGGTTCCATCAGGAATCACGCCCAGCCCGTCGGCGAGGTCTGACACCTCGAGGTAGCGATACATGGGTGCGGAAAGCGGTCCACTTCCCGTATCGAGTTGTATATATACAGCCCCCTGCGGCGGTGGAAGTATGCCTTCATAGACCTCGTATTGAACCGCCTGCTGGCCTTCTGCCGTGATCAACTGCTGGTAGTAGTTGAACAGATCAATGGCCTGAGAGAGGGCAATACCATCTGCACCGATGACGGCTATATCGGCCAGGGTCAGATCTGTGCCCCATTGCGCACCAGGCTCTGTTCCGCGAATGGCAAGGGTGTATTCACCCGGATTGTCCACACTTTCAAATACCGTGGCGGAAAAGCCGGCTGAGGTGTTGGGAAGGTGGTTGGCTACGCGCCAATCTGAGGCGAAATCTTCGGCCTGGATGAGGGAGAATCCACCAGTGATAAGGGCGGTTTTTACTTTATCAGCATCATAACTACCATCTGATTTTATAGCTGCTCTAAAGTCAACATAACTTGCTTCTGATATTTCGACTTGCTGAGAAATCTTAGTTATTTCCATTGTTAACTCTCCCATATTGTTTTACTGCAGAAAAATAATCATTAAATTTTAGTAACTATTCAGCCCATTCTGCCATGACCAGCCACATTAGGCTTCATCCTGATTCATGAAATCCGGATTCTTGCCCTGAAAAAGCAATGTCAATGCTTCCGTGGCCGTCATACCCTGCTTGCGGCAAGTTGACAGGTAACTGCGAACCCGGCAGAAGATCTTTGCCCCATCCATTGATCGGAAGCAACCAGAGATCTTCTGCTGCACCTTAGTCATGCGCAGATCGTTCTCACCCTGATTATTGGTAAAGGGGACATCCTTCGCATCCATGAAGCGCAGGACATCTTGCTCGAAGTTTCGTAATCGCTCCAGCAGGTTTCTGGCTTTCGATCGTTTGAGTCTGCCCCGTTTTCCTTTTCGTTGACTTTCATCGGGAGGTGGACATTCTGTGTCAGCCTTTTTAAGTAATTGCCGATATCGACGGCGCCACCGTTTGGCTTCATCCTGTGGTAACCAACCACCGGCATCCTCTACCGCTATTGCGAGTTCGATCAGCAACGCCTGCATCTCCTTGGCCCACTGCTGGTGATCTTGTTCCCAAGCTCGTTCCAACTCCCTGAGATGGTGCGCATTGCACAAGGCATGGGTACAGTCGTAACGGTAGTAGGGTTTGACCGCCATGGATGGTGGAAATGCAGATTTTGCAGGAGCAAAAATCTGTCCAGTGGTCATGACACAATACCCCTTCGAACAAGGGCAGGACACCCATCTCATCCATGGCCTCGGTGCCACGCTTGGTATGGGGATAGAACAAAGTCAAGGAGGTGTTGGAGGCGCAGTGGAGCCAGTGG
>JBDLIT010000221.1:0-4288 GCA_039714735.1 Pseudomonadota bacterium
TGACTTACAGCTAACTTATTGTTTTATATGGTGGCCAGGGACAGAATCGAACTGCCGACACGGGGATTTTCAGTCCCCTGCTCTACCGACTGAGCTACCTGGCCAGAATGGAAGAGGACGTATTAAACCCAGCTTACCCGGTTGAGTCAAGCTGGATTGGTGCCAGCTCATTTAGGCGGAACATAATCCGGCGGTGTTTCTGCACCTGCACCAAAGAAAAACTGCTCCATCTGTTCTTCGAGAAACTTGCGCGCCTTTGGGTCCACCGGACTGATGCGGTTTTCATTGATGAGCATGGTTTGATGCCTCAACCACTCCTGCCAGGCCTCTTTCGAGACATTCTCGTAGATCCGCTGACCCAGCTCACCCGGGTAGGGTTTACGATCCAGCCCTTCAGCCTCTCGCTTCAATCTCACGCAGTTAACGCTATGGCTCATCCATTCTCTCCTGTGGAGCTTTCTTGCAATTCATCGAGGATGCGTAGGACTGGCGCCGCCATGCCCCGCGCATCCGGTTTGGCCAGTTTATACCAGACCCAGGCTCCATCATCCATGACCCTGTTGTTGGGGTTTTTAACCAGAATCTCCAACGGAGTCATATCAAAATGGAAATGTGAGAAGGTATGACGCCGCATCGGCAAGCGGGTCACGTCTGCGGGTTTGAATGCCAGTTTACCCTGACACCAGTCTATGGGGTCCGAATCCATCGGGCACTCAGGAAAGCTCCAAAGCCCGCCCCAAATCCCCACCGGGGGTCTCTGTTCGAGCAATACGGAACCTGCCTGATCTCGCAGCACCAACAGATAGCTGGACTTGACCGGTAAGGTTTTTCGCGGTTTGGGTGTCGGCAACTCTTGCTCTCTACCAACGGCATGGGCCTGACAGCTTGCCGTCACGGGACAGTCGCTGCAGAGTGGCGCACCCCGTCGGCAGATCAGGGCGCCCAGATCCATCATGGCCTGATTGTATGCGGAGGTATTGGTCTTCGGTGTGAGAGATTCAGACAATTCCCAGAGCCGCTTCAGGATGAGTGATTTTCCCGGCCAACCCTCAACCGCAAAATGCCTTGCCAATACTCGCTTTACATTTCCATCCAGAATCGGATGCGGCTGGCCCCAGGCAAAAGACAGGATTGCCCCGGCAGTGGAACGCCCAATACCCGGCAAGCTCTGTAGACACTCGAACGCCTCAGGAAAAACACCGCCGTATTGGTCTCGAACCCGCTGCGCTGCGGCATGGAGGTTCCGGGCCCGGGCGTAGTAACCCAGTCCAGACCAGTGATGCAACACCTCGTCCAGCTCAGCATCCGCCAACTCAAGCAGGCGGGGAAAGCGTTCCATGAAGCGCAGATAGTATGGAATGACGGTTGCCACCTGGGTCTGCTGCAACATAATCTCAGAGACCCAGATCGCATAAGGATCCCGGTCTTGTTGCCAGGGCAGGTCCTTGCGGCCATGCTGCTCATACCAGACCAAAACCGCCGAGGTGAAGTGACTCGTTTGCATAAAATACAAAGGGCGCGTAATCGCGCCCTCTCAGCTTTGTTTCCGGCTGTTAGAAAAGGCCCTTTAAACCATCTGGCAGTTTATCTTGCAACTCCGGCAGTTTCTCTTGAATCTTGCTGTCCAACTGTTCTTTTACTTTGGCCTTCTGTTGCTCCTGCAGCACCTTTGCCAGATCAATACTCCATTCCGGCTTGGCCCAGGGCCCTTCAAAGTGGATCGGAATAGGCACGCCGACCAGTTCGTCAAGCCCTTGACCATCCTGACCTTTGGCGCTGCTGACGATTACCGGCCTGACGGTATAATCGAGGTTTTCCATCACGATATTCACCTTGCCTGAACCATCGACGCGCAGATAAGGTGATTTCGCCAGCAGATCCCGATTCGTCAAAATGCCATTGCGCACCACAGCACTGCCACCCATCTCAGAAAAGTCCGTCTGTTCAGGCTCATGCGTGACGGCAACCGTCTCACCAGAGAGTTTCGCCTTGGCCTCCCGGATCATCTTTGCCAGGTTGACGCCCTTCACCGACCCATCCCTGAAAATGAAGTCGAGGGAGCCGTTGAGCGAGCGTTTCAACTGGCTGACCGTTTGACCCGAACTGTTCAGACTGGCATTGAAACCACCACTCCCCTCCAGTTTATCCGTCTCGGTCAGATCCCGTAATAAAGGCCCGGCAAGGATCCGTGAGGCCTTTTGATCGATCTTCAGCTTCGGCGTTTTACCTCGCACATCCAGCACGACCCCACCCTTGATCAGGCCATCGTAAAAACGCCCCACCTGCTGATCAACCTTGAGGCGCCCGTTCTTGGCCGCCAGTTTCACCTCTATCGCTTCCGCACGGATATTCTTTGCGATGAGTGTATTCATCCGCAGGCTTCCATCCAGATTGAGCTTACTCAGCATTTCCACAGGAAAGAGGGGCTCCTCTTTTTGTGGAGCCGAGGGACGTTTGGCATCAGCCGTATCTGAAGATGGCGGCAGATAACGATCCAGGTTGATCGTGTCCAGATCGAGATTGAATCTGTAATTGGGATCAGCAAGATTGAGTAATTCAAAATCGCCTTTGATATGAGTGTCATCCAGCACCATGGCAATCTTACCGAGCGCCACGTGATTGTTACTGGCATTGATATTAGCCGACAAGCCTAATTTCTGCAGCACTTTTGGGTCCGCCGTTTCAGGCACGGGTATCCCGAAGTGCTCCATCCACTTTCGAGGACTGAACTCATCCAGCCGGAAATTACCTTCGAAGACAGGATTGGTGCTAATCCCTCGACCCTGTAGCTTGCCATGCATGGCAAGCTCATCGGAATTGACAGACAGATTTTTCACCTCGAGGGTGTCAGCAGCATGATCAATCGTCAAATCAGTGGTTAACTGAGCCTTCACGCCCTCTTTCGGCAACCCTTCACCTGCGACACCGAGCTCCAATACCAGACGCTCGAATGAGACCCTCTGACTCTCAGGATTCGCATTCAACAGTCCAGACAGTTCGAATTTTGCCTGCATGGACGGCTGGCGGCTTTCTATCTCCAATGCCAATCTGACTTTCACTGACTTTCCCGGACTCAGGGAGCCAGTCTCCAGATTGAGCCCCTTGATCTCATAATGCTCTCCGGTGCTCTGATCGTCCCACACCACATGAGCCTCCTGGATCGCCACTCCGCCAATGGAGTATCCGACAAGCCCTTTGCCTCCGGCTCGACTCTGCTCGTCAATTTGAGCGGTTTCAGGATCCTTGCCCACCTCCCTTCCGGACAGGTCATCCCAGTTGGCCACGCCCTCTTTTGACCTGGCAAGATTCAGCTCCAGTCCTTTGATTTCAACCGTATCCACTTCGAGGGTCTGCTTGAAGATCAAGGGGATCAGGTTAACCCTCACTTTAGTGCGTTGCACCGAGGCAAATTGCTTATCTCCAAAACCTGGCGCATTACTCAGGCTCAAGCCATTCAGATCCAATCCCAGCCAGGGAATCACTGAAAGCCCAATGTCCCCGGTGATAGTCAGATCCCGTCCTGTGGCCTTTTTGACTTCGGCTATAATCTTGTCTTTATGTTCATTGGGATCTACAAAAAGCGGCACCAATACCACTGCCGCCAATACAAGCACCACCAGAATGCCCAGCAACCAGCCCAGAAACTTCAGTAACTTACCCATTTCGGATCTCCGAGTTCATTTCTGTTTTGTACGAGGAGTCGCGCAATTCCAGCATAGTTCGAATCCCGCATCGACCATCTCACCACACTTTAAACAGCGCCAGTCACCATTTTGTTCTCTCTGAATGTGACTTTTTGTGAAGTCTCGCAATATTTGCTGCGCCTTTGCCATATCCTTGGCATCCAACACCCAGACTTCCGGATAGATATTGGCGGGCAATTCACCCATCGCTCCCGACAGATAATCTCCCAGAATGACCGATTCCACCCCTTCATCCTGCAGATGATCCTTCAGGACCTGAGCCTCAATTCGATCAGCCGCCTCATAAAGTTTCCGCATGCGGTGAGAATCTCTTTGTGGATAAAGACCTCGAAAACACTCAAATGTTTTCAATCATAGGCTGTCAGGTCAGTATTTTCATTGTCAACGCCAGCCTGACTTGAACGAAGGCATCTCGACATTCAGCGCCTCAGAAAAATTGGCGTGTGTGACGGTTACTGTGGTCAGTTTCACTCCATCAAAGTTTGCCCCCTTCACATTGGCATTGCGCAGAATTGTCCCACCCATAATACAGTGGGAAAGGTCTGCATCCGTCAAATCGGCGTTACGCAAATCGACCAAACGGA
>JBDLIT010000222.1:0-4218 GCA_039714735.1 Pseudomonadota bacterium
GCTTGCTGAACATATAGGCCACAGATCCATCGGTGCCCAGATTCCCCCCCAGCTTGGTAAAGGCATGGCGCACTTCGGATGCGGTGCGGTTACGGTTGTCGGTCATGCAGTCCACAATCACCGCAGCGCCACCGGGACCATAACCTTCATAACGCAGCTCTTCGTAATTCTCCCCCTCTACGCCACCGGCGCCGCGTTTGACGGCGCGCTCGATGGTATCTTTCGGCATGTTGGCGGACAGCCCCTTGTCCACCGCCAGGCGCAGCCGGGGATTGGCGTCGATCTCTCCACCACCCATGCGTGCAGCCACGGTGATTTCACGAATCAGCTTTGTCCATATTTTGCCGCGTTTTTTGTCATTGGCGGCCTTTTTATGCTTGATATTGGCCCATTTACTGTGTCCCGCCATACTGACCTCTCGAATAGAAAACTCAAAGCGGCTGATCTTATCACTCCATCAGCCTGTCAGAAACTGTTTAGACTATCCAGCTCCCGTTCTGGGCCTAAGCTCTAAAGATAACCTGGTCAACGCCGCTCTAACCGGGTAGATAATCAGGAAGTTAAGTTATCAGGATCTGTTTAACGCATGACCGAATCTATCAATACCTGGGTCGCCCGCCTCTCCCCCGAACCGCTGCCGGTCATGCGCCGCACCCTGACCCGGGTAAAAGATCTGCTGGACAAGTCGAGCGCCAGTCATACCTCCCTACGGGATGTGATCGAGTTTGATCCGGGGTTTTCCCTGTATGTCTTTCGCAAACTCAAAAGCCTTCCCAACCAGCCCAAGGAGCCGGTCAGTAAACTTGGCAATGCCCTATCTCTACTGGGAATGGATCAGATCAAACAGGCAAGCTTGGACTTGCCCGCCTTGGAGGATCGATTAAAGGGACCTCCGCGGCGCGGCCTGCTCGACGGTTATAGCCGGGCCGCCCATGCTGCAATCTACGCATCTGAGCTGAGCCTGCGTTTGAAATTTCGTGAAGCTGAATCACTAACGTTTGCCGCCCTGTTGCACGATGTGGGTGAAATGGCGTTATGGAATGCCGCACCTGAAGTGATGCGGCAGATTCAACAGCTCATGCAACAGGGTGATAGCCGGGAAGACGCCGCTCTGCAAGTCTTGGGATTTACCCTTGAAGCATTAAACCAGAAGCTGAGCAGTCGTTGGCAGCTGCCGGAATTGACACAGGAGTCGCAAGAGCTATACAACAGCTTCCAGCCTCAACCTTTGACCGTGATGCTGGCTTGTGCGGTTGCCAGAGACAGTGTTCATAGCTGGACCAGCCAGAAGATTTTCGACCATCTGGAACTGTTGGCCGAATTCCTGGAGATTAGCCAGGAACAGGCCCAGGCCCAGTTGCACCAGGCCGCCGCACTCGCTGCGCGGAAATTACATGGGTTGCCACTGCCCCTGCCGGCTTTCCGGCTGGTCAACTCCACAGGCAACAAGGTCAGCCCGCCAATGCAGCAGACCGAAGCCAAATCAGAACCGGCAACGACTCAACCACCACTGCCGGCGAAAGCTGAAAAAACCGCGCAACCCGTCCACCAGAAATCTCCGGCAACCGATAAAAAACCCGCACCTAAGCACAATCCCTTACACGAAAGTCTGACGCGCACCATCGATACAATGCAAGAAAATCACGGCCTGGTGAATGTGATGTTTACCATGCTTTCAACCGATAAAACAAAGCTCATCGCCCGCTTTGTTGCCGGCAATCAAGCGCAGTCAAAACTCAAAGGATTTCAGGTCAGTCTGCAAAGGCCCAGCCTCTTTTCCCTTTTGATGAAAAAACCCCAGGCCATCTGGCTGAATCCCGGTAACCAGGAAAAGTACCAACAGCTGCTCCCGGAGAAAATACTTCAACAGCTGTGTGGCAAGGGATTTCTGGTCATGTCGATATTCATCAAAAACAAACCTGTCGGCCTTTTCTATGCGGATAACGGGTGTAGTAACAAGCCATTGACCGGGGATCAGTACCATAATTTCAAGGCGCTCTGTCAGCGTTTTATGCAGGAACTGGCTTAGCACCAATGGTTGCACGAGTAATTACATGGTTGGAATCGCGATCGTCGACGCAAGGGCAAGGATTGTTCCAGAGAGTCCTATTGCATTTGCTCCATCTGCCGTGCAGGGATGCACAAATGCAGTGGTGCGCCTCAGTTGATCCCCTGAATCCGATACCAACGGGCAATCTTATCGATAGCAATCACATAGGCAGCGGTACGCATGTCATTGATCTCATCGCTCTCGGCCATGACTTCACGGATCTGGCGGTAGGCCTCCCGCATGGTGTCATCCAAACCGGATCGCACCAGATCCAACTCACTGGCGCCCTGCACGATCTCATCGCGCATCCACTCGGGCACCTGCTGCCCGGTGAGTGATTCGAGGGCGGTCAACTGATGCATGGCACGGGTTGCTTCATAACGCCTCTGCAGGCGGCCGAAGC
Organism: Pseudomonadota bacterium; assembly: GCA_039714735.1. GTDB lineage: Bacteria > Pseudomonadota > Gammaproteobacteria > Chromatiales > Chromatiaceae > JASJBU01. The sequence goes on from JBDLIT010000222.1 coordinate 2,454, forward strand.
GCATGTGAGAGAGGTTTTTGGTCCATTCGAAATAGGAGACCACAACCCCCCCTGAGTTGACATAGATATCCGGGAGGATCGCCGCGCCGTTTCTCATCAGCATTTTTTCACCCTGGCAGGTAACAGGGCCATTGGCGCCCTCCACAATCAGCTTGGCGCGGATACGATCCGCATTGGCTCCATGAATTTGCGCCTCGAGGGCGGCCAGAATCAGGATGTCACACTCCATCTCCAATACCTGGCTGCTGTTCTCGACAAAGGTTCCGCCGGGAAATCCCTTCAAGCTATGGTGCTGCCGATGATATTGATGCAGCTCCTCGATATCCAGCCCATCCAGGTTGATGATGGCGCCAGTGGAAACGATCACCCCGATAACCGTCGCGTTATCCATTTCCGTGAGGAATTTAGCAGCGTGGTAGCCCACGTTTCCAAGGCCCTGAATGACAATCCTTTGGCTGTGCAGGTTGTCCTCCAGTCCGACCTCCTTTACGTCGTCGGGATGACGAAAAAACTCCTGGATTGCGTATTGGATACCCCGTCCCGTGGCTTCCGTGCGCCCGGCGATTCCACCATGGTCGAGCGGCTTGCCGGTGACACAGGCATTACTGTTGATGTCCTGCGGATAGAGTTGCCGATAAGTCTCAGCCATCCAGGCCATCTCCCGCTCGCCGGTTCCCATATCCGGAGCCGGCACACTGGTGGCGGGGTCCAGAAAGCCCTTTTTGGCCAGATTGATGGTGAAGCGGGTGACGATGGTGCGGATCTCCTCGTCGTCATACTCCCTGGGATCGATAATCAAACCACCTTTGGAGCCACCGAAAGGCACATCAGCCAGCGCACACTTATAGGTCATCAACGCCGCCAGGGCCTCCACCTCATCTTGACTGACAATGGGAGCGAAACGGATACCCCCCTTGGTCGGCAGCAGGTGTTCACTGTGGATGGCGCGCCAGCCGGTGAAGACCTTCACCTGCCCACGGATCTTGACCGGAAACTTTACCTGCAGTACCGATCGACAAGCCTTGATCGCCTCCCCAAGGGTGTCGGAGACGCCCAGAATGCGCATCGCGCTCTCCACCATGTGGTCGACATTTTCGCGAAAAGATAGGCCGTTGACTGGGCAGGTACTCATGGCATGACTCACTTGTTGAATGAATAACCAATTCGATCATTTACGAGTATGACAGTAAAGCCATGGGCTTACCGATGGTAATAGTACGATGCCTTGCACAGAGAGGGGTCTTGTATTCCTGCAAGAGGAAATTGCACAACCGACCCGTAGGGCAGTCAATCGATGTATGAAGCAAAGGTTCCTTCAATTACTGCATACCGCCAGTTGAGCAAAATGAACACTATTCCACGACTCACTTCAGCCAGCGATTGCTAGTACCTCCGTCCAGGCAACACCACCGCCTGCAGCGGGGTGCCTAGGTTCATCTGTTGGGCGACCACCTTTCCGTCTCTGGCACTCCACATAAGCCAGCAACCTTCTGGAAGCGGTTGCGGTAAGGCCGTCCCCCTTTGCACGGGTAAAGAGATGACGTCGCAATTCGTTGCAGGCTTTGGGGTGCACTTCGTAGTGCCCCGCGACGCCAAGAGGCACGTGGACCGTGGTCATCAAGGTGGTCATTTCATCAAGGGGTCTGATTCGTTGATTATATTATGTTCAACGAGTCTGATAATCCTCTAGCCAGCCTCCTCGCAACCAGTTGTTAAACTGGCTGTTCAACAAGATGAGGAGACTGACATGTCACATTACTGTGGA
>JBDLIT010000223.1:0-4131 GCA_039714735.1 Pseudomonadota bacterium
TCATGATCAAGCAATTTCTTCTGTTTGTTGTATGCGGTTATTTTAGCGTTTCAGGCTTTGCGTTGGCGCGTGGACCGGCCCTGCCGGACTATCCCGCTGACCTGATCACTGAGGGTGTGTACGTGATACATGGTCCTCTGGGCGAGCCCTCGGTGAAGAATCAGGGCTTCATGAACAATCCGGCGTTTATCGTCACTCCGACCGGGGTGGTGGTGATCGATCCGGGTTCCAGTGTGCAGACCGGTGAGATGGTGCTGCGGCAGATCCGCAAGGTGACTGATCTGCCTGTGGTTGCGGTGTTGAACACGCATATCCATGGGGATCATTGGCTGGCCAATCAGGCGCTGGTGGCGGCCTTTCCAAAAGTTCCGATCTATGCGCACCCCAGGATGTTTGAAAAGATCGAGCAGGGGGAGGGTCAGGAATGGATCGATCTGTTGTTGCGCCTGACCGAAAACGCCACTGCGGGTACCGATATCGTTGGGCCCAATCTACAGGCCAATCATGCCGATGAGATCACTCTGGCCGGTCTGAAGATTCGCTTTCTCTACCTGCCTAAGGCCCATAGTGATACCGATCTGATGATTGAGATCCCATCGAAAAAACTCGTGTTTCTGGGTGACAATGCCATGATGAACCGTTTTGGCCAGATGCGGCATGGGACTTTCAAGGGGAACATCGCCGCCCTTGATCTGGCGTTGCAAACGAATGCGGAGATCTATGTGCCTGGGCACGGCCCCACGGGTGGACGTGAGGTGCCTGAGACGTTCCGTTCTTATTTGTCGATACTGCGCACTGAAGTGGCCAAGCAGCTGGATGAGGAGCTGAGTGATTTTGAGATGAAGCCACTGGTTATTGAAGCGCTCACCGCCTATAAAAACTGGGTGGATTTTGACCGGCTGGTGGGAAAACACATCAATCAGGCCTATCTGGAGGTAGAAGAGGAGATGTTCTGACAGGTAGAATGAGAAGGTGAAATTCTAGTTTGTCATCTTCACGGATGCTCGACGGAATCAACACCAAGCTGTAGGTTGTGCTGAAATGAAAAATAGGGCAAGTGGGAGATGGATGACGATTGAGCGCCAATTCCGATGTCTGGCGGGAGTGATGGCCCTGGAGGTTGAGCTGCCACTGCTAATTTCTAGAAATTTGCTCTAGAATGCATCCCTTTGAATAGACAGCAGATAGATACACACATCTTTTTCCGGAGTTTTTCATGCAGCGCACAGCGCATATCGAACGCAACACCCTGGAGACCCGGATCAGCATCTCGCTGAATCTGGATGGCACTGGCGCCGGTCAATTCGCAACCGGCGTGCCTTTTCTTGATCACATGCTCGATCAGGTGGCAAGGCATGGGCTGATCGATCTCGATATCAAGGCAGAGGGTGATCTGCATATCGATGCCCACCACACGGTGGAGGATATCGGTATTACCCTGGGCCAGGCGCTGGCAAAGGCGCTGGGTGATAAAAAAGGCATCCGGCGTTATGGCCATGCCTATGTGCCGCTGGACGAGGCGCTCTCCCGGGTGGTGGTGGATTTCTCCGGGCGTCCCGGTCTGGAATACCGGGTTGATTTCACCCGGGCTCGGATCGGTGAGTTCGACGTGGACCTGTTGCTGGAGTTCTTTCACGGGATGGTCAACCACGCCGGCATGACCCTGCACATCGACAATCTTCGGGGCATAAATGCCCATCACCAGGCAGAGACGGTGTTCAAGGCACTGGGTCGCGCCCTGCGCATGGCGCTGGAGCCTGATCCACGCATGTCCGACCTGGTGCCCTCTACCAAGGGCAGCTTGTAACCTCGTATCATAGAGAGCTGACATCCGATGACACAGCGTATCACCGTTATTGACTACGGCATGGGTAACCTGCGCTCCGTCGCGAAGGCGGTGGAGCATGTGGCCGACAGTGGCGATGAGATCCTGGTGACCGATGACCCAAAGTTGATCCTGGCGTCGGATCGGGTGCTGTTCCCAGGACAGGGCGCGGCACGGGACTGTATGCTGGCGATCTCGGAGCACCACCTCAACCAGGCGATCCTGGATGCCGCCCGTAGCAAGCCATTTCTGGGCATCTGCATGGGTCAGCAGGTGCTGCTGGAGTCCAGCGAAGAGAACGGAGGCACCGAGCTGCTGGGGCTCTATCCTGGCAAGGTACGCCATTTTCCCGGTGGCCGGGGGCCGGATGGGGCGCTGCTGAAGATTCCCCATATGGGCTGGAACCAGGTGCATCAGACCCATGATCACCCCCTGTGGGCAGATATCGAACAGGACAGCCGCTTCTATTTCGTCCACAGCTACTATGTGGATCCCGATGAGGCCGGCCTGACCGCAGCGACCACCGATTTCGGTGTGACCTTCGCCAGTGCGTTTGCTGATGGAAACCTGTTCGCGGTGCAGTTCCACCCTGAAAAGAGTGCGGATGCCGGACTGCAGCTGCTGAAGAATTTCGTGAACTGGAAGGTTTAAAGATAACCATACAGACTGGCAACATCGGCAGCTTAGCGGAATATTTTTTTGCCGCAAATAAACGCGAATCAGCGAAAAAAAGCGCAAATGTTATGGATAATAATTCGCGCAAATTCGTGGTGATTTGTGCCCCGCAGGAAATGCCCTTGGGGTGCGTCCATTAGCGGCTAACGTATTTAGGAAATTTATTGTGTTGTTAATACCAGCAATCGATCTGAAAGACGGTAAATGTGTACGCCTGCGCCAGGGGCGCATGGAGGATGATACAGTGTTCTCCGACAATCCGGTGGAGATGGCCAGCCGTTGGGTGGAGGCCGGTGGCCGCCGCCTGCATCTGGTGGACCTGAACGGCGCCTTTGCCGGTGAGCCGGTGAATGGGGCGGTGATTCATGCCATTGCTGAGGCCTATCCGGAGCTGCCGATCCAGGTCGGCGGTGGCATCCGCGACGAGGCGACCATCGAGGTCTATCTCAAGGCGGGAGTGACCTATTGCATCATCGGCACTCAGGCGGTCAAGGAGCCGGAGTTCGTGACCCGGGCCTGCAAGTCCTTTCCCGGCCATGTCATCGTCGGTCTGGACGCCAAGCAGGGGATGGTGGCGATCAACGGCTGGGCGGAGGTGACTGATCAGGAAGTGACCGGACTGGCCCGGCGTTTCGAGGATGATGGAGTCTCCGCCATTGTCTATACAGATATTGGCCGGGATGGCATGATGACCGGCCCCAACATCGAGGCGACCACAGCACTGGCGAATGCCATCAGTATTCCTGTCGTGGCCTCCGGCGGCATCACCAACATCGGGGATATCGAGGCGCTGTGTAAGGCCGATACCTCGAATATCACCGCTGCCATCACTGGCCGGGCAATCTACGAAGGCACGCTGGATTTTGCCGAAGGCCAGAAACTGGCGGATGAATTGACAAATTAGCCACAGACGACTGCAAGGCAGGGATTGCTCCTGCAATCCTTCTGCATTTCCTCCATCCATGGAGGTCAGATGCAGGAGGTACGCCTACAAGGAAGTAGGTGGTAGAACTGCGCCGGGAGCCAGCAGTCGAGAGCAATGCACGAGCAGTTGCCGAGACACAGAGACTATTCATGCAATTCTTAATCCGTACCTATTTAAACATACCAAAGGTGGAAGGATGCTAGCCAAACGTATCATTCCCTGTCTCGATGTGGACGCCGGCCGGGTGGTCAAGGGCGTCAAGTTCGTGGAGATCCGCGATGCCGGCGATCCGGTGGAGGTGGCGCGACGTTACAACGAGGAGGGCGCGGACGAGATCACCTTTCTCGATATCACCGCCAGTTCCGATGACCGGGACACCATCGTGCATATGGTGGAACAGGTGGCCAGCGAGGTCTTCATCCCGCTGACGGTCGGTGGCGGTATCCGCACCGTGGACGATGTGCGGCGCATGCTCAATGCCGGCGCCGACAAGGTGGGGATCAACACTGCCGCGGTGTTCAATCCCGAATTCGTCAAAGAGGCCGCCGAGCGTTTTGGTTCCCAGTGCATCGTGGTGGCCATCGACGCCAAGCAGGTCAGTGACGAAGGGGAGCCCCTGAAGTGGGAAATCTTCACCCACGGCGGGCGTAAACCCACCGGCATCGATGCCATTGAGTGGGCGAAAAAGATGGCCGATTATGGTGCC
>JBDLIT010000224.1:0-4119 GCA_039714735.1 Pseudomonadota bacterium
CTTTGACCTTTCCATTGTGCAGGCCGGCTTGCTGGCATCCGGCTTTGCCTTCATGAATCTGGTGGCCCGTCCTGGTGGTGGCCTGTTCAGTGACAAATTCGGCCGTCGAAACACCCTGACTCTACTTATCGCGGGACTCGCTGTTGGTTACCTGATACTTGGCCAAATCACCTCCGGCTGGCCGTTGGCCCTGGCCGTGATCGCCACCATGGCCTGCTCCTTCTTCGTGCAGGCGGGTGAAGGCGCGGTCTTCGCCATGGTGCCCCTGGTGAAGCGCCGCATGACCGGGCAGGTGGCAGGCATGGCCGGCGCCTATGGCAACGTGGGTGCAGTGACCTTCCTCACGGTCTTCTCCTTCGTTTCGCCACAGATCTTCTTCATGGTGATCGCCGGCGCGGCCCTGGTTGCCCTGGTTGCGGTGCGCTTCCTGGATGAGCCCGCGGGCCAGACCGCCGAGGTCATGGAAGATGGCAGCGTGCAGATGATCGATGTAACCTGATTGATTTTGCATAACCGACCCAAGTAGGGTGGGCGCTGCCCACCCTTTTTTATGTACAGGATGTACGGTATGCCGTGGGCGCAGGGATGCGCAGGAGCGGCGAATTTACCTCTCCATGACATCGAAACTCGAAATCGATTACGCCTTCCGCAGCGAGGCGGGGATAAAGGACAACAACGACGACAGTTGTGATGTCTGTGTGCCTGATGGTTCTTTGCTGCTCACCAAAGGCGTGGCCGCGGCTATCGCTGATGGCGTCAGTTCCAGCGAGGGGGGCGGTCATGCCAGTCAGGTCTGTGTCAAAGGCTTCCTGACCGACTACTACAGCACCCCGGAGTCCTGGACCGTCAAGACCTCCGCCAGCAAGGTACTCGGTTCGCTCAATCGTTGGCTGTGTGGACAGGGGCAGTCACTGTATGACTCGGCGATGGGCATGGTCACCACCTTCACTGGCCTGGTGCTCAAGTCCACCACCGCTCACATCGTGCATATCGGTGACTCACGCATCTATCACGCTCAGGGAGGAAATCTGGAACAGGTCACCCGGGACCACCGGGTCTGGGTTTCCAAGGAGGAGGAGTTTCTCTCCCGCGCCATGGGCGCCGACCCGCATATCGATATCGATTATCACTCGATCACGGTGCAGACCGGCGACCTGTTTCTTTTCACCACCGATGGGGTGCACGACTTCCTGACCCATCAGGAGATGGTGAAGATCTTGCGGGCCCAGGACCACAATCTTCAAGCCTGCGCCAATACCCTGGTGGAAACGGCAATGGCCCACGGTAGCAACGACAATGTCAGCTGCCAGATAATCCGAGTGTTGGAGCTACCGGAAGAGACCGAGGACGATATTCTGAGAAGGGTCTCTGACCTGCCCTTCCCACCCGACCTCAGCGCCGGTGTCACTATCGATGGCTATAAGATCCTGCGCGAGTTGCACGCCAGCAGCCGCAGTGAGGTATATCTCGCGCTCGATACAGAAACCGACCGGAAGGTGGTGCTGAAGACCCCCTCGGTCAACTTCCAGGATGATCCCGCCTTCCTCGACAATTTCCTGCATGAGGAGTGGGTGGGCCGCCGGATTAAAAACGCCCACCTCCTGCGGGTGTTTGAGCCACGCAGACGACGCTTTCTCTATAACATCACCGAATATATCGAAGGCAGCAGCCTGGCCCAATGGATGCACGACCACGGTCAGGCCAGTCTCAGCCAAGCACGCAACTTCGCGGAACAGATCATCGAAGGCCTGCGTTGCATGCACCGTATGGAGATGTTTCACCAGGATCTGAAACCCGACAACGTTCTAATCGATCCTCATGGGATCTTGAAACTGATCGATTTTGGCTCTGCCCGCATCGCCGGCCTGGAAGAGATCGAAAGTTCGTTCGACCGGGCCACACCCCAGGGCACCTTGAACTATGCAGCCCCGGAATGCCTGCGCGGGGAGTCCTGCACCCATGCTTCGGATATGTATTCACTCGGCATCATCATCTATGAACTATTGACCGGCCGCCTGCCCTATGGCGAGACCGACCGGCCGGATGCCAGGCGCAAATATAACTATACTCCTGCCCGAACCATCAACAATAAGCTCCCAGACTGGGTGGATGGCGTACTGAGTAAGGCCGTCCATCCGGAGCCAAGGCGACGTTACGTGCTCATGTCCGAGTTTCTGCACGATCTGAACCATCCAAATGACAAACTGATCGGCTCACACCAGACACCCTGGATCGAACGTAATCCACTCAGCTTCTGGAAATCAGCGACCCTGTTTCTATTGTTTACGAACCTGCTGCTGCTCTATTTTCTGATCAGATACTGAGGAGCAGCGATTGGTGGCGGTACAGCAGACTCGGGATGACTATGACAGCAGTGCCAGCAGATATTCCAGATACCCATTTAGTGTCCATCCGGAAACCCAAATCGACAAAGAAAGAGGAATGATGGGTTTTCGGATTCGCCATAGTTGCCTTATTCTTTATCCCTCATAGTACACCAGCTATAAATGACTGCAGTGTTGCTGCACCGGTTGGCGTTAACAGCCAAACAAGCGCACCGCAGTTCAGTAAAACCGTTACCCAAAATACTGCGCGAAAAGATTGTTTCTTCGATTTGTGGCGCAACTTTTGTTGGGCGACAAGTGCTCCTGGCCAGCCCCCTGCTAATGATAGCAAGTGCAGTGTGCTTTCCTGGGTTCGCCAGGCCCCTTTCTTGGCTGCCGATTTATCTACTGCGTACATAATGAAAGTGAGTAGGCTGGCGACCATATAAACTGCAAGGATCAAGGGTGGTATTTTGTTCGCAAAGACAGTAACACCGACAATAATGAGAAAAACGGCAGCACCGATGACTGACAGTGAACCATTTTTCTGTTTTGTCTTTTGCGGAAGTCGATCGCCAGCCAATGTAGCCTTTACAGCGCAAGGCCGGCCTCGCTTGTCGGTAGACAAGGTGTAAGTTAGCAACTGATTAATTTCTGGGCGTCGTTTCCGATTACTGAAGGCTTTGATATGGACAAAGACCTGTTTTCCGCCAGCACCAGGTGTGATAAACCCAAACCCCTTCTCGTCATTCCAAGACGTTATTTTTCCTTTAGTGCGCATATTGATTGTCTTTTTGGCTAATGACCTATATAAAAAAGGCCCGGTTAAGGGCCTTTTGAGTCGATCAATGAGTAATCTCGATCCGCCGTGGTTGTTCCTCAACCTTCTTCTTGATCAGAATCTCCAGCACACCATGTTCGCTCTTCGCGGTGATCTCCGAGGCGTTGGCGCTCTCCGGCAATTTGAAGCGACGCTTGAATGAACCCTGTATCCTTTCCTGTCGCTGATAACCACTCTCTTCGTTTTTTACCTCCAGGGTCTTGCGTTCGCCGGTGATCTCCAACACACCCTTCTCCATCGAGATCTGGATGGCCTTGGGATCCACACCCGGCACATCCAGACTCAAACAGAAACAGCCCTGCTCTTCGCGGATATCCACGGCCGGCACCCAGTTGTTGACCGGGTTGGCCTGCTCCTGCTGTTGCGTTCGCATCAGGCGATCCAGCTCACGGTTGAAGTCATTTAACATCAGCCAAGGTTCATAGCGCATTGTGCTCATTATTTTGCTCCTGAAATATTCATTGCCTTGAACCATAGATAAGGTTGACCAGCAATTTTTTCAAGGGGTTAGAGAAGAGGATAGAGGGTCATTTCTTTCTTTGTTCATATCAAAGCCTTCAGTAATCTGCTGTCCTATTATTAAAACTGAATACCGGTAATTTATCTGGAGGTGTTCAGATGGGGATGACAAATAAAAGTCGCTCAGCCAAGACAGCATTCTGTCTTTTCTTTCTGTATCTCATTTCAGGGTTATTGAGCGTAGCGGCCAATGACTTCAATGCACTGCGTGCGGCAATGATAGAAGAGATAGCCGCCGATGTCCGTGACACTTCTGCCTACATTGATAAAGAGAGGCTGACCATTCAGGTTATGGCCGTCATGGATCGGGTGCCACGCCATGAATTCGTGCCGGCTGACATGAAACCCCTGGCTTATGAAAACCGTCCCTTGCCCATAGGTTACGGCCAAACCATCTCGCAGCCCTATATCGTCGCCCTGATGACCGAACTGTTG
>JBDLIT010000225.1:0-4083 GCA_039714735.1 Pseudomonadota bacterium
GGGCTTGTCCTGCACTCTGACAACGGATCACCGATGAAAGGCGCCACCATGTTGGCGTGACGTGGTCTAATGGATTGGTACGCCCCAGTTAAGGATAATGATCTTAACTGAGGAAAGTAGAAATGACGACAAGAAAGAGCTATTCAAAAGAATTCAAACTGGATGCTGTGAGCCTGGTTCTGGATCAGGGCTATACGCGTACAGATGCTTCCAGGAGCCTGGACATCAATGCGCATATGCTGGGCCGATGGGTGAAAGAGCATCAAGCGGATGAGGGACAGGCTTTTCGAGGAAAAGGCAAGCTGACGTCGGAGCAGGAGGAAATCAGGAAGCTGAAAGCGCAGGTCAAACGTCTGCAAATGGAGAGGGACATCTTAAAAAAGGCGACGGTATTCTTTGCAGCAGAAACGAAGTGAAATACGTGTTTATCACCCGGCATAAGAATACCTATCCAGTCAGCCTGCAGTGTCAGGTGTTGGGTGTGAGCCGTAATGGTTATTACAACTATCGGAAGAACCAGGCCAACAGGCCGGATGATTCAGCGCATCAGGAACTGCTCGGATGGGTCAAGGAGATTGCTCGGGGCTCAGACTATAGTTATGGCAGCCGCCGCATGAAGAGAGCATTGAATGCCCTGGGCTATCCGACAAGTCGCACTAAGGCGAGAAAGCTAATGCGAGAAGCTGGTGTACAGGTCCGCTACCGCAAGAAATACAAGGTGACGACAAACAGCAACCATAAACAGCCGGTGTTCGATAATCTCGTGAAACGCCAGTTTGATGTGGCACAGACCGATCAAGTGTATGCTGCTGACGTCACCTATATCTGGACACAGGAAGGCTGGCTCTATCTGGCCGTGGTGATTGACCTCTGTTCCCGCAAAGTCGTGGGCTGGAGCATGAGTACGCGCATGAAAGCGCAATTGGTCTGTGATGCCCTGGAGATGACGGCCTGGCAGCGCAGGCCAAAAGCCGGCTTGATTCATCACTCGGATCGTGGGTCACAATATGCCAGCAGAGCGTTCAGGCAGCTACTCAAGAAACACTGCTTCAAAGGCAGCATGAGCCGGAAAGGAAATTGTTGGGACAATGCAGTCGCTGAGAGCTTCTTCGGTAGCCTGAAACAGGAGCGTGTGCAATGGAGAAGCTACCAGACGCGCTATGAAGCCCAGCAGGATGTGCTGCACTACATCACGATGTTTTATAACAGCCACCGGTTCCATTCGACTCTGGGATATACCAGTCCCAACGAGTTTGAGAGGCAATTGGCGGCGATGCAAAAAGTTGCTTAACTGGGGTGTCACAAAAAGGTTGACCAGGTCACGCCAAATGGGAACCGCTGTATGAGACAACCCAGATCAAGGGGGATGGTGAAACCCATGCGCTGTTATCTCCGGACGATGAATTCGCGGACTATGAAACCTGGGCTGTGGGCAATCTTGATCTCTCCGCTGCGAAGACTGATGACATGCTTGCCGGCGAGTACGCCCGCGAGGCGCTCAAACACGGCTTGATCATCGAGAAGCAGCTGGGAACCAATCCCTAGAAGTTCGGACAGATCGGCTCGACAGACAGCCATACATCATTCGCAACTGCACAGGAAGATAACTTCTTTGGTAAACACACCGGCTATGAGCCGAGTCCGACGCGCATGGAACACGCGATGATGAAGAGCGACAAGGGCATCATTGAGGGCTGGCAGCCTGCCGCATCCGGTCTGGCCGCAGTCTGGGCCGCAGAAAACACCCGCGAATCGATCTTCGACGCCATGGCGAGAAAAGAGGTCTACGCCACGACCGGCAGCCGCATGGCAGTGCGCTTCTTTGGCGGTTGGGATTTCACCGCGGATGATATCAACAGCCGCTCTCCGGCTTTTGTCGGTTACAGCAAGGGTGTCCCCATGGGTGGCGACCTGCGCGACAGCAATGGCAAGAAGGCGCCAACATTCATGGTTTATGCACTGCGTGATCCTATCGGCGTAAACCTCGACCGCATTCAGATCATCAAGGGGTGGCAGGATGAATCCGGCAAGACCCGCGAGAAGGTTTACGATGTCGTCTGGTCGGGCGACCGCAAGCCCGATGACAAGGGAAAACTGCCGCCTGTTGGCAACACCGTCGATGTTGAAAAGGCCAACTGGACCAACACCATCGGCGCTTCGGAACTCGTCACCGTGTGGAGTGATCCGGAATTCGACCCCTCACAAAGAGCCTTCTACTATGCGCGGGTCATCGAGATTCCGACGCCGCGCTGGTCGACCTACGACGCCTTCCGTTTTGGCATTAAGATCCCCGAAGGCGCACCAACTTCGACGCAGGAACGCGCCTACACCTCGCCAATCTGGTACACACCGAAGTCCTGAGTTGTTCACACCAGGGTGACCTCAGAAAACCCTGTCTCAAACACGAGACGGGGTTTTCTCTTGATAAAGCTGGCCGTGAATGAACGCTTTTGGCCGAAATAATCATATCAATTTGATGATCCACGAATGACCGTATATGGAACAACGGACACCTGCCCGTTGAGTTCTTGTGTAGCTCGATATGCTTGCGCTTGGGGGCAGGCGTCCAACAACCCTTAACATGTCGTCCTTGGGACCCCATGCTGGGAGGTCGGCTTACGGCTAAAACTGGCCATTAACCATGCGACTTCAATTAAAACAAAATCCCGCCGGAGCGGGGTAAACAAAAGGGTAGCGCTCCCTGTATTATTGAATCTTGTTGGCGAGAAGAAGAATATCGTGCGGCATACAATTAATCAGACAGAAACCCTCACAATGTAATCCTTCTCGTCACTCATGACTATAAAGACTCTAGGAGCCATTGTCATTGGTACAATTTGGAAAGGGGCACCTGCTCCAAAATCTAACGATGCTACCGGCACTCTCGAAAGATTAGTGATCAGAAATCCTCTTTCGGGGTGAGAGACGTGAATGTTCGCCATAGATTTTGTGCCATTTTCAAGTCGAAATTTTTCCAAATATCTTAAAGAATCGACTGCACTTTCGTGATTAATTGAACTTGTGGTAGACCGAATCATCTCTGCAAGTTCCCAGACTTCCTTATTGTACAGGTCCTTAAAGTTTATCTGAGTATAGGTGCCTAGTACGGCATTGCCAAAATAGAAGCGTTTTAGATCCTTGTGAACACGTCGATAATCGAACGCAGAGGTAACATTAAGCACGTCATCCTCAGAGTTCCATTTTTTTGCAAATTCTCGAAGGAGTTTGACGGTTATGAGATCATGAGCTGATAAAGTAATCTGAGATTGAGAATTGGCTCTTGCTACGTCCTCTTGAATTTCTTCCTTTGGATATCGAACTATTTCAAATTTATTTTGTTTGAAATCTCCGAAACTCCTCTCAGCGCCGACGATGCATCCCGTTTTGGTGCTAAGTTCTATTTTGCTCACTGATTTCGGCAAATCGGAAGGGCAGAGTAGAGAACGGTCAAACTGAGGCTGAAACAGTTTTAGCTTCAAATAGTCGAACACTCTTGTAAGGGGGGTCTTGGCTAAACTTGCCCAGTAGGACATAAACATAAAATAACTGAATCCATCTACAAGACAGTGGGAAACATTTACAGCTAATGTGGATCCATTTTTGAAGTGACACAATTGAGCCCTAAAGAGCGGATTACCAGGCGTACTTCTAAGAGGGAGATAGTGAGGTAAGAGACCGTGTAGGTCAGTTGAACTTGGCATATCCTTATCAGTGCAGTTAAGGAATTCAATGTCGATACCTTTGCCATCAATTAAATAATAGGTGTCATCTCTTTCTTCAAGAATTTGAGTTAGTGGATAAAATTTCTTTGAAGCCTTTTTAAGGCTTGATTTCAATTGTTTTAGCGCAAGACGTTTTTGATAAAAAAAGAGAAACTCAATTGAGTATCCTTGCTCACCAGTAAAAACATGATCAATTGGGCTTAGTCTCATATGGCAACCTTTTCTTATACTAGCCACAAATTAGCCTGAATCGCCCCGGGTATTCCTGAGGGTGTTTTGTTTGAGTCAAGACACCATGGTTGAGCCTTCAATGTGCTCATAATACCGCTTTTCTAATTTAATCAAGGTAAACCCCCAGCTC
>JBDLIT010000226.1:0-4063 GCA_039714735.1 Pseudomonadota bacterium
TGCGGGTGGCCCGGGCCCTGCCCGAGCTGCCGCAGATCTCCGCGGCCTTTGGGCTCCACCTGTTCTCGATGCTGGGGATCCCGGTGTCCACCTCGCAGGCCATCGTGGGTGCGATTATCGGCTGGAATCTGTTTGCAGGCGCACGCACCGATTTCGACACCATCAGCAAGATCACGATGACCTGGGTGCTCTGCCCGGTGCTCTCGGCGATCACTGCCGTATTGCTCTACAAGGCGACTTCGCGGGTACTGCTGTGGGGCAAACCCCATCTGCTGACACTTGATGCCATCACCCGCCTTGCCCTGATCCTTGCCGGCGCCTTTGGCGCCTACAGCCTGGGGGCCAACAACATTGCCAATGTCATGGGCGTGTTCGTGCCATCCACCCCGTTTATGGATCTGCAGATCGGCGGTTTCACCCTGACCGGGGTGCAGCAGCTGTTTCTGCTTGGCGCGGTGGCCATTGCCGTTGGCATCTTTACCTATTCCAAACGGGTGATGATGACCGTGGGCAGCAGCCTGATGCCTCTTACCCCGGTGGCCGCCTGGGTGGTGGTGATGTCTCACTCCATCGTGCTCTTCCTGTTCGCCTCCGAGGGCCTGGAGTTCTTTCTGGCGAACAACGGTTTGCCGACCGTGCCTCTGGTGCCCGTCTCGAGCAGTCAGGCCGTGGTGGGCGCGGTAATTGGCATCGGCCTGCTCAAGGGCGGCGCCCAGCTCGACTGGAAGGTGGCCGGGCGCATCGCCAGCGGCTGGATCACCACCCCCATCATTGCCGCTCTGGTTTCTGTCCTGTCTCTGTTTGTGCTGCAGAACGTATTCATGCAGTTAGTGAGCGAACCCATCAAGTACCAGGTCGGAGAGGCTGTTATCGAGCAGCTGCGCAGTGAACAGGCGCCGGCCAAAGGGCTGCAGGTGCTGCACGAAGAGGTGTTCGATTCGGCCGCTGATCTCAGCCGGGCTATTGAGAAGACTGGCTTGGATAGCCGCGCTTCCGAACGAGTGCTGGATCTGGCCAGGCTGGAGCCGCTAACGGTCGATATGAGCCGCCTGAGTGTTGAACATCGTGATCAGCTGGGCGCCAGCCAGCTGGCTGCGCTGGAGCAGCTGAACAGTAACAGCTACCAGCACGTCTGGCAGTTGAAGCAAGCGTTGGCTGCGCTTTCTCCGGATTGGCAAGAGATGGAAGAGATGGTCATCAACAAGCGGCACAATAGGAAAATTCGTGAGCAGATCTCACTGCTGTCAGAGGTGTTCCGAAGTGAATAGACCAGTTTCCGGGCGCCAGACGATCAGGGGTGTCCGGCCCCGATTATCGACTTTAGTTCAACAACCATACCCTAATGAAAGGTAGAAATGAAATGGCAAAGAGTGAAATGAAGATTGGTGAAGAGACGAAGCCTCGCTTTGAGTTCCGCAGCTTCGGGCAAAACTTCGATGAGGCGGCATTCCGCATGGGCCGCCTGTCGGTGCCGGTGCCGGAGAAGGTCTGGGAGCGTTTTTCTGATGAAATCTACATCATGTCCCGCACCAACGACGTGAATAACACCAAGATCCGGGACGGCAAGATGGACATCAAGACCTATGTGCAGACCGTTGACGGCCTGGAGCAGTGGAATCCGCTGATGAAGGGCGAGTTTCCCATCGCCCGCGAGGTGCTCGAGAATGAGGTCTTCCCGGCGTTCCAGGTGGAGACGCCCGCTCTGGATCAGGCTGCCTATACCATGGATGAGTTTCTCGCCATGATCGATGCCAACGCTGATCTGCAGGCGGTGAAGGTAGGCAAGCACCGTTTCGGCTACATGGTCAACGACACCATTTGCGAGGTGGCCGAGGTGCTGATCAATGGCGCCAGGGTGGTCTCCGTCAACTCCGAGTCCACCGAGATCGAAGACATCCAGAAGACCATGGCCGACCTGGGTCTGGAGGGCGTCGAAAACATCAACTACCTGCAAGCCATCAAGCGCGTTATCGGCATGATCGACAAGCCGCTTGCCAACTGACTCGAGGAGCAATCAAATGGCAACTGAAATCGAACGTAAATTCCTGGTCACCGGTGACTTCAAGACGGCTGCGGACAAGTCCCAGCGCATCACCCAGGGCTATCTCTCCTCCGTGCCGGAGCGCACCGTGCGCGTACGGCTGAAGGGCGACAGGGGATTTATCACCATCAAAGGCATCGGCGGCGCCACCGGGGCCTCCCGCTACGAGTGGGAGAAGGAGATCCCGGTGCAAGAGGTACAAGAGTTGCTGGAGCTGTGCGAACCCGGCGTTATCGACAAGACGCGTTATCTGGTGAAGTCCGGTGCCCACACCTTCGAGGTCGACGAATTCACCGGTGACAACGAGGGGCTGACGGTTGCAGAAGTGGAGTTGGCCAACGAGCATGAAAGCTTCGACAAGCCGGAGTGGCTGGGGGAAGAGGTGACCGGTGATGTCCGTTACTACAACTCCATGTTGATGAAGCAGCCCTACAGGAGCTGGGAGCAGTAACCCGAATTTTGACCCGGAGTAGAGGTTTCGCACAGATGGTCTGCAGTTCGACCAGGGGAGTCGCGAGATTCTTTTATCACTGGCGGGATAACCCGCCTGCCGACGGCAGGCACTTTAAAACTGAGGTAGAAAAGACGATGAAAACGATTAACTTGAAAAAAACCGTACTGGCAAGTTCCATTGCTCTGATACTTGGCGGTTTTTCCGCCCAGGCCGCCGTTGCTGATCAAAGCGTACGGGATGAGATCAATGATCTCAAGCAGCGCATAGAGCAGTTGGAGATGGATCTGGTGGACAGCCAGGAAGCTGCCAAGAAACAGGACCGGGTCAAGTTCTCCACCAAGAGCGGCTCGCCCAAGATGGTCTCCCGCGACGGCAAATCCTCCATGGAGTTGACCGGCCGGGTATTTTTGGATACAGCCGCTTTGCCCAGCCAGTACGCCAAGGGCGAGGTCGAGGATTTGGTCGGCTCCCAGAACGCCAGCGAGTTCCGCAAGCTCTACCTGGGTGTGGAAGGCGAGCTATGGGGTGTGTGGGAGTACGAACTGGTGTTCGACTTCGCCGAGCAGGACGTGGATCTGAAGGATGCCAACATCGCCTACACCGGCTGGGATGACCAGGAGCTGAAGATCGGCTACCAGAAGCCCGCCTTCGGTCTGGAGAACACTGGAAGCTCGCGCTACACCCTGTTCATGGAGCGCGGCCTGACCGACAACTTCTCTCCGGATCGCGACCTGGGCTTGAGCTGGGCCTATGAACAGGACTGGGGTGGCGTCAAACTGGGCGCCTTTTTGCCCAACTCCTTCATTGATGGCAAGCTGGAGGATCATACCGAGGGTGAGACCGAGGATGGCGATGAGTTGATTCCATCCGTGGACAGCAGCGAGGTGGATGCCATCACTTTGACCGGCCGCATCACCGGCGCACCCATCCAGTCCAGCAGCCAGCTGCTGCATCTTGGCGGCAGCGTCGCGCATACCGCCTTCAAGGACCCCGCCAAAGTTAAATACGACGCGCGTCCCGAGGTGCATCTGTCTGAAAAGCTGGTGGCGTCCAGTGTGAAGGGCTCCGACAGCACCACCGCCTTTGGCCTGGAGGCAGCCTACAGCTGGAAGAACCTGCTGCTGCAGGGCGAGTATGTACACGCCAATATCGACGCCGGGGACAGCTTTGGCTTTGACTCCTACTATCTGGCCGGCGCCTACATGCTGACCGGTGAGAGCCATCCCTACAAGGCGAAGAGCGGCAAGTTCGGCCAGGTACGTCCCGACAATCCGGTCTCTGCCGGAGGCTGGGGCGCCTGGGAAGTCGCACTGCGCTACAGCGCCATCGATCTCAACGATGGTGATGAACTGGGTGGCAGGATGGAGGATTTCACCGTCGGCCTGAACTGGTACCCGGAGAACAACCTGAAGGCGCAGCTCAACTACATTCACTACGATGCAAAGGACTATGAGGACGACAGTGATTTCGTAGCCAGACAGAAAGATGACATTGTCCAGGCGCGTCTGGCCTGGTACTTCTGATCTGAAACCCGCTTCCCGGGCTGGCCTGGCATGGCCGCCCGGGGT
>JBDLIT010000227.1:0-4033 GCA_039714735.1 Pseudomonadota bacterium
ACATGCATTAAATCGTTCGGCTGGTGTTTCATAGTTTAACGTCTTTCTTGGTCGCTCGTTGAGCCGTCGCGCTACCGCGTTCAGCTTTGCTTGTGAGTGAACCGACAGATCCATTCCCTTTGGAAAATACTGTCTCAGCAGTCCATTGGTATTCTCGTTGGAACCCCGCTGCCAGGGATTGTGCGGATCACAGAAGTACACCTTGATGTCAGTAGCCAACGTGAAGCGTTTGTGATCAGCCATCTCTTTACCGCGATCCCAGGTGAGGGATTTGTAAAGTTCCCTCGGTAACTTGTTCGTTTGCTTGATCAAGGCATTGATGACCGTCTCGGTGTCTTTACCATCGACCTTGACCAGTATCACGTAACGTGTGTGGCGCTCAACCAGCGTCGCGATCTGGCTATTGTTGCTACCGAACACCAGGTCGCCCTCCCAGTGCCCTGGTACGGCCCGGTCGTCAGCCGAGGCTGGCCGCTCACTGATCGACACCGCGTCGGTAATCCTGCCGTGATCATCAGTCTTTTGTGTGTGGTGGCGCGAGCGACGCATCGCTCGCGTTCGCCTGAGGTGTTGCAACAGTTCCTTCTTCAAGGCGCCTCTGGCCTGGATGAAGAGGCTGCGGTAGATGGTCTCGTGTGACACCTGGTAGCTCCCGTTATCTGGATACGTATGCTTGAGCCAGCCGGCGACTTGCTCTGGCGACCACTCCAGCTGAAGCTTTTTGGCGACAGTAAGGGCCAATGCCCGATTCTCTACCAGTTTACAGGTCTTGGGACGGCGCGCCCGATCCCAGGCGCTCTGGTCAGCACGATTCGCTCGGTAGCATCGCTGGCCACCGTTGCGGTTTATCTCGCGGCTGATGGTCGAGGGCGCCCGGTCCAGTGAAGTCGCGATCGATCGGATTGAGTGGCCAGAGACCACACCCCGTGATATCTCTTCGCGCTCCGCCAGCGTCAGGGAACGACGCGACCGGCGGCGGCGTGCAGGTCGGATTCCACCGGTCTCTGCGAAGATCCTTTGGATCGACGAGTGGCCTCGTTCAAAAAGTCTGGCAATCGAGTTTAGTGACTCACCTCTCTGCCAGCGATCCCACATCAATGCTTTTTGTTCTTCTGTGTAATAAATCCTCGGTCTCTGCTCCATTCTCAACATCCTCCTCTCTACAGGTAAAGATTAGATGTTGCATCGACCGGTTGAAACCGCAGTCCAAACCGGCCATTCATATTTTCGCAGCTATACATAAAAGCTACGCCATGAATTCAGGCCCTCTGGCAGGCCTCGACTATGTGCCCTCGTTGCAGTAAAACTGAAGCGTGACGTTGATAACGTTGCGTCGTGGCGGCAAGCCACCCGATAAGCTCAAGATTAGTCCACAAATAGTATTAACTGGGGTATCCACTTTACTGGCGTAGGTACAAGATGTAGTATTCAGTAATGTTGGATTACGGCCCCTTGATGAATATACTTTCAGATTTAACAGACGAAAGTCTAAGCATCGAGGTATGCTTTTCATGCGGATTCTTGAGAACGCTGTTGCAATAGAATCGGTTCCTTACAAAAACATGGTGAAGAATATAAGAGGGAAGAAGCCGTCAAACCACAATATCAATATATAGTGGTTGCGCCAGCGAAGTGGATACCCCAGTTTAAGTTATTCTGATAAAGAGGAGGCTTCATATCATGGAAAATGGTTACCCCATCTATATGAATGATGCGGACCGCATCGTCAATGAAACAATCCAGATAATCGGCAGCACCCTTAATTTGGCCACGCCATTGGCTGCAGGCAAGGCAAATCATGTTATCAACGCCTTTTACCGGAGGGCCAAAGAAGATTCTTCGATCAAGCTCAATATCATGACCGCTCTAACCCTGGAGCGTCCAAAAGGTAAGAACCTGCTCGAAAAGCGCTTCCTGGAGCCTTTCGTGGAGCGGGTATTCGGCGACTATCCCGACCTTGAGTATGAACTGGACCGGACCGAAAACCACCTGCCTGAGAATGTGCGGGTCATGGAATTTTATTACCCGGCCGGTAAGTTTCTGCACAACCCTAGGGTGCAGCAGGAGTACATCAGCAGTAACTATACCCATGTGGTTCGGGATCTCATGGACCGTGGCGCCAATGTCATCGCCCAACTGATCGCGCCCGCTGAGAACGATGATTCGTCCCGCTTCAGCCTGAGTTGTAATCCGGATATCGCCCTCGATCTGATGCAGTCGATGCAGCAACGGAAACGGCAGCAAGGCATGCCATTCGTGGTAATCGGCCAGATCAATCCCAACCTCCCTTATATGTATGGCGATTCCGAGGTACCTGCTGCGGATTACCATTTCATCCTGGATAACCCCGACTACTACTACCAGATTTTCGGCACACCCAAACTCTCGGTGCCGGAGACGGAGCACATTATTGGCCTTTACATGTCGACCCTGATACGCGACGAAGGGGAACTGCAGGTCGGCATCGGTGCATTGGGGGATGCCTTTGTAAACGCGCTGCTGATCCGACAGAGCAACAATCCGAAATATCAGGAAGTCTTACAGGCCCTGCAGGTTACTGAGAGGTTTGCCGATGTCATTGAACGGATCGGCGCCACCAGTACCTTTAGTAAGGGACTATTCGGCGCCAGTGAGATGGTTGTGGATGGATTCCTCAACCTCTATGAGGCAGGCATCCTCAAGCGCGTGGTTTATGATGATCTGCCCATACAGAGGCTGATCAATGCCGAGGCAATCGGCCACGAGGTAACGCCCCATACCCTGGAACTGCTGCTCTTGCGCAAGGCGGTGCATATGCACCTGTCGCAGGAGGATTTCGACTACCTGGTCAAGTTCGGCATCTTCAGAGAGGGGCTGCAGTTCAGCGAGGGTATGATTACCACGCCGGAGGGGCGCAGCATCAAGGCTGACTTTACTCAGCATGAGAACTGGGATCAGATCATACAGCACTGTCTGGGTGATCGGCTAAAGGGTGGCAACATCGTCCATGGCGGCTTCTTCCTAGGCCCCCAGGCCTTCTATGAGAAATTGAAGGCGTTGCCGCCGAAAGAGCGCAGGCTGTTCAACATGCGTAGCGTGCGCCGCATCAACCAGTTGTATGGTCATGAAGAGATCGACCTCCTACAGCGTAAAAATGCCCGTTTCATCAACACCTGCATGCTGGTCACCCTGTCTGGCAGCGTAGTTTCCGACGCCTTGGAGGATGGCAGAGTGGTCAGTGGCGTGGGCGGTCAGTACAACTTTGTAGCCATGGGGCATGAGCTGCCGGATGGCCGCTCCATCATCAACCTGCGTTCCACCCGCGAAGTGGGCAGCAAGGTTAACTCAAACATCGTCTGGAACTACGGCCACACCACCATACCCCGTCACCTGCGTGATATTGTGGTCACGGAATACGGTATCGCGGATTTGCGCGGCAAGACCGACTCGGAGATCATTGAGGAATTGTTGAAGATTGCCGACTCCCGCTTCCAGATCAAACTGATGAACAAGGCCAAACAGGCTGGCAAACTGCGGGATGGCTACCAGATACCTGAAGTGTTTAGGAATAACTACCCCGAGGTCATTCTGCAGCGGATGAAACCGTTCAGGAAAGAGGGACTGTTTCCCCACTTCCCCCTCGGCACCGACTTTACCGAAGAGGAAAGAGTGGTCGGCAAAGCACTCAAGTTCCTGAAAAGAAAAACCCGTAGCAAGGGAATTTTGCTCAAACTGCTCATCAAAGCCCTGCTTACCATGAGCATTCCCGCGGAACAGAGGCTCTATCTGGAACGCATGAGGCTTTGGCAGCCGAAAAGCTTTGAAGAACGGCTCTATCGGAATCTGTTGTCTAACGAGTTGCAAAAGGTACTTAGCCAGCAGCTCGATTAGGGGGTCTCTGAATGAATATTCTGATGGCGGATGGGCAAAACATAGACGCTATAATGATAAGGAACGTACAACGTTTTTCGTGGTGAGAACTTCTGCCTCAAGCTACAGCAATTCAATCTAATTTAATCAAGGTAAACCCCCAGCTCTGCTGGGGGTTTACCTT
>JBDLIT010000228.1:0-3975 GCA_039714735.1 Pseudomonadota bacterium
TTGCGAGTTGAGAAGTTGCTGCTCTGTCATCAGCAGGCCATCCGGCCGCCACGGCGTTTTTGCCAAGCAGTGGCATCCTGACTTACTGAGCAGACTCTACCTAGTCCGGCAGGGTGGGCACCGCCCACCACACAGCAGGAAAATTGCACCGATTGGTGGGCGGTGCCCACCCTACTTTTTTAGAAGTTACCGTAGGTCGGCAGGAAATCCTTCCTAAATTTTGGCCTGAGGTTCAGCCTCACTAATCATCGTCTTCGTCATCCTCAGGTTGATGTCTGCGATCCAGGTTATAGACCTGTAAATCCTCTGCGGCATCGATTCTGCCCTCATATCCCTGGGCGCGGATGAGCCGCTTAACCTCTTGCAAACGCGGTTCGGTAATCGGCGTGATATGGGAGAGCAGAAGTTGCTCGGGCTCGGCGGCTGCAGCAACTTCCCCGATGCGGCTCGGTGTGGTGTGCAGGGCAAAGAATACGCCGTCGTTTGGTCCATCAGGAAGATCGTCCATGATTGCCGTGTCATAGATGAGCAGATCGGCATCCTCAGCTATATTAATCATATTGCCGGTCTTGGAGCTGGTATCTCCGGAGTAGACAATGCTCTTTCCCTGGTACTCGATGCGAAATGCCAGGGAAGGCACCGGCCCGTGGATCACAGCTTGGGTTTGGATCAGCAGGCCGTCCTCATCCAGGATGGTGCGAACGGGCAGGCTCACATCAGGCGAGAAATCCTCGATGGTATAGTCGAATTTACCCCCGCTAATGGCGGTGGCAAAGATATTCAGATAACGCTCGAGACCGAATTCCGTGTGGTAGTGACCGTCTACGTACTCGGTCGATGCGGGGTATTGGAGTATATCGGTACCGGGGAAGGTCGCACCATTGACTCCCGGACCAAAGATGCGAATCGGTGCGGTGCGAAAGGTGCCGGCGCCACGATTGTGGAAGTAGACGGTTTTGATCACGGACGACAGGTCGCCGGTGTGATCGATATGCAGGTGGCTCAATAAGACGATATCCAGGTCTTTGACATTGGTCCCGCTGGCAGCCAGCCGTTGAAAGCCACCTCCACCTATATCCATCAGGATGCGTGGTTCGCCATCGACAAAGATCAGGTAGCCCGCACTTGCCCGGCCACTGGGTGTGGCGATGGGTCCACCGGACCCCAGGACCATTACGGATAGACTGCCCTTGACCTTATCGACGGCCAGCTCGCCAGGTTTTTGGTCAGCGGTCGCCGAAAAGATAGTAAGAAAAAATATCGTGATGTATGCGCCGAGGGTCAGCGCGATCCTGTATACAGATATCATTGGATTCTCCTCCATTTTAAAACATTTATTTTTCTATAGCTGATCAGATTATTAGGCATGCAGCACTGATCTCTTCATCGAGTATAGAGTTCATTTGGGATTATGATTCCCATGATATTAGTAAGGAAACTGGTTAATGGTTAGTGAGTGTTTGTGGGTGATTTCAATCGGAAAATTACCAATCCCCGCAAATTCACAGTGATTAGCATCAGTCCTGTGATTGTCAATGCGGCTGATTTCGACCTTGCACAAGGGGTAATGGAACTCACAAAGATTGCCGAGTTGCCGGTGATCAGTGCTGCAGTTCCTGTAACGCTGAGTTTTGTTTTTGATAAAGAACCATAACCGGGCCAGGTATGGTTGCTAATCAGCGGCTATGCCTATTCCACATTCGGTAGAGGGGCGCCGGAAGAGGTTGGTTTTTCATTTTCCAGGGCTTTTTTGGTTATCTCGTTATACAGATGTGATACGCGCGCGAACATGTCTCTGAATTCGGGATGTTTTTCTACGAAACCTGCATATTGCTTAGTATCGCTCAGCACTTCATCCAGAAAATTGATATCTGAATTACTCAGCGTTCCCCCCTCGTCGATTATTTTCTTGATATCAAGAACGCGAGGAAGTCTCTGTTTCTCGAATCGTTCCAGTACAACAGCCAAAACGCCTTCCTTTTCCAAAGAGTGGTTCATGATTTCCTCCTAAAGTGTGTCTAGTTATTTTTTTGGGGGCATAAGAATAAAATATAGCAAGTTGACTGATTAATCAAACAGCCACATTTTTTCTTAACCCTTGATACAGATCAGTGGTTTCAGCTTGGCGACCTTGAGCGCCAGCCCCGCCTGCTCACTGGCCTCCACCACCGCTGAGACATCCTTGTAGGCGCCTGGCGCCTCTTCAGCGATGCCGCGCAGTGACGGACTGCGAATCGTGATGCCCCGCCTCGCCAGATCGTCGATCACTTTGTGTCCATGCCACTGCTTGCTGGCCGCCCGGCGGCTCATGGCCCGTCCGGCGCCATGGCAGGCGGAACTGAAGGAGTGCTGTTCAGCCTCTGTTGTACCACAGAGGATGTAGGAGGCGGTGCCCATGGAGCCGCCGATCAACACCGGTTGGCCAACTGTCTTTAAAGCAGCCGGCAGATCAGGATGGCCTGGACCAAAGGCCCGGGTTGCCCCTTTGCGATGAATATAGAGTTGCCGGCTCTGGCCATCGATCTTGTGGCTTTCCAACTTGCAGGTGTTGTGAGAGACATCGTAGAGCAGTTCCAACTCCGCCTTGGGCAGTACCCGTTCGAAGGCCCGCCGGGCCAGATGGGTGATGATCTGTCGGTTTGCCAGGGCGCAGTTGATACCGGCGCGCATCGCCCCGAGATAGCGCTGCCCAACCTTGGAATCGATGGGTGCGCAAGCTAACTCCCGATCCGGCAACTGGATACCATGCTGGGCCGCGGTCATCACCATGCGCTTGAGAAACTCGGTGCCGATCTGATGCCCCAGACCCCGGGAGCCGCAGTGGATACTGAGCAGGATGTCGCCGCGTTTGAGGTTGAAGGCATCCGCCGCTGGAGCGTCGAAGATCTCCACCACCTCCTGTACCTCCAGGTAGTGATTGCCCGAACCCAGAGTGCCCATCTCATCCTGCTGGCGTTTCTTGGCGTGGTCGGAGACAGCCTGTGGGTCAGCGCCGGCCATGCAGCCGCCCTCTTCGATACGCAGCAAATCCTCCCGGGCGCCGTAACCCTGTTTCACCGCCCACTGAGCCCCGCCGCTGAGCATCTCGTCCATCTGGGGGGGCTGCAGGCGAATGTTGCCGGTGCTGCCGAGCCCTGCGGGGACCATCTGAAACAGGCTGTCCGCCAGCCAATCCCGATTGGTCTCGATATCTTCGTGTGAGAGACCGGTGTGCAGCGATCTCACGCCGCAGGAGATGTCGAAACCCACTCCACCGGCGGAGACCACACCTTCTTGATCTGGGTCGAACGCCGCCACCCCGCCGATGGGG
Source organism: Pseudomonadota bacterium (assembly GCA_039714735.1). GTDB lineage: Bacteria > Pseudomonadota > Gammaproteobacteria > Chromatiales > Chromatiaceae > JASJBU01. The sequence continues at coordinate 3,311 of JBDLIT010000228.1, forward strand.
AAGCCATAGCCCCAATGGGCATCGGGCATGGCATAGGAAGCCTTGACGATCCCCGGCAGGCTGGCCACGTTGGCGGCCTGCTCGAATACCTTGTCGTCCATCTCTTCGATCAACTGGGTGCTGGCATAGATGATGGCGGGTACCCGCATCTTGCCGCTGGGTGGGATCTCCCATGCAGTCTCACTGAGTTGAATCGGTTGTAACAGCTTTTTGTTGGTTTTTTTCACACGTCTACTACACACTGGGCGATCCAGGTGCCCTCAATATTGTCCACATAGAGTTCGGTATAGGTCGCGCCCTTGGTTTCCACTGCCGGTCTGTGGCGTGACAGATCGATGGGCTCGCCCCAGGCAGAGGCATTCAATTCACAATCACTAATCTTTACTTCAAAGCGGCTGAACAACATCTTGCGCGTAGCAATTTCGTAGATCAGGGCGTTGAGCCAGTCGGCGAAGAGCAACTCCCGATCCGGCGCCTGGCAATGGATCGGAACAGCCTGTTTGGCTGCAACAGTTGCCGGATCGGTAATCACCGCAGTCAGCGCCAACCCAGCCTGTTCGAAGGCCGACTCCAGACTGTCGCCGCAACCGCGTACGCCGATATCCGCCTGGTGATGAAAATGTTCCCAATGGCTCATTGGACTATTTGATTGGATTCAGCTTCAG
>JBDLIT010000229.1:0-3685 GCA_039714735.1 Pseudomonadota bacterium
TGGGAGAGTTTGCACCACGCAGCCCGGCCTGGAAGGCCTATGAGAATCTGTGGCGAGAAGTGCAGAAAAGACTGGGCTGAATGGTGGGTTATAGAGAATTACTATCCTGGATTATATGCTCTTTCATTGCCCGGCGCGGGATGGTAAAGGTGAAAACCGCCCCACCTTCCGGGTTGTTTGCTGCCTGAATCTTCCCATTATGACCTTCGACGATCTCCTTGCTGATCGCCAGCCCCAGCCCCGTGCCACCGGCGCCCGAGCGGGTTTTGCTGGATTGTACGAACTTATCGAATATCGCTTCCAACTCATCCTCTGGAATGCCTATCCCTTGATCGCTGACGCTAAGGGCGATGGCGGGCATTCTGCCGCTGTCGGTGCGACGTTGTCCAGCACCTAGACTCGACTCACTGAAAGAGATCCTGATGCGCTTCCCTTCCGGAGTGAACTTGATGGCATTGGAAAGCAGATTATGCACCACCTGGAGCATCTTATCAGGATCAAACTCCGCCACTGAACTCACCTCCGTGGGTAGCACTTCCAGCTTCAGCGATTTCTTCATTATCAGCCCGCTGAGTTCCGTCATGGTCTTGTCAACCACCGTTTTCAGGTCGTGTTCGACCCTCTCCAACGGCATCCGCCCAGCCTCCAGTTTGGAGAGATCCAGCAGGTCGTTGAGCAGATTGAGCAGCCGCTGGCCGCTTACAACAATGTTGGAAAAATAGGTTTCGAGTTTTTCCTGGGGGGCTGTAGCGATTTTCTTTGTGCCCAACTTAGCGAAGCTCAGGATGGCGTGCATGGGAGTGCGCAGCTCGTGGGACATGTTGGCCAGGAATTCGCTCTTGGCCAGATTGGCCTGCTGAGCGAGGTGCATGGCCCGATGCAGCGCCGCAGTGCGCTCCACGACCTTCTTTTCCAAAACCTGGTTGGCATTGCTGACCTTCTGCTTGGCTGTGTCAAGCAGGGACAGATTCCGCCGCAGTTCATCTTCCTTCCACTTGAGTGTCGCGGCCATCTGATTGAAGGCATCCGCAATCTTCCGGAATTCATTCCGTTGTTCGAATTGGATGCGGTATTCAAGATCACCGTCGGAGAAACGACTGACGCCTTCCACCAGCCTCTGTACCGATCGCCCCACTATTAGACTGAGATTGACACCGATGATGACTGCCAGCAACAGACCCGCCAGGGCAAATACCAGGAATAGGGCCTGATTTCGACTGATGTCCGCCAGGAAGTTCTCCTGATCCTGCTGGATATGGGCATTGATTCGATGATTGGTTTGCTCAAGAAGGGCTCCAATCTTGTCCCGCAGGGTCAGGATAAGCTGTTGCAGGTTCATCAATTGATCCGCCGAAGGGTCCATTTTTCCCTCTTCCTGGGCATAGTAACGAATCGAGGCCTTCAGGCGCCGGATAACTCTGGTCAGTTCATCCAGCGAACCGAATAGCGGCATGAAAGCGCTTTGTGTATGCCCGTGCTCCGTGCGGTCTGTCTTGATTGTGTCTTGCAACTGCTGGATGGTCTGAACGGCCTCGTTCAATGGCTCAATGAGCTCACTCAACTGTATGGTTGTCTGATCCATAAATCGGTTCAGGCGGATCTCGATACCGATAACCAGGTTTCCTGCGACTTTTAAGGTTTGAAGCGTTGTCTGGTCCTTCTGCGGCTGCTTCAAGCTCCCGTAGTAGCTGCTCAGTTGGTCGCGTATCCGCGATAAGACTGCCTGAATCCGGTCGCGGGTCTCATCAGTGGTTTTTGAGTCGGATTTCAGGGAGGGGGTATTAAGAAAATTCCGCAGTAGATATCCGAGTTCAATCACCTCCTTCCTAAGTCGTCCAGCCTCATCATCCGCCAGTTTGTCCAGCTTTTGTGATACCGACAGCAGGCGATTCAGGGGTTCCTGCACCTCTTCCTTCTTGACTCGGAGTTGATTAAAAAACAGATCCAGTCTGTGATCGGATTTTTCAAGTAAGATATTGATTGTGCTTAGGTTGTGCCGGGCCTTTTTTTGGATTCCGGTAATTGTGTCGAGATAGTCAGACGCTTGCTCACCATGCCGATAAGCGAGTACGGAGATTATCAACAGGATGAGAACCAGGATCAGAATACCCAGGTTCTGTAGGATCTTGACTGACATAGCGCGAGACGCGAACCGGTTTACCTTAACTGCAGCATCAGGTGCTCACCGATATCTCCCGCTCCAAATAATGGATTCTCGATATCAGACTCCGCCTTGCGCCCGGCAATCTCATAGCGCGATACGCCGAACCGGTAGCTGCGTCCCGCTTCCAATGCGACATCGTCGTGATGCCCGGTTACTAGCTTGCGGGAGAATTCAACGCTCCAGAAACCATTGTTCCATTGGCCTTTTGCACGGACGTCCGCCCGGCTGCCCGACGGTTTGCGGAGTTTGTATGCCGGCGTCTCCTCACCCTGGTATTCGATAGGGCTCGCGCCTTGGTAAGCGCTTTGACCGGCATCACCCTTGCGTATCAGATAGAAGGTATTTCCTTCCCCGGAGAGCAGCCGCTTACTTTTCGGCAGTGGTAGATTGCTGTAGATCTGGTATTTGTCGTCGGCATACCCGGCGTGACCGGTGCGGTATGATTTCCAGTACCAGATATCCGCCTTGTAGGGTTGCTCGGAGGTCAGGCTCAGGTCGACCGGCAAAGGTTCCATGCTCCACTTGAGGATTATCGCGTCCTCCCTGGTGGGGCCTGGCTTGTAGATCTCCATCTCCTTATCCCATTGGAGCATCTTGTGCACCCGGTTTTCGGTGGTATCCGGAAAGCGGAGCAGGAAAAAGATCTCGTCTGCTGTATAGATGGCCTTCAGGGTGATATCGATCTTTGCTACCCGGTCGCGGGTAACCAATGCCTTGGCTGCTGCCCACTCGGGGTCCTGCGCGTTTCCGTCCACCACCGGCGCCTGCGCCACCCTGGAGGCCTGGAGTGTCTGGTCCGCCAATGCGTGTGTTGTTGCAAACAGGCTCAGTAGTCCCAGCAGGCATAGGGTTTGTTTCATTGTCCGTTCCCAGTGTCAGTTAAAATCAACCAAAATCCGTACCGCTCTCAGGTTTCCGATGCAATGGTAGCGACCACCCGGTTACCATTTCCTTGATACTCCAGCCGATCGAAACTCATCGCATTGGCCATGGCAATACCCCGGCCATGCGAGTCATACACACGATCCGGACTGAACTCCAGGTACCTTTTCCAATCGAACCCATCGCCCTGGTCCTGGATGAGAAACTGCACCCCTTCTGCATTGCGTTCAAACTCCACCAAAACCTGCTTGCCTGCGTTTTCCGGCAGGGCCAGACGCCGCTCCACCTCCACATCCCAGATACCCCGTTCATTGAATCCGGACTTCTCCTCATAGCTAATCCCCAGATTGCCGTGCTCCACCGCATTGATCATAAGCTCGGAGAGCCCTACAACCACGCTACCCGCATTCCGGCTGGCATTGGCCAGCAGGGTGGCTAAATTGCGGCCTTCCTGCAGAGTGCGGAACTTAAACCGCCCATTCTGCATCAGGCACAGGGTGTGCGCCGTTTGCAGTGTTTCCTTCTGGAGTGAGCGGTAGCGTTGGTAATCGGCCACTGCCGTGTTTACGATGGCGAGCATGTGCGCTTCATCGTACGGCTTGGTAAGGTAGTAGTAGGCGCCTGCCTGCAGGCCATCCA
>JBDLIT010000230.1:0-3627 GCA_039714735.1 Pseudomonadota bacterium
CGTTACTTTGCCTCAGGTTCACCCCAGGTGGAAGGCTTCAGTCAGCAGCTGGCCCATTTGGCAATGCAGAACATTGCTCCTGAATTGCCGGATATTTCAGCCTCTTTGCGCGCTTTGCAGACCCATCGCGAGGAGTTGAATCAGGGAGTAAGAGAATGAGAACTCTGATTGCGGTCATTCTCAGCCTGCTGCTTGCGGTGGTTGTCACCCTCTGGGTGAAAGAAGACAACGGCTATGTTCTGATCGGATATGGTCATTGGAGCATCGAAGGCAGTCTGGCGTTGTTTGCGTTGGCTGGGCTCATGCTTTTCGTCGTATCCTACCTGTCACTGCGCACCCTGGTCAGGCTCTGGTCGATGCCGGATCAGTTACAGCACTGGAACCGTCGCCGGTTGGCCGTCAGGGCGCGTCACTCACTCACCCAGGGGCTGGTGGAGCTGGCGGAGGGGAATTGGAAAACGGCGGAAAAACATCTGGTCCGGCACGCAGCCCAGTCTGAAACGCCATTGTTGAATTATCTGGCCGCCGCCAGGGCAGCTCAGTTGCAGGGGCGGGATGAACGACGCGACGACTATCTCCAACTGGCACATCAAAGCATGCCTTCCGCGGAGATGGCTGTGGGTCTCACCCAGGCAGAGCTGCAACTCGCTCATGAGCAGTATGAACAGGCGCTGGCAACCCTCACGCATATCCGCTCATTATCACCCAAGCAGAGTTATGTGCTGATCTTGCTGAAACGGCTCTATGTGAATTTGAAGGAGTGGGATAAGTTGGAAGAGCTTTTACCTGAGCTGCAAAAACGCAAGGCGATAAGTGCTGAAGAATCCCGCGAACTGGAGTTCACAATTTACCGCGAAAGAATGGAAGCCTTGCGTTCAGATCCGGACGCGCTGGAACAATTATGGCAATCCCTGCCCAAACCAATCCGTCAGGATCCGGCATTTCTCAAGGCATATGTCATGCTGCTGATGGAACAGGGTGCGGGGCAGAGGGCGGCGCCATTGATCGTCAACTCGCTGCAACGGCTTTGGGAGCCTGAGCTGGTCTGTATGTACGGTAGAATCCAGACAGAAAATCTTGTCGAACAGCTCACAACCGCAGAGGGCTGGTTGAAAGATCGTCCCAAGGATCCTGATCTGCTGCTTTCACTGGCTCGTCTTTGCCTGCACAACAGACTGTGGGGAAAGGCCCGCAGTTACCTTGAGGCATGCATCGGTATCAAGCCCAGGGTAGAGGCCTATCAGGAGTTGGGTTTGCTGTTGGAGCAGATGGATGAACCGGAAAAGGCGCTTGAATGCTTCCGCGCCGGTCTGGGTCTCGAGCGTCGTGAGACGTCAAGGGTTTTGCCCAGCAGCATCAGCCGCTTGGCATTAAATCATCAACAGCCCAGCCCCAGAGTGGTTGACAGCGCCTGACCAGGCGCTGCTCGGGCAACTAAGAATCAAGCCTCTGCCGTGGCGGCAGCTCCATATTCGAAAGAATCGGAGTAGAGCCGGCTTTCCTCCAGGTTGTGGGCGAGAAAGGCCGCCTTGCCGGCATCGATCATCGGTGGAGGACCGCTCATATAGACTTCAAACCTGCTCAGATCGGCATGCTCGGTGACTACGCTCTCATGCACCCAACCGCTCCGCCCTTGCCACTCATCGTCTGGTTCAGAGAGTACCGGGATATAGCTGAAGTTGCTGTGTTCTTCAGCCCACTGCTTCGGCAGGTCGGGCAGATAGAGATCCTGCTCAGTACGGACCCCCCAGTAGAGCTGGATGGGGCGATCGACACCAATCTCAAAGGCGTGCTCGATAATCCCTTTCAATGGAGCGAATCCGGTGCCGCCACCCATGAGGATGATCGGCAGATCTGATTCCTCCCGCAGGAAATAGCTGCCAAGGGGGGCTTCGATGCGCATGATAGTCTTCTCTTTCATGCCGTCAAACAGGAAATCGGTAAATGTCCCGCCTTCAACATGCCGGATGTGGAGTTCGATGAATTCATCATCGTGCGGGGCATTGGCAATGGAGAAGGCCCGCTTTTCGCCATTCTCAAGGATAAAGTTGAGATACTGTCCGGCAAGAAACTGCAGGCGTTCTCCCTCGGGAAGTTTGAGGTAGAGACGGATCACGTCATCATTCAAACGCTCGATCCGATCCACTTTGCAGGGCATCTCACGAATCTCGATATCCTGGGCTTGAGCGATCTCATGCACCTCGATGCGGATATCGGAGGCCGGAATTCCTTTGCAGGTCAGGCAGGCGCCGGCCTGGTTTTCATCCAGCGCGGGAGGCTGGCCTTCCGGGTATTCGATGTCGCCGGAGAGGATTGTGCTCTGACAGGTGCCACAGAATCCGTTGCGGCAGCCGTACGGGAGGTTGATGCCCTGTCTGATTGCAGCATCGAGAATGGTCTCGCCCGATTCAGTGGTGAATTCGTGGTCGCTGGGTTCTACGTGGACTTTAAAGCTCATGAGATTCCCTGATTTCTTGCTGAGGTTATAAACTACAAAAAACTTAGGGACGGAATTCTCTCCTATTTTAGTCAGGAATTAAACCTGGGAGTCCATTGGGTTATGAGTGAAGTGACAATCATAGGATGCGGGGACATCGGCAGCCGTGTAGCAAAGGCTTGTCTGGCGCGGGGTGACAGGGTGCAGGGATGGGTGCGAACGCCTGCAAGCCTGGAACGGCTCAGAGACCTTGAGATTCCAGACATGCAGGTTGATCTGGATGCCCCGGCGGCAGTGATTCCAGGGATTCACAATCACCAGCTTTTCTACTTCGCCCCCCCGCCTGCAGCCGGGCAGGAAGACCACCGTGTTGCGCGACTGATCCAGCTCTGCCGGGAATCTGTTTCCCCGAGTCGGGTGATCTATCTCAGCACCAGTGGCGTATATGGTGATTGTCAGGGCGAGTGGGTGGATGAGACCAGGCCCCCCAATCCAGTGGTTGACCGGGCGCGCCGCCGTCTTGATGCAGAGTCGCGCTGGAAGGCCTGGAGTCGCGAGACCGGTGGCGAGCTGGTGATCCTGCGGGTTGCCGGGATCTACGGCCCGAACAAGCTGCCCCTGCAGCGCCTGCAGAGTGGCCAGCCGATGGTGAGTGAGGAGGATTCACCCATCACCAACCATATTCATATCTTTGATCTGGTTAAAATCTGTCTGACCGCCATGCAGCGGGGGCGCACCGGCGAGGTCTACAATGTCAGCGACGGCCACCCCGGCAGCATGACCGGTTACTTCAATCAGGTGGCCGATTTTCTCAAGCTGCCCAGGCCGCCCCTTATTACAAAGGCGCAAGCGGAACGGCTGCTTTCCCCGGGGATGCTCTCTTATCTTCGGGAATCACGCTGTTTGAGCAACAAAAAGATGCTGGATGAACTAGGCGTCGTACTCAGCTACCCCAGTCTCATTGAAGGACTGCCAGCTTGCCTCACTCCTAAATCTTGGTCTGAGATGTAGCCTAGCTAGTGACCATCCGGAAACTCCCCCTCCCACCGGGAGGGGGCTGGGGGGAGGGGGAGGGAATGACCTTGTTTCTGGACGGACACTAGCTAGATTTTTATCCAATCAAACAGGTCATCCCACAGCACCACGTCCTTATAGACCATAGACGGGGCCAGCTCGAAGATGCCGAGCCC
>JBDLIT010000231.1:0-3594 GCA_039714735.1 Pseudomonadota bacterium
TCACCGGGTCACTATTACTGGCCAGAAATTGATGTTGATTTAACTAAGGAAATAATTGAGCATCCGGAACGTTTTCCGTTGAGTGCAAAAATCACATAACAAAAGCCTCCAGCCGACCCGCTAGGTCGACGTTGGTTTCAAGCTCATTGGCTTCTTCTAAGCACGTCGTGGTTTGAAGTTCATGCACTTTTTATCCGCGGGCGGCTGAGGCAAGTCGTTATGCCAAATAAAAGCAAAGAGGATCACGTGAGTTTCATAGACCAATACATGCAAAGAAGCCAAGACATTATTGGTGAGCGTACTTCAGAAGAAGAAAAATATGATAATGAACTAATAAAATGCCTCAAGAAATATGGAAAAATACGCAAAGCAATCAACAGGGCTAACAAAATGTACCCAGATGAAGCCTTAAAATACAATGAAGAAAACATTGCTGATATAGAAGCCCATTATGATTATCTAATGAATCATATGGAAATCGTAGGCAAAATAGGACACTGAACTACGCAATTAAATGAAGCATCAACGCAAGCTAAGGTAGAAATATATTGAGTCTCAAAATCGGTAGAAATAGTCCGTGTCCATGTGGCAGTGGAAAAAAATATAAAAAATGTTGCATGCAGCATATAGAAGAGTCACCTAAGGGTAGCGAGCCATGGATGGATGAAGAAGGAATGCATATTTTAGGTAAAGGTGCCTCGCCATCGCCTGAAGAACAAGAAAGAATGACAAATGAGTATCAAAAGAAAATCAAGAAAAGCCCCATGTGGGAAATGATGGTCAGAGAATATGGTGAAGAAAAAGCAGAAGTAATGCTTAAAGAATTTCAAGTACAGGTTAAGTGATTATTGAGTAAATAATAGGCATAACAAAGCCGTAAACTCGGAGCCACCTACTGCGGTGCGAGTTTCAGGTTCTTACTGTTCGTGAACATTCGTCGTTTCATCAATTCTGTGCCAATTACTCGGTGGTCCGGTTATGGCCCGTTATGCCTTGAAAACGAATATCGATGGGGTCAGACTTCATTGATTATGTAAAGTTTAATCGGTACCAGTGTAGACTGGGATGACTGCTCCTCCGGTGTCTGATCCTTGATCGAAAGTGCGTGATGCCTGCCTGAGCTTTTGTGGTCCATGAACAGCACGAGGACGGGCTTTTAGTGTCGCAGGCTGTTCTGCTTGGCCATGGCCTCTCTGGTGACGAAGCGTTAATACGGCAATTCACGCCGGCGCCAACGATGAGGAACCTTCCCCCGGCCGGGAGAGTCAATCAGTTGACTGGATGTCTCTCATCAGCCAATCTGCTTCAGTCGGGCATGCTCTGGTGCTGATCACACTTAGCAGCCGGTTTTTTGTTACAGACAACACCCAGCAGATTCCCCGGAGAATTTTACCATCAGTATGACAATATCACGGTCCTTCCTCAGGCTCAGTCTGCCCCTCCTGTTGATTGTCCTGGGTGTCGGGATTTTCTCCTACCTGAAGGCGAGCCGGCCGGAGTCTCCGAAGCCACAGCCGAAGGAGAAGGTCTGGCAGGTCGATGTGTTCGAGGCATCGCCTCAGGCGCTTGCCCCCAGCCTGACCCTGTATGGTGAGATCGAGACGCCTGCCTTGTTGCAGGCTGCCGCTCCTGGGGCCGGGCTGGTGACCGAACTCCAGGTGCGCAAAGGTGACAAGGTCACCCAGGGTCAGTCGATGTTGGCCCTCGACCCCCGTGATTTCGAACTGGCTGTGGCCCAGGCCAAGGCCGATGTGATGGATCTGGAGGCCCAGCTTATCGATTTAGAATTGCGTCATCGGGCCAATCAGCAATCCCTGCAGAAGGAGCAGCGCCTGCTCAAACTGGCCCAGGCCAAGGTTGCCCGTGAGGAGCGCCTGCGTAAGCAGAACCTCAGTTCCGAATCTGCACTGGATGATGCGCGCAATGACCTGGGACATCAGGAGCTCTCGGTCATTTCCCGCCAATCGGAAGTAGAGCGCCATGCAGCCAATCGTAAGCAGCTGGAGGCGCGTATGCTGCACGGTCAGGCCAGACTTGCGGAGGCCGAACTCGCCCTTGAGCGCAGTGAAGTCATCGCGCCATTCGACGGAGTGGTCGCCTCGGTCCCCGTAGCGGTGGGTGATCGGGTGCAGATCGGCAAGGTGCTGGTCACCCTGTATCCCTCGGACAGCCTGGAGGTGCGGGCGCGGATACCGGTGCGCTACCAGGCCGAAATGCAGAGCGCCCTCAACACCAGTCCACAATTGAAAGCCCATGCCGAGTTGGCCGGTCATCCCATCGAGATGGTTTTGGACCGGCTCGCCGGAGAGGCCGATCCCAGCGGCATCGACGGTTACTTTGGCGTCACTGGAGGTATGGATCGGTTGCGCTTGGGAAATCTGCTGAAATTGAACCTGCAGCGTCCCGCCCAGCCGGACCTGGTGCCCATCCCCTTCCAGTCGATCTATGGCAACAATCGTATCTACCTGCTGCGGGAGGGACGCATGCATGGCATCGAGGTGGAGGCCGTTGGGCAACACATGCCGGCAGACGCAAAGCCTGCCTTGCTGATTCGCAGCCCTGAGATCAGGGTGGGTGACAAGATCATCCGCACCCATCTGCCGCATGCGGTCACCGGTCTCAAGGTCAAGGTTTCGAAAGGATGAATGACGCCTTCGATCAGGCCGGTAGACACCGTACCGATATACTCGGCATCTTTGCCAATCATCGGGTGGCGGCTAACCTGCTGATGGTGATCATGTTGCTGATCGGCGCCCTGGCGCTAAATAAGCTCAATGTGCAGTTCTTTCCCAACTTCGAACTGGACTTCATCTTGGTCAACACCATCTGGAGCGGCGCCAGCGCCGAGGATGTGGAGACCGGCATTACCAACCCCCTGGAACAGCGCCTGCGCAACGTCGACAATCTCAAGGAGATGATCTCATCCTCCGCACCGAGCATCTCCGGTATCTCCCTGGAAATCGAGGAAGGCGCCAATATCATCCTGGCGCTGGATCAGGTCAAGAAACAGGTCGATGACTTTGTCAGCCTGCCCGAAGATGCGGAGGAACCAACGGTTTCCCACTCTGTGCGATACGAATCGGTCGCACGGCTGTTGGTGAGCGGCCCTGACGATCTGGGCGAATTGCGTCATCTGGCGCGCCAGTTCGAGCAGGAACTGCTGGTCAAGGGCATCGACAAGATCGATTTTGAAGGACTCCCGGAAGAATCGATCGAGGTCAGGATTGCCTCCGAGCAGCTCCGCCAACTCGGCTTGAACCTGTCGCAGATCGGCGAGCGTATCGATCAGTTGAGCCAGGACTTGCCGGCCGGGCTGATCGGCGAGAATGATGGCACCCGTGAGCTGCGCAGTCTCAACCAGCGGCGTGAACCGGCTCAGTTCAGCGATCTGCCGGTGGTGGGTGATGAGGGCCAGCGGATCGACCTGGGGGCAATTGCCGAGATCGCCCGTAAACCCAAGCAGGGTAGCTCGACCATCACCAGCGCAGGCAAGAACTCGGTGGTGATGGTGCTGAGGCGGGCCGAGAATGGTGACTCCCTCGCGTCGGCGGAGATCCTGCGGCAGTGGCTGGAAGAAACAATACCGACCCTGCC
>JBDLIT010000232.1:0-3565 GCA_039714735.1 Pseudomonadota bacterium
CTGGCTTACCGTTTGATGAACGGGAGAAAAAGATTGCTGCTATCGATAAGGAGCTTTCTGATTTTGAAGATGAAAAACAGTCGTTGTATAAGCAAGCATCTGACTCTGGGGTTGTTGTAACCACTGTAACGTTTCGCACTGATAAAGGGTTTGTAGCTCGACCTATTTAAGTATCTTTAAAGCAAAAAATCCCACACTAAAACAGGAATAACATAAACCTGAGTCAGCATGGGAAATTAACGGGGATTAAAACTCGATATCGTCGAAGAAATCGATTTCTGTTTGAGCCGGAGGTGACCCATTAAATTCTTCACGGATAATGTACTCGACCAATTCTGTTTCGTACTTATGCCAGACAAAGTCAACTATTTCACTAAAAAAATGATACAGCTCTAAAGCTGTTTCCGGAGGCAATCTTTCCGGTAGTCTAAACGTAGGATTCGGTTTCATAATAATTCCTCAATGGCTTGTTGAATGAGATCATCCGGCAGGTGATTCAGCCCTTTGGGCACGGCCAGTTGCATACTGGTCTTCAAAATACGCCCAGCTTGTCGAGGCAATCCCTGACAAGCCTGAAGTAATAGCTCAACACCAGAGTCTGACAACAGAGTATGCTGCGCGCCAACTTGCTTGAAAGCGTGCTCAATGAGATTGCTGAACCTTTCTCTTTCGAGGATGGGTTTTAATTGCAAGCGCACCTGTATCCGACTGGCCAGTGCCGCATAGGGTGTGCGCTCCAGAGTTCTGGCAAGACCCGGATGACCGAGTAACCAAACCACCATCAGGTCACGGGAATCGAACGCAAAGTTCAGAAAGGCAGGCAGATCTCGAAAGAACTCGGGTGGAAGGTTTTGTGCTTCATCGATAATCCATAAAGGTACAATACCTTTACCATCCGCTAATTCCTGAATACGTGCTTTGATATCACGCCACAGAGCCGCACGCCGATAGGCCGGTTCCAGGCCGAAGGCCAGCGCCAGAGAACGATACAGGTCAAGACGGCCAAAATCCGTTTCTGCCAGATAGATCACCTGATAACGATGGGGATTGAGGCTCTGTGTTAATCGTCGCAGAGCGGCGGTTTTGCCGATACCGGCTTCACCGGTTAATAGCCCGACCCCCGGACTATTCAACAACCACTGGAATCGTTCCTCGAGGCGGGTTAGGCTGCCATCATCCCACAGTTGTGTATTGCCCTTGCCCAGCGGAAAGTGTGTCAGGCCAAAGTGTTGTAAGACCATTATTTTTCCTCCAGGCTGTGTCCATGATATTGACGATAAGCCAGTTCCACTTCATTGTCTGCATCAACCGGCTGCACGGAAGGTGATTCTCTGGATTGAGGTTTTCTTCGCTTGCGCTTCACATTAGCCAGCACATCCAGCGGTGTAGCGGCTCCCAGTGACTCCCCCTGGTCGTCTTCCACACCGAGTACCTGTTCCACGTGCGGATCAACCACCAACACCACCTGTTTGCCAGAGAGTTCGTAGGGGACTTCAAAATGCGCTCCCTGATAGGAGACGGTTCCATCTTTGCGCACTTGTCGCAGAACACGATGATAGAACAGTTCATCAATCTGTTCCGCCAGCATACCCAGAGAACGTATGCGCGCCAAATCCCGTTGATAACGCTGTAACGGCGTGTCACCTTCAAGTCCGTGACCACTATGGGGTGTGCGGTGATAAATACTTTCAATCCAGGCCCACAGGCGCGCATTGAGATCGCTCAGATCACTCAGGCGGGAGTGATCCAGCTCACTGAGAAAATGATCACGGAAAGTACGATGCCATCGTTCCAGTTTGCCCTTACCTTCCGGTGCATAAGGGCGGCAATAGATCAGATGGATGCCCAGGCGAATGCAGACTTCCTGTAACGTTTTGGCGCGATAAGCCGGACCATTATCGATCACCAACTTCTTCGGTAAACCACGCTTGAGCACCGCTTGTTTCAGCACACTTTCAATATCCAGCGCCGTTTCGCCCGTGCAAAAGGCACTATGGGCAATCAGTCGTGAAGCATCATCCATCAGTGAAACCAGATAAACTTTACGTAATTGACCATCCACCGGTACCTTTGGGCCATGCATGACATCGCCATACCAGATATCACCGGCAAATTCGGCCAGATAGGCACGATGTTCCTCTGCCTCACTGGCTGCACCACTGGGACGCGATAAACCATGCGCCTGTAACAAACGATGAACAGAGGCGCGTTTTAATTCACCTTTGGCCACCTGTCCCCGGCGCTCCAGTAAACGAATAACACGATCAATGGAACGGCGCGGGTTCTCGCGTTTGGTGGTCAATATGGCTTCCTGATGTTCAAGGGGAATCTTGGATTGTCCCCGATCTGAACGAGACCTGGGCGTGAGTGCCTCAATGCCGCCCCGGCGCCAGGCATAGTACCAGGATTCAATGGTCTTCTCGCTTAAATGGTGGTTGCGTGAACCGGGGATGTTATAGCTGTGCGAAGCCAGCATCTTGATCGTTGACTTTAGATCGCCGCGTGGCAACTGATCACGACTGATCAGCGGTCCGAGTACCGTACTGCGGAACAGGGCGACAGGATGAATGACTTTCATTGGGTTCTCCTGAGTGTTGAAAAGGAGAGACAGGAGAACCCAACTGTCCAAACACTTCCATGGGCAAGGTCTGTGGGATGGTGAGACCTCTTGTTTCGCCGCATCCCACAACCGCTTTACATCAACACATCATGGTACCGTGACGCCTTCATGATCCAGCCAACTCATGGCCTGTGCCAGATTCATGACAGAAAAGCACTGTGACCAAAAACCTTTCAAACCCATACTGTAACCCAGATCCGGAAAACGACAGCGAAGAGACAATGCGTGTTGCTCAAAACAGCTTTCCAGTCGTTGCCACCACCGCCCGACAGTGCGGTAATAGAGCCATGTCTGCTTTGCCACCTGATGAATCGACTGGCCGGCTATCATCAATCGCAGAGCTGTCTGCTGGGTTTTCCACCAATAGTGGCGTCGGGGAGAGAGACACCCCGGTAGACGTGAACAACTTCGGCGGCATGTCGGACAAAAGAAACGAAGAATAAATAATACTCCGAACAACAAAGACAGTCCCTCTCCTCTAGGCGCATTGCGTTGGTAATGACCATGATGATGAAGACCCGCCTTACCACAATGCGGGCAACAATCCGGGCGATAGGCATCAGGATCATCCAGAATCTGTTTTTGATGTTGCTCTAAGGTCGTAATTTCTGGCACTATACGAGTCATAGGTCGGTCTCCTCCTGTTGTGTGATTTCGTTTGCACGTACCACAATAACATAGGGATGACCGGCCTTTTTTCTGCCTCTATATCTCAGTATTTACAAGGGAATAAATTTATATTGATCCGATTGGATCGCGGGATTCGTTACCGGGGTAAGCCTATAGCAGTATTAAACGTTACACCAGGGCAAGGCATGAAGGAATCAAAGCTGATCAGTTGAAACAAGCTCCCATTAATAGAGCAAACGCTACCAGGAGTTATATGGCTGATAATACAGGCATGTCTTTTCCTCAGTTGGATGAATTCAATAATTACCGAAAAAC
>JBDLIT010000233.1:0-3554 GCA_039714735.1 Pseudomonadota bacterium
ATCGGTACATAAGGCTTAGGACGCCTGGTATCGAATACATTATCGGCCAGTGGCACTGGATTATCATCATCATTGACGATATCCATGTCTTCCCATTCAATAAAGCAGAAATAGAGGCCCTGGTGGATCTGATCTATACTCCGCTGGCGCATATACCCCGCTGGGGCATGCAGGAGATCAAGGCCAGTCAGATCATCCATCACAAGCATGGATCAATGCCGGACAAACCCAAATTCGTAGCGGATATCGACAACCTCTTCATGGTCGTCGAACTGGGCGATCACCATGCCACTTTGTTGAACGGCGATACCTTCGAACCCATCCATCGCCTGCCGACCCGCTTCGCACTGCACGGTGGCCCCAAATGGGCCGAAGGCGGCCGCTACATCTATTTCGCCTCCCGCGACGGCTGGATCAGCAAATTCGACGTCTTCAATCTGACTTATGCCGCCGAGGTGCGGGCCGGCATCAATACCCGTAATCTGGCGGTCTCCCACGACGGGCGCTACGTGATTGCGGCCAACTATCTGCCCCATACCCTGGTGGTGCTGGATGCCCGCGATCTCACACCGCTGAAAGTGATTGACGTAGTAGATGAAAACGGCAAGTCTTCGAGGGTCAGCGCCGTCTATACCGCGGACCCTCGTGAAAGCTTTGTCGCCGCCCTCAAGGACATCCCGGAGGTCTGGGAGATCAGCTATATGGACAATCCTCCTGCAGGCTTTTCCGGTTGGGTCCACGACTATCGGGAAGACTCCGGGGACGCGCATAAAGAAGAGCCGTTCTCGGTACGCCGCATCATGGTCGAGGGCTATCTTGATGATTTCTTCCTCACCCAGGAGTACAACCGGGTTATCGGCACCTCCCGGGGACTGGATACGCAGGACAAGCAAGGCAACGCCGGTCAGGTCGTAGATCTGGATGTGCGGCGCGCCGTGGCGAAAGTCAACCTGCCCGGCATGCCCCATCTGAGTTCTGCCATCACCTGGGAGTACCAGGGCAGGACCGTGCTGGCCACGCCGAATATCAAGAAGCCGGAAGTAACCGTGGTCGACACCGAAACCTGGGAGGTGATCAAACGTATCCCCACCAAAGGCCCAGGCTTCTTCATGCGCAGCCACGAAAAGAGCCCCTATGCCTGGGTCGATGTCTTCTTCGGTCCCAACAAGGATCTGATGCATGTCATCGACAAACAGACCCTGGAGATCGTCAAGACACTCAAACCCGCACCCGGCAAGACATCCGCCCACGTGGAGTTCACCAAGGACGGCCGCTACGCCCTGGTCAGCATCTGGGACCTGGATGGCGCCCTGGTGATCTATGACGCCAATACGCTTGAAGAGGTCAAACGACTGCCGATGAAGAAACCCTCAGGCAAATACAACGTCCACAACAAGCTGACCCGCTCACGCGGCACCAGCCACTGAGCCTATATTGGTACAGAGGCACGAAGAACACCTATTGCCTTGTCGGCTTCTCATCCGTGCGGCGAAAAATACCGATCGTTTGTCCGGATTCGATCAACTCCCCCGTTCCATCCGCCGCGACCCGAAAGGTAAATTGGGGTTTGACTGTCTCATTATCTGCCGAGACACACTCCAGTTGGATGCTATTGGAGCCCGCCCCCCCCCAGAAGCAGCGATACAGATGCTCCTCCCTGCCGGGCACGAATAACTCAGCTCTGCCTTCGAACAGCACCTCCAGTTTCGCGTAGGGGGCCTCGCGGTCATTCAGCGGCACCCAGATTCCCGAACCGGGATGCGGACTGCAGGCAGAGAGCAGAAGAGTGGAAAACAGAGTGAGAAACAGCCGCCGGGTCTTTATAATCAATGTTTCAATCCGTTATTCATGAAAAGTACTAGGGAGAAACACCATCGTTTTTCCTGACCGACATTATAAGCCAGACCACATCAGCCTGGGCAGAACATTCGCTTTCATCAGCGCGTATGGCATCGCCGTGGGTGTCATGGGGATCGTCTGGGTCGTTCTATTACTGCTGTTGATCGACCTCAGCTGGCCACTCCCGAAGCAGGGATTGGTGGTACTCGGGCTGATTTCAGCATTCTCCCTTTATATCCTGGCAGCCTATAAATTTTTCCGTCTGTTCGGCGCCATGTTCAGGGAGCAACAAAAATGAGGAGGCCATCTTGGCTGAGGTAAACTGCCTCTACTGCGGTAAAAAGATCCCTGAGGATGTGGCCGAGTGCCCCCACTGTGGCGCAGTCTCCCATTTTCAGAAAAAGGGCTATCGTGCCGGGGCACGCAAGAAGTTTGTACTGCTTTTCATAGCACTGGTCATCTTCTGCGCCTTTTTTATCCTGTGGCTACCCCGTTAATGAATAACTGCTCAATACAACACGCAAAAATCCCCTCCCCCATCGGGGGAGGGCCAGGGTGGGGGGCGATAAAAGTAACCATGCGTCTCATACCTTTACTCGTACCCCATTATTCCCCTACATGAGGTGAAGAAGTTGAGAACACCATGAGTTTGAGTGGACGTAAAAGATTATAAATTAAACAGAAAAAGACATCTGCGTTGCATGACAACATTATCATTCCAGTTGATCGAGTGGACTGATAACAGCACTGATATTTTGTTGCAGTACATGGGTATAAATTTCTGTGGTTTTCACGTCAGCATGCCCTAACAGTTTCTGCACTACACGGATGTTGGTGCCTGATTCGAGTATATGCGTTGCAAAAGAATGTCGAAATGTATGTGTCGTAATACGTTTGGTTATACCCGTTTTCCCCACTGCCTTGCGCACAGCTTTTTGCACATTTGATTCATCCATATGGTGCCTTCTCACCTCATTACTTCGCGGATCACACGATAATTGGGTTGAAGGAAAAGCGTACTGCCAATTCCATGTTTTCCCTGCTTTCGGATATTTCTTTGCTAACGCATAAGGCAACCAGACATTGGCGTTTCCACTAACCAGGTCGTCTTCAAATACCTTTTTAACTTTTTCAAGATGCTGCAATATCAGTTCATGAAGACTTCTAGCCAACAGTGTGGTTCGATCTTTACCTCCCTTACCATCACGTACCATGATCAGTCCGTTTTCAAAGTCGAAATCCTGGATCCGCAAACGTAAAACTTCCATCAGCCGCAGACCTCCACCGTACATTAACTGAGCCATCAAACCCGTAACACCAGACATGTGACTCAGCACCTGCTCTACTTCATTTCGACTCATAACTACAGGTAAACGAACCGGTTTCTTGGAACGAATAGGCGCCAGATCTTTAGCCACAGGCATATCCAGAACCTGTTTGTATAGAAATACTATCGCGTTCAATGCTTGGTTTTGTGTAGATTTTGCACAATTCTTGTTTACAGCCAAATTTGACAAAAATGCTTCAATTTCAGCTTTACCCATTTCTCGTGGGTGCTTAAGCTTATGAAATCTGATAAAAGCCAGAATCCATTTGGCATAGGCATCCTCAGTACGAATAGCGTAATGGTGATAGCGTAGTACCTCTCTGACCTGATCCATCAAACGCCTGGAACCAGGCCTAAAGAGAGGTTTGTCAGATGATTGAGAAGAATA
>JBDLIT010000234.1:0-3424 GCA_039714735.1 Pseudomonadota bacterium
GCGACTCTTCGCTGGTTTCTCTTGTTCATCTCTCTGACCTCTTTGTGATTTTCTTATATATTAAGTATTTGCCTAAATAGGAGCATTTTCTTTGACTGAGATCACGTTATTGGCCGATCAATGATCCAAGAAAAATCCCGGCACAAGGCCGGGCTCAGTTGGTGATGGTGGATCTGCTCCGCTGCAGAAGCAACCCCCCCACCAAACACCCTGTAGACACCAGCCACAGCACAAAACTGCCCGGATACTGCCGGCGGAAAGGGGTCGAGTTGCTGTTACCGCTACCGTGTCATAGTCTATATCTATCCACTCATCTGGTTAATGCCACAACAAGAAATAGCGTTTACTCTCGCTGTAGATGCCTGTAATTATTCATTTTTTATTCTGAAAAACAAGTAAAGCAAAGAGCGTTCCGTGATAGTAATAATCAATAACTAGCTCGGCCACGGCACTTGAAATCAGCTACAGGGTGCATTGTTGTGTGGCTGGTTGGAGCACCTGAACGACTGATTGACCGCTCATGCAAACCGGTCATCCGCTCTAACCCTTCATTCACCGATTCCACTCTGGAAAAGCGTAGTCCTTCCATCACCAACTGAGCCCGGCCTTCTGAAAGAAGAGGGCGTCACCTACTCGATATTGGGTCGCCGACCTGCGTAATCCGGATTTCGATCGATGAAAAGATTTGTATGTTGCCTGATCGCGCCAAGCTTACTTGCCAACAGGCAATATGCAGTTATGTTGTATATACTAACGCAATTGGGAATTGTCAACTCAAGGGCGCTCGACAACAAGAGCCCTTCAATTCTCGATCGGTCTCTCTCTGTCGACAGGTCTCTTGCTGGCACGTTGGAGAAAGACTATCTCTTTGCTGTTTGCAACCCTATCCAACAAGTAACAACGAATAAGAGGATCTCATGCAATGAAAATCACCTTACCCACCCTATCCCTTTTCGGCGCTGTAATGCTTGCGGGAGCAGTCTCATCATCCCCCGCCCAGGCCGAGGAGGAGAATCTGGCCAATATCCAGTCCAGCGGCATCACCTGGAACATCTCCGGAAGCTATGCCGGGGCGGAACTCTCTGTCGGTGGTGCAACGAGCGTTTACAAGCTGTTCGAAGGTGGTGAGACGCCAGCTTTCCAGGCGCTGGACGACAGCGGTAATCTGCTGCCAGACGGCTACTACAGCTACCGGCTCGTCATGACGCCGCAGGCCGTTGCCGACGATAAGGCGACGCTCGAAGCAGCGCGCGAGGCAGGCAATGAGGACGAGGTCGAGCGCCTCTCCAACCAGCTACAGGAGGGACCAGGCTACGACTACTACAAGGAGAGCGGCGACTTCAAGATCGTCAACGGTCTGATCGAACCCTATGATGTCGAGCTGGAACAGGCCGAGGCTCAGGCCGCGCAGGAGGCTGCCGAAGCGGCAGAGACGGCCCAGGGCGATGAGGAGGCGTAGCGAAATCTGCGCGCCAGCGAATCAATCGAACGAACAGATGAATCAACACATTGAATTGAGGAGAACAAGAAGATGAAAAAACCAAATGCTTTTCAAGCTGTCTTGGCGCCCGCGCTGCTCTTTGGGCTCCTGGGAATTGCGCAGGCGGGAACTTGCTTGCCGCCATGTGATGTGGAGGGGACCCTCCCGGAAATCCGCTTGCTGGATACCGGCACTGACCAGGACTGGGAGATCGAGGCCACTTCATTTGGCTTTGAAATAGACCAGAATGGGGGCGTCAATGGAACTTCACCCTTTCAAATCGAGCCAGGCGCCGGCAGTGATCAGCTCGTGCTGGATGATGTCAACAATGTCGGCATCAACACCGATGCACCGCAAAGCAGCCACGAACTGGAAGTGGCTGGAAACGCCGGAACTGGTGACACCTTTGCCGCGATTGCAGTCTCCCCAGGCGGGCCGACAGATGACTCCGCCAGGATTTCAGTGAATGACTTCAGTGATACCTTCAATATCGGTGTAAGAACCGGAAGTGGTGGATACAACAGCCCCGTCGCCATTCATTTGAATGCCGGCAACAATAAGCTGACCATGGAGTCCGGCGGCCGGGTCGGCATCGGCGGCTTGACGATCCAGCAGATCAATACGGCGGCGACGCTGCATGTCGAAGGTAGCGGTGATGTCAGCGGCAACCTCTTCCTGGATAGTACGGGCCTTGATGACTGGCTGATTGATCCAGGCAACTCCGGGCTGTGGTTTCGCAACGGCAACGCCACCAGCTCCCCCGCTCCTGTGAAGTTCGGCAACGACACGCCGACAGACAGCCTGGTTGTGGAGGATACATCGGGTGATGTGGGTGTAGGCCTCTCTTCGCCAGTGGCAGACCTGCATGTGCGTGGAGAAGGTGTTGGGGCCGCTGAGGAGGTCTTATGGTTGGAATCGGCGGTTCCACCACGAATGATGCTCAGAAACAGCAGTACAGGCAAAAACTGGCGCGCGGGTATGAATGCAGGGAATCACCTCATCCTGACTGCGAACGGAACTGGTAAGACTGAGGCTAGGTTTGCCAGGAACGGCAATCTGAAAATTGCTGGAAACTTAACCCAGGGTTCCGACCGCAATAACAAAGAGGGTATCGAACCAGTAGACAATGCCAGCGTGCTTGAGGCCGTGGCTGAACTCCCGATCTCTATCTGGGAATACAAGGAGCAGGATGGCGTCAAGCACCTCGGTCCGATGGCACAAGACTTCCATGCGGCATTTGGCCTGGGCAATGATCCGAAAGGCATCTCCAGCATCGATACCGGCGGCGTGGCCTTGGCGGCGATCAAGGGCTTGAATGAAGTCGGTCAGTCAAGAGACAAGGTGATTGAGATACTCAAGGCAGAGAATGAAGAACTCACAGCACGGCTAACGATGCTTGAAAACCTGGTGAACAAGTTGACTGCAAAAGAAGTCGTGATGAATCAATAGCAGTAAATTGTTTCGCTCATTCTCAAAGCCCCCTATGTCAGGGGGCTTGTTATTGTACTGACTATCATCCCTTTGCATTGAAAGCCGACTGTCCGCATGAGTACGCTGCTGCCGGTCGTTGCAGTCCCTTCCCGAGCCTTGTGTCTCATTGGTAAACCGGCTCTTCATGCTCCACAGCCGCCATTCGCTCTAACCCTCCATTCACCTATTCCGCTCACTGGAAAGGCGTCATCTCTCCATCACAACTAAGCTCAGCCTTGTGCCGAGTTTTTACTGCGTGATGATCGCATTGCGAATGATAACGAGCATTGATATCTCCTGATGATGGGTTATATTTGCTATATAACCTATACGATTTATTCAGATATGGAGATAAGGCAAATGACAATCCATGAAAAATTAATTGCGCTGTGTGCAGGTGCTGCCATCGCATCGTCGAGCACGGCATCGGCCGCTGACGGCCCGGTGGGCAGTGTCCAGATAGACAGTGGCGCG
>JBDLIT010000235.1:0-3406 GCA_039714735.1 Pseudomonadota bacterium
TACGCCACGCATCAGCTGGAGAACGGTTTACCCGTTCACAAACTGCAACAGCAGCTGGGACACAGAAACATACGGTCCACCCTGCGCTATGTGCACTGGGTGTCGGGGTCTCAAGATGGATTGATGGCAGTCAGTGACCTGATCGGAGAACTGGAGGTGCATAATGATTAAGCCGACGACGCTCCAGCAATTGCTGCAGCAGCAGTTTGACGACGCTGCCCGTGATCACAAGCTGGACAGGCACCGCCGCAAAGTCTGCGGTCACCTGCTGAACTGCCATACCCCGGCACTGGGCGGCATCCAGTACCGTTGTGACCGTTGTGATGTCGATGTTCCCCTGTATCACGGCTGCCGAGACCGCCACTGTCCGCAATGCCAGGGCCACGCCTCCAGACGCTGGAGCGAGCGCCAGCAGCGGGACATTCTGCCGGTTCCCTACTACCATCTGGTCTTTACCCTGCCGCATGCGCTCAACGGCTGGGTGCAGTTGCATCCGGAGGTGATCTACCAGCTGTTGTTCCAAGCTGCCTGGCAGACATTGAAGGCCTTTGCTGCCGATCCCAAGCGCCTCGGCGGAAAGCTGGGGATGACCGCAGTCATGCACACCTGGGGGCAGGATCTGGGTCAGCATGTGCATCTGCACTGCCTGATACCGGGCGGCGTGCTGACGGTAAACGATGAATGGAATGAGGTCAGTAGCACGTATTTGTTTCCGGTTCGAGCGCTATCACGCCATTTCCGGGGCAAGATGGTCAGCGCCCTGCGAGAATGCGCAAATGCCGGCGAGCTTAACCGCATCACGCGTGTTGGTGAAATCGACACCATGCTCGATCAGCTCATGCAAACAGAGTGGAATGTCTACAGCAAGCCCTGCCTGAACCATACACAAAGCGTCGTCGGTTACCTGGCCCGCTATAGCCACCGGATTGCCATCAGCGATCAGCGCATCATCGGGATCGAAAAAGAGCGTGTGCACTTCCGCTACACCGACTATCGTGGCAACAAGTCCAAAGTCATGCAACTCACCCGTGAGGAGTTTCTCCGTCGCTTTCTGATGCATATCTTGCCAAAAGGACTGATGCGCATCCGCCACTATGGCTTGCTGGCCAACCGATGTCGAAGGAAGTCACTGAAGATCATTCGCACGATCCTGGCGCAACCGGCAAAGCGTGAAGAGAAGCGGCAGCAGGATGAACCAGCAGTGATTCACTGTCCTGTCTGCCATAAGGGGATGCTGATCGCGATGCGTCTGCTAGATCCCGTATGGCCGTATCCTGGTACGGCCCCCGGTTGACGTAGTCGACCAGGCAGGATGACAAATCAGATTGCTGAACAGGCGATCATGAGCCTGATGGATAGCTATGGCTAACTGCCTGAAAATCCCTTAGACTAATAGGGGAACCAGCAAGAACAAGCTGAAAATAAACTAAAGAAAAACGGATCAAGCGGCCATCACAGGGGAGAAAGTGGCGTCCATCTGTCTCGACAGCCAAAGCGCAAGACACCCGCAAAATACAATCCCCTTTTATAGAGAGTGCCAGCCCGCAGGGCGGCTTAGTCCAAGTGTGCCACGAACAGATCCGTAAGGATCTGGAGCTATAAATATGATGAAGGTGGGCCCTTCGGAATCGGCTTTCGGAAGCAGATTTCAAACCACTCAATGCGGCTGTGATAAAGAGTCATGGTCGTGAGCGATTGAGAAAAGGCATTATTAAAATGTCAGGTGAGTACTAAAGAGGTGAACGCAAGTGAACCATTGATGAGGTATCGAAAAACCGAAAGATGTCGTCAAAACTGAGGATCTTGGACTTTCTCAGGATAAGCATGGGGGATATCCGATTACTGACCATGTGGCGACCGGTATAGAGATGGCACGAATTTAGTACAGGCTTATTTATGGAACGTGGGAACCTGTCGCTCTGGTGTCAAGGAGAGAAACTCGAAAGAGGAAGAGTACCCAATACAGAGCACAGGGGCGGATTGTCTCGTAGTAGTGATGAAAGCGCTGTAATGGGGCTGGAGCGAAGGAGGCAAATCATTCTGTTTTACTGATTTGACAACGGGCAACTGCCCGGAGGAACTCATTAAGTAAGATGAAGTCATTTGATATTTCCAAGCAAGCTGTCTGGGACAGTTACCTGAAGGTAAAGAGTAACCAAGGTGCAGCCGGAGTGGATCATCAATCGATAGCAAAATTCGAGGAAGATCTGAAAAATAATCTGTATAAGATATGGAACCGGATGTCATCAGGGAGCTACTTTCCACCGCCTGTACTGCGAGTGGAAATACCCAAGGGTGACGGAAAAATGCGAGCGTTGGGAATTCCAACGGTTGCAGATCGGATTGCCCAGATGGTGGTCAAGAGTCAGCTAGAGCCAGAATTGGAATCTGTATTCCATTCTGACTCCTATGGCTATCGGCCAAAACGGTCAGCCAAGCAAGCGGTCTCGCAAGCTCGGAAGCGTTGTTGGAAGCATGATTGGGTCGTGGACATGGACATCAAAGGATTCTTTGACAACATACCACATGACCTAATGATGAAAGCAGTTAGAAAGCACACCGAGGATTCGTGGGTATTGCTCTATGTAGAGAGGTGGTTAAAGGCACCTGTTCAGCGAATGGATGGAGAGATTGAAGCACGCACCATGGGAACCCCCCAAGGGGGTGTAATCAGTCCGTTGCTGGCCAACCTGTTCCTGCACTATGCATTCGATCACTGGATGCAGAGTCACCACCCATCGAACCCATTTGAACGGTACGCTGATGATGCAGTTGTACATTGTGAAACGGAAGCAGAGGCGGTAAATCTGAAGACTGAAATAGCCAAAAGAATGGAACAGTGTGGATTGGAGCTACATCCTGAGAAGACGAAGATCGTCTATTGTCAGGACGCCAAACGCACGGGTAAGTATGAACTCCATAGCTTTGATTTTTTGGGCTTCTGTTTTCGACCAAGGCTTTCGCGCAACAAGTATGGCCAGTATTTTGTTAACTTCTCACCAGCAATTGCCCCAAAATCGAAGAAAGCAATTTTTTCAGAGATAAGGCAGTGGTGTTTGCACAAAAGGAGTGATCTATCAGTGAAAGAACTAGCCAACAAGTTGAATCCGGTCGTGCGTGGCTGGATTGAATACTACGGTGCGTTCTTCCAATCTGAGCTACTCTTTCTAGTGCACCACCTAGATAAACTGATTTATCGATGGGTGATCAGGAAATACAAGAAGCAGGGTAGTAACTTCAAGAAGGCAGAGAATTGGGTGAAGCGTATAAAAAGTGCTAAGCCAAATTACTTCGTGCATTGGGGTCTGTTACGTGCTTGACCGAATGATAAGAGCCGTATGAATCGAGAGGTTCACGTACGGTTCTGTGAGAAGCTTGGGGGGAGGTTCCCCTAGCTTACTCGACC
>JBDLIT010000236.1:0-3378 GCA_039714735.1 Pseudomonadota bacterium
CATCATTTACCACAGATTGGCATGAGCGATCCGCACTCATGGCTTGCGACAGAAACATCGATAATGTCTCTGTGGGAGGAAACAGCCGTTCCCGATGGTGAGAGTGACCAAAATATTTGATGGGTTTCCCCTGTATTCTGATCACATTATCTGATGGACAAAGAAAAACCCCCTCAAATAACTTGAAAATTATCCGAGGGGGTTGTCTCCTGCATTCTGCTAAGAAAAAAGGGAGACAAATCCAGTGTGTCACGCCTTTCTCAATGATGCCAAGTTTTATCGATTTCTATTCGACATAGATCAAGACATAGCCCATCAAGTTCAAGCGGGAGGTTGTTCCTGTGGTGGTGTTCTGCACAGCGCCTGTTATCCGCGCAAGCCTCGTGGCATCCGCTCCAAGTTGGATGAATCCTATAAAACCCGCTTGAGTTTCTGCTGTGCCGAGGAGGGTTGTCGGCGTCGCAGCACACCACCTTCTGTGCGTTTTCTTGGTAGAAAGGTTTACCTGGGTGTGATGGTGATTCTGATCACCGCACTAGAGCACGGGCTGTCGCCAAAACGCCAGCAGTGGTTAATTGAGACCCTTGATATCTGGCCACAGACGCTTTCCCGCTGGCGCAAGTGGTGGCGGGCGGCCTTTCCTGCCAGTCGTTGCTGGCAGGAAGAGAGAGGTCGTTTCATTCCACCCGTGGAGACCGATCAGTTGCCCGGCACCCTGCTGGGCCGACTGGACGGGAAGGACCTGCGTCAGCGTCTATGCTATTTGCTGCTCCTGTTGACACCGATTACGACCACCTCATGGTCAGGCTATTTGAGGGTGATCACCGACCCGCAGAAGATGTGATCGCGCGCCCTTGAGCGTTTTTCGTAGACTCCAGGCTGGCTTGAAGTCAGGAGGAACGGATGGGTAATGACCAAGATCCGGATTGCTGGGCACGGCTGCGCTTTGCGATCATCGGCCCCTTGTTGGCCGCACCGCCGGAACATGGTGAGTTGTGTAAGGCCCTTGAGCGTCTGGCACAGCAGAGCTGGAAACACCCGATTAATGGGACGGTGCTGCGCTTCAGCTATGCCACTGTGGAACGTTGGTACTATCTGGCCAGAAGAGCACAGGACCCGGTGGCGGCACTACGCCGTCGCCGTCGTGACGATGCCGGACGTGCCCGCCGGCTGTCGGTCGCTGTCATTCAGGCACTCCAGGCGCAGTACCGGGAACATACCGGTTGGACGGTACAGCTACACTACGACAACCTGGTGGCCTTGAGCGGACAGAATAATGCCCTGAGGATGCCCTCCTATGGCACAGTTCGTCGTTACCTCAAGGCTCAGGGGTACCACCGTAAGCGATGTCCAAAGCGGGAGACCCCCGGTGCCCGCCAGGCCGAGCACCGCCTGGAGAAGCTGGAAGTGCGCAGCTACGAGGCGGAGTATGTCCATGGGCTCTGGCACACTGATTTTCACCACGGCTCCCGTCGGGTACTCACGTCGTCAGGACGCTGGGTAACCCCGTTGCTACTGGGCATCATCGACGATCATTCCCGGCTGGTCTGCCATCTCCAGTGGTATCTGGACGAGACTGCCGAGACGCTGGTGCATGGTCTTTCTCAGGCACTGCAGAAGCGTGCACTACCCCGGGCCCTGATGACTGACAACGGGGCCGCCATGCAGGCCGAAGAGTTTCGTACGGGGCTGCACACCCTGAGCATATTGCACGAGACCACGCTGCCCTACAGTCCCTATCAGAATGCCAAACAAGAGGTTTTCTGGGTCACCCTGGAAGGCCGTCTGATGGCCATGCTGGAAGGCGTGAAAGAGCTTACACTGGAGCGACTCAACGAGATCACTCAGGTCTGGGTGGAGCAGGAATACCATCTGAGCCGGCATGCTGAAATCGGGATGACACCCCTTCGGCGCTACCTCGATGCGACTCATGTGGGGCGAGACTGCCCAGACAGCGCCACCTTGCGACAGGCCTTTCGTTGCACAGTCACCCGTCGCCAGCGCCGCAGTGATGGCACCCTCAGCCTGGCAGGCAAACGCTTTGAGATCCCCAGCCGCTATCGCCATCTGGAACAACCCCAGATACGTTATGCCCGCTGGGATCTCCGTTCGGTGGAGCTGATCGACTCTCACACCCAGGTCTCACTCTGTCCACTCTATCCCCTGGATAAGACCGCCAATGCCAGTGGACAGCGTCGTGCGCTGGAACCGGTGGATAAAAAGAAGCACCCCATAGCGGCCCCGCACACCGGCGGCGAACTGCCACCCCTGCTACGCAAACTCCTGGCCGACTATGCCGCTACCGGCCTACCACCGGCCTACCACCGGCCTATCTCCCCAAACCACCTACTGATTCGGAGTCTGAATCATGAACAAGAAACTACTCGCCCTCTATGGCCTCAAATGGAATCCCTTCTCCCCGGAACTACCCACCGAGGCACTGACTGTCACACCCAGGATCGAGCACTTTTACTGGCGCATCGAGCAGGGCCTGATCCAGGAGGGGGGCTTCGCGCTGGTCACCGGCGATCCCGGCACCGGCAAGAGTGTCGTCCTGCGCCTGCTGGCCGAACGCCTGGGGCAACTGCGCGATATCAGCGTCGGCGCCATTGCCCATCCCAGCAGCAATCTGGCCGACTTCTACCGGGAGATGGGGGATCTGTTTGGCGTCGAACTCAAGCCCCACAATCGCTGGGGCGGTTTCAAGGCCCTGCGGGAACGCTGGCTGGCCCATCTGGAAGGCACTCTGCTGCGACCGGTGCTGTTGATCGACGAAGCTCAGGAGATGCACCCCGCCGTCCTCAGTGAACTGCGCCTGCTCTCCAGCATGCAGTTCGACTCTCGAACCCTGCTCACCGTGGTGCTCGCCGGGGATGCACGTCTGACCACCAAGTTGCGCCGTGATGAGTTGTTACCCCTAGGCAGCCGACTCCGTACCCGCCTGGTGATGGAGTATGCCGATCGCAACGAGCTGATGGCCTGCCTGAAACATCTCCTGGCCACCGCCGGCAATGCCAGTCTGATGACGCCCGAACTGATGCAGACCCTCTGCGATCATGCCGTCGGGAACTACCGGGTGCTCACCGGCATGGCCGCCGAACTGCTCGCTTCTGCCGCCCAACGGGAGATAACCCAACTGGATGAAAAACTCTACCTGGAGGTGTTTGGCGCACCGCCAGCCAAACCCCGAAAGTCCGCCTGATCAACCCCTCAGGAGATCCCGATGAATACACCTTCTCTCATGCTCGCCGATCCGCCCGAACTCTCTGATGAGACCGTCAGCGAGGTGCTCGACTTCCTCTACCAACTCGCCACGGCGTTTGAAAATCAATACGCCAACCAACTGCGGCGCTACTATCAGTCAACCGAGCCGCCGGA
>JBDLIT010000237.1:0-3361 GCA_039714735.1 Pseudomonadota bacterium
GGCGCGTGAGCCTTTTTCCAGGCCCCGGCCGCATATTTATTCGCCTCGAACAGGGTCGGGTAGATATGGATGGTGCCAAGGATCTTGTTCAAGCCGAAGCCGTGTTTCATGGCGGCCGTGAATTCCCCGATCAGTTCTCCGGCATTCTCTCCAACAATGGTGGCGCCGAGGATCTTGTCCCTGCCTGGGGCCGTGAGCACTTTCACCATGCCATGGGCCTCCCCTTCTGCAATCGCCCGATCCAGTTCGGCCAGATCGAATGTCGTCACCTCGTAGTCAACACCCTGTTGCCTGGCCTCCTGTTCATTTAGCCCTACTCTCGCAACCTCGGGGTCGGTAAAGGTGGCAAATGGTATGACCGAATAATCCACCTTGAATTTTCTGAAGCTGCCAAACAGAGCGTTCACCGCCGCATACCAGGCCTGATGCCCGGCGACATGGGTAAACTGATAGGGTCCAGCCACATCCCCGCAGGCATAGATGTTTGGTACGCTGGTCTGGAGATATTCATTGGCTTGGATTGTGCCATTGGGATTCAGGGCAATATTCAACTCCTCCAAACCAAAACCTTGCGTGTTGGGCCGACGCCCGACAGCAACCAGCACTTGATCAAATGGCACAACAACCTGCTCTCCATCCGCGTCACAGATCAGACGTCTTTCTCCATTCTCCTCGATAAACTCGATGGCGCGATGGCTCAGCAACAGGTCCATGCCCTCCTCTCTGAAGCGCTCCATGACTAGACTGGAGACATCCTCATCCTCCCGCCGCATCAGTCTGGGACCGCGCACCACTATGGTGACATGACTGCCAAAGCGGGCAAATGCCTGGGAGAGTTCGCATCCAATAGGTCCTCCGCCCAACACCAACAAGCGGGGAGGCAACTCCCGCAGTTGCCAGATGGTATCGGAGGTCAGATAGTCTATTTTATCGAGCCCGGGAATCGGTGGCGCATAGGGTTGCGCCCCGGTGGCAATGACGATGCCACGAGTGGTCAACTCACGGCCATCGACCTCCACACTGTAGGGTGAGGTGATACGCGCCTCACCCTCGATCACATCGACCCCGAGTCCGGTATAGCGCTCCACAGAATCGTGAGGTTCCACCTGTTTGATCACCCGTTGAACCCGTTCCATGACCTTTGAGAAATCGTATTGCACATCGATCTTATCGAACCCCCACTCCTCTGCGCGGCGCGTCTGGGCAAGCAATCGGGATGAACGGATCAGCGCCTTGGAGGGCACACAGCCGGTATTCAGACAGTCGCCTCCCATCTTGTGTTTTTCGATCAGGGTGACCTTGGCCTTCACCGCAGCAGCAATCAAGGAAGCCACCAGCCCGCCAGAACCAGCCCCGATGACGATCAGGTTCCGGTCATAGTGGTCCGGTCGTTTCCAGCCCTGCAAGGCCTGGCGGCGCTTGATCATGGCGACGATCCGTTTCGCAATGAGTGGAAATATGCCCAATAGGACAAATGAGCCCAACAGCGCCGGTGAGAGAATACCGGCCGCGGATTCAAGCTGGGCCAGTTGAGTGCCCGCGTTCACATAGACCAGGGTGCCCGCCAGCATGCCGACCTGGCTGACCCAGTAAAAAGTGGCCGTTCGAATGGGTGTCAGTCCCATCACCAGATTGATAATGAAGAATGGAAAGACAGGCACCAGCCGCAAGGTAAAAAGATAGAAGGCGCCATCCTTCTCTATGCCGTCGTTGATCGCCTTCAGACGTTCTCCATATCGGTCCTGGACTAAATCACGCAGCAGGAATCGGGCGATCAGGAAGGCCAGAGTGGCGCCGATCGTGGAGGCGAAGGAGACCAGAACCAGCCCCCATGTCAAACCAAATACCGCACCGATTGCGAGGGTCATGATCGTCGCACCCGGTAATGACAGCGCAGTAACCGCGATGTAGGTCAGAAAGACCGAAACCGTTGCCAGGAGAGGCTCCGCTACACGCCAGCCAATCAGCTGATCGCGCTGGGATTTTAGATAATCAAAGGTCAGCAGCCGACCCAGATCAAAATAGAAAAATCCCGCAATAATCAGCAGAATAATAATCAACAGAAGCCATTTGCGCTGGGTCATGAGGATGAATCCTTGTTATTTCATTATGAAGCTCATTGCCTCTACGAAGACCATCCATATACAGTTTCAATGAATGACAGCTGAACTCCCAGAAGACCGTCAACCCTGAAACAGGTAAAACGACCTCCTCCAAGTCTAGCGTCTAATGGAGACTCGGATTAGAAAAATAGTATGGCGGGATGGGGGGACTTATTTCCGGAGCAGCTAATGCAGCAAATGAGGGTCGGTATCATCTGTTTGGTATAAAAAAGCTTCAGCACAGTATCGCACTGCGCTGAAGCTGTTTTGTGCAAACTCTGGGATAAATCATCCCAGATAAAAGGCCTGGATTACTCCATGGCTGCTTTTGCATTCAGGCTGGCATGGGCTGCCGCCAGACGCGCCACCGGCACTCGTGGACCTGAACAGGAGACATAGTTAAGCCCGGCCTTGTGACAGAAAGCGATGGAGGCTGGATGCCCGCCATGCTCACCACAGATACCGACGCTCAGATCGGGCTTTTTCTCACGGCCCCACTTCACGGCCAGTTCCATCAACTTGCCGACACCCTTGGCGTCCAACACTTCAAAAGGATTGTCCTGAAGTATTTCTCGTTGATTGTAGAGCGGCAGGAACTTGTTCTCCGCATCCTCACGGGAGAATGAGAAAGTGGCCTGGGTCAGATCGTTGGTGCCGAATGAGAAGAATTCAGCCTCCTCCACCAACGAATCGGCCCGCATACAGGCGCGCACTACCTCGATCATGGTGCCGAAGCGGAAATCGAGTTTCTGACCCGATTCCGCCTCCACACTCTGGCGGATTTCATCGACCATGTTCGAGACGTACTTCAGCTCCTCAGCGGTACAGACCTGTGGCACCATGATCTGTGGATGCACTTCCATATCCTTCGCTGCACACTCTGCGGCAGCCTCCAGAATGGCGCGGATCTGCATGCCGTAGATCTCGGGGAAGGTGATACCCAAACGGACGCCGCGATGTCCCAACATCGGGTTGGTTTCAGTCAGCATCCGGACCATACGCAGCATGGTCTCCTTCTTCTCGATAGACTGCTCCACCAGCTCCTCTTCCACCATGTGGCGCATGGAGTCAGCCTCTTTCTTGGCGGTATCCGGATCGTGCAGCAGCATCATGCTACTGGCCAGTACCGACATGCCACGTACCGTGTCACGCAGATGATGGAGCTGCTCCAGATCACTCACCAGTTGCTGCTCAGAGGGCAGAAACTCGTGAATCGGCGGATCAAGCAGGCGGATGGTTACCGGCCGTGGCGCCATAGC
>JBDLIT010000238.1:0-3335 GCA_039714735.1 Pseudomonadota bacterium
CAAACTGGGTAATGCCCCGGTTCACAGCCTGTTTGAGCGCATTCAGGCCAACTTAAAGCCCGAGGTTCAGGTGCCAAGAGTCTTCAGTGACTATGCGGTCACTATCCAGGACAACAATCTTCCCAGCGACATCGAACTGATCACCAGGGTTTGAACATAGAGTTTGAAACGCAGAATAATTGGAAGATCAACCAGACCATGAATGAGTATTTGGAAAGAAATACACTGGAGCAGCTGCGTTGGCAGGAAACCCTGCAGGCCTTGGAATCCGTACGACAGGGTAAAGTCGTCGATGCTGATATCGTGAATGCCTGGTTGAAGTGCTGGGGTTCATCCGATGAACTGCCCAGCGATGTAACCCTGGAAGACCTCATGCATAAGATCTATACGCGGGAAACCATGGAACGGGGGTTGGCAGACAGTGAAGCCGGTCGCACCAAAGATACCCATGAGATCCGCAGTAGGTTCGGTCTTCCAGAATGAAATCATAGCAAATTCAGGTATAAATTGATGCGTTGCGATAGAGTCCACTTCAGCGCCCATGCCATCACCAGGATGTTCGAACGTAGCCTGTCGAAAGAGAACGTCATGAATGTCATCCATACAGGTGAGACAATTTCCAACTATCCTGAAGACAAACCCTATCCCAGCAGATTGCTGCTGGGTTATGAATCTGACCTACCGATTCATGTCGTGATAGCCAGAAACAATGAGAACTATGATTGCATGGTGATAACGGCCTATCGTCCATCGCCAACATTATGGGAATCGAACTTTAAGAGGAGAAAATCCTGATGAAATGTGTCATCTGCAAGACAGGAGAAATACATCCCGGCGCCACGAGCGTCACGCTACAGCGTGGCGGAACAACGGTGGTGATCAAGGATGTCCCCGCCGAGATCTGCGAAAATTGTGGTGAATATTATCTGTCGGAAGAGATCAGCGAGCGAGTGCTGACGATGGCAGAGACCGCCGTAAAGAATAATGCGGAGATCGAAGTGCTGCGGTTCGCGGCCTAGTTCGAGGATGCCTGGGAGCGACGGAATGCCTGAAGAAGAACACCTGATTCCGCTCTCCGCACTGCAGCACTACAGCTACTGTCCACGCCAGTGCGCCCTGATCCATCAGGAGCAGAGTTTCGACGAGAATCTCTTCACCCTGCGAGGACGCCGTGTACACGAACGGGTGGATGCGGGAGAAACCACAACAAAAGACGGCGTACGTGTGGAACGCAGTCTGCCGCTCTACAGCGAGACTCATGGACTCATCGGCAAGGCGGACGTGGTGGAGCTTCTAATGGACGGTACCCCCTATCCAGTGGAATACAAGCACGGTCCACGCCGGGCTCATGAGCATGATGAACTGCAACTGGCGGCGCAGGCAATCTGTCTGGAGGAGATGACTGGAAAACCGGTTCCGAAAGGCGCCATCTACCACCACAGCTCCCACCGCCGGCGGGAGGTGGAGATCACCACGGACCTGCGCCAACAAGTGATTGAAACCGCGGAGGCGGTAAGGAGCATCCTTGAGAGCGGCAAGCCGCCTCCACCCACTGATGATCGCGGCCGATGCCGGGGATGCTCCCTCTACGACCTCTGCCAACCTGAACTGATCGGTTCAGCCAAACGGCTGCATGCCATGCGCCAAACCCTTTTCACCCCGGAACAAGAGTCGTGAAAATCCTGCTCAACACCCTCTATGTCACAACGCCTGACGCCTACCTCCGGTTGGAGGGAGAAACCGTCTGCGTGATGGTGGAGAAAGAGAAACGCCTGCAGGTGCCTCTGCACCACCTGGGTGGTTTCGTCTGCTTCGGCCACACCATGCTGAGTCCGGCCCTTTTGAGCCGCTGCGCCGAAGAGGGGCGCAGTGTAGTCTGGCTGGGCCGTAATGGCCGGTTTGGCGCGAGACTGGAAGGTCCGGTCAGCGGCAATATCCTGCTCCGCCAGGCACAACACAAAACCGCGTCTGACGAAACCCTGTCCCTGGATCTTGCTCGCAGCTTCATCGCCGGCAAACTCCGCAACAGCCGTCAGGTCTTGTTGCGCTCTGGACGTGACACCAAACATGAACAAGACAGGGATAAACTCACCGATACGGCACAGCGCATCGGTCGTATCCTGGAAAAACTCGCCAACGCGCCAGGCCTGGATGAAGTCCGTGGCTATGAAGGCGATGCCGCACGGCTCTATTTCGGCGCCCTTAACCAGGCGATCCGTCCCCAGGCGCGTAACGGCTTCGCCTTCGATACCCGCACCCGTCGACCACCCAGAGACCCGCTAAATGCACTACTCTCATTTCTCTACGCCGTGCTGTTGAACGACTGCCGTTCTGCATTGGAAACTGTGGGGCTCGATCCACAGCTGGGCTATCTACATGCAGTCAGGCCTGGCCGACCGGCCTTGGCGCTGGACCTGATGGAAGAGTTCCGCAGCATCATCGCCGACCGCCTGGTCCTCACCCTCATCAACCGAAACCAGATCAAGGAAGATGATTTTGATCGGAGGGACGGGGGAGCGGTACTGCTCAACGATGCTGGGCGAAAGACCGTGATCACCGCCTATCAGGAACGCAAGCAGGAAAACCTGAAACATCCCTTGTTGCAAGAGCCGATTCCCATCGGCCTGCTACCCCATATCCAGGCCCGTCTGCTGGCCCGCGTGTTGCGTGGCGACGCGGAGGGATATCTGCCCTATCTTCACCGCTAGAAAACTTATGCTAATACTCGTAACCTATGACGTGTCCACAGAAACTCGTGAAGGCAGACGCCGGTTGCGGAGAGTGGCGAAGATCTGTCTGAATTATGGTCAGCGGGTGCAGAAATCCGTTTTCGAATGTCTGGTCGACCAGGCACAGATGGAGGCCCTGGAACAGGATCTTCTGGATGAGATCAACGAAACGGAAGACAACCTGCGCCTCTATCGACTACATGAGCCATTGAACAAAAATGTCAAAGAGTACGGAAAATTCCAGGCCACCAATTTTGAGGGTCCCCTCATGGTCTGAGCGCGAACCCCAAGCGATGAGAAAATACCCATGTTTTCGCGTTGCCTTTAACCTGTTCTTTAACAATCAGTTTTTTATACCCCCACTCCACAGTGGAAAGTTTGCTCGACTCTTGGCACCATGGATCGCGCAAACTCCCTCAACATCCCTCCCCACTCAGAGGGTTACGATGGTGCTGCATCACCCGCTCATCCGAGCGGGTGCGGATTGAAACATTCGGACTGACCGACCACCCAAAAATCCAGGACGCATCACCCGCTCATCCGAGCGGGTGCGGATTGAAACTCGCGGTCATTGCTCTGGTGTGGCTGGTGTTTGAGCATCACCCG
>JBDLIT010000239.1:0-3064 GCA_039714735.1 Pseudomonadota bacterium
AGGCGGGGTCATAGTCCCAGCTATAACGGCGCTGCTGCCCGGATGCACGAAAATCGAGCTCAGTCTGCATCTTTTGCCTTGCCTGCGGATCATCGTGAGTCGAGGCATACAGGACTTTCTTATTGGACGGATGAATCCAGGCGCAGGTGGTCTTGCCGACTCCGGGAGAGATGCGCTCCACATCACCGGTCTCCAGATCCATCAGATAGATCTGATAGAAGGGATTCTCGCTGTCCCGTTCTGACTGGAAGATCAAGCGGCTGCCATCGGCGTTGAAATAGCCCTCACCTGCGCGTTTCCCCTCAAAGGTCAACTGACGAATATTCGTCAACAGCTCCTGCTCCTGAGCAGAGACCAGATTCGCATGCTGCACGGAGGCAAGAACAAAAACAGATGAGATTATTGAATAGAGGGTATTTTTTGGCACCCTGTCACTCCTGGAAACTGATAACTTCAGATGCCCGATAATATTGATTACGCTGCGCATGTTCAAACATGCACCATTTCTATGGACTGCACTGAATACCCCGAGGTATGCCAGACAGCATTAGTATTCTCCTGTATTCTTATTAGTGAATTCCCTTGCTTGGATCAGCCGTTGGCTACTTTTATGGCAGGCGAATCTGACTTCAGTCAATTACATCTCATGCCACAACCTTAAAATAAGCTCTTGGCGGGTTGTGTCCCGCCACTGGAATGCACGGAAAAAACAATCAGATTAAATCGAGGAGATCCGTCATGATTAGACGTTTGGCGCTACTATTCATCACAACGCTGCTATTCACCGCCCCAGCACTGGCTGATAAGGGCGAAGGCAAACCTGACGACAAGGGCAAGAAGGACGATGGGGTCGCCATGGAATGCGTCAACTGCCACAAAACTGTCACTCCCAGTGTCGTCACCGACTGGAAGTTGAGCGCACACAGCGGAGAAGGCGTATCCTGCGCCGATTGCCACGGCTCGGAACACACCACGGAAGCGGATGTCGACGAAGCTGAGGTACCGATGCCTGAGGTCTGTGCCGAATGCCACGGTGAACAGTACAACCAGTTCAGCGCAGGCAAACACGCCCTGGCCTGGGCCTCCTTCCAGGCCATGCCCACCACCCATCAGCTGCCCGCCACTCTGGTGGAAGGCATGAAGGGCTGCGGTGGCTGCCATAAGATCGGCCTCAAGACCGAAGAAGATATTATAGCCTTGAAAGAGGCCGGGCAGGACTACGGAGTTGCCTCCTGCGACAACTGCCATACGCGCCATCTCTTCTCCAAGGAAGAGGCCAAGCAGCCCCAGGCCTGCCGCACCTGCCACATGGGTTTTGACCATGCCCAGTGGGAGATGTACTCCAGCTCCAAGCATGGCGTACGCAGCGACCTCAAACAACTTGGTATACTGCCGGAAGACGCCTCCGGACCCACCTGCCAGGACTGCCATCTGGCTGGCGGCAACCACGAAAACCGCACCCCTTGGGGCTTCCTCGCGGTGCGTCTGCCCCTGCCTGAAGATGAGCAATGGGCGGCCGATCAGGTCACCATCCTGAAGGGTCTTGGCGTTCTCGATCCTGACGGCAATCCCACAGACCGGCTCGATGTGGTTATCGCAGCCGATGTGGCGCGTATTGAAGATGCGGACCAGCCAATCTTCTTAGCTGAACGGGCAAAACTGCTCGCGGTTTGCAGCGATTGCCATTCGGAGAAGTTCGCCCTCGCCGAGATGGAGAAGGGCGACGAGACGATTCGTGAGATCGATCGCCTGATGGCCGAGGCGATCAGTATTGTTACCGAACTCTACGATCAGGGACTGTTGGAGAAGAACCCGGACAGTGAATACTTCCCGGATCTGTTGGAATTCCATGACTCGCCCTCCGGCATCGAGCAGCGACTCTTCGTCATGTTCCTTGAGCACCGGATGCGCGCCTTCCAGGGTGTGTTCCACAACAATCCGGATTATGCACTCTGGTATGGATGGAGCGAGATGGTGCGTGACCTGACGGCGATCAAGGAGATGGCAGCCGCTCTGGGCCTCGTGCTTGATGACGAAGGTTAAGCTCGTAAAGTCTGGGAGCAAAGATTGGCGTCATCCAAGGGTGTTAATCTAAGCTCGCTAAATTGAACAGGTGCATGGACGCACCTCTTAGTATGCCTCAAGGGTATACGACTGGCACAACAATCTGTCATACTCTTCCCTCGTAAGAACGCGACTCAGCGAAACACCCTGTACAGCCTATCGTTGTAATAATCTTACTGTTTCTGGAAGTTAAACCATAAAACACCAATCCCCATATCCATGCCAGGCACAAAAGGAAGAGAAAACGACCGACTGGAAGGGAATATCGAGGGCATAAATCCTGAGAGCCTACGCGCAACTTTGGTATCCTGCGTTGGCAACCACTGCGAAGTCTGGCGCACCAGCAAGCGAAACATTGCTTCTGATGGTGGTTCGTCATACACCGAATTCGTCATTAAGTTTCCTGTCATTCAGTATGATGAGACAGAGATCAAGCTGCTGGCAAAACAATACCGGCTATTGAAAGGAAGCCTCGATGACATCATTCCCGATGCACTCTTCATCATTACGCGCATCAATGACCAGCGTAACGTCTGCGTACTCGCACGGGCGGTTAATATCTGGTTCAACATCGCCAACCCACAGAATAGCGAAGAAGCAATTGCGCTATTGAGTGAAAACTCCAAGGCATTCAATCAACTCAAACGCTTCCTGGTGACGGCAAGATCCCTGCAGCAATCCGGCAACCCCAAACTGATCGACCTCTACGGTCTGGACAATCTGGTGTTGGATACCAACCGTGAGATCCGTTATATCGACAGCTTCGATGTATTTTTTTTCGAGGATATGCAGCATCTGTTCAATGAAACAGATCCCGATCTCGATATGAAAATCAGGATCTCCCGGGACCGACTGAACTACCTGGAGCGGATTCTATCCACAGCAGAAAGTAACCGAAAGGTATCCAAGCGAAGCGCGCAGATCGATGCGGACCATTGACATCCATACCCACCTGCTCAGTCCGGAGGTCAGCTTCAAGCGTTTCTTCGACCGGTTTTCA
>JBDLIT010000240.1:0-2976 GCA_039714735.1 Pseudomonadota bacterium
GGAGAAATACATCAGAAGGTTTATCTGATGTATTTCTCCCTCTCTTATTATGCTCAAGCACTTTAGCAATATAAATGGGAAAAAGGCTGCGAATATAACTGCGTCATTCCAAGAGTGTTCAAAAGGCCGAAGCTAGACTGTCCATGAATGCTTTGATAGTTTTCGCAAAATCAGAGCCGTCAATCACTGGCGGCCCTCTTTTTACTGCTAAATGTATCCAGCCCCTTTATCAACCTATTTACAAATCACACTGTCGCCCGACGGTTGGCAGACATCCGGCCAGCCATATTCGCGCCAGTAATCCACCATTCCCAGTTCAGTAACAAGCGCTGCAAATCGCGGGTCCTGACGAAATGGCGCCATGTCGGATCGCCAGAAAAACCACTCAAAATTTCTATTGAAGCCATCCAGGTCAAGAATCATAGGGGCCACTCGATAGGCCTCATCGATCCGGTTAAAACTGACATAACCCGTTAACAAAGCCGGAAAAAAATCGATCGTTTCATGCTCTGCGAGCATCTCGAGATACAACGGTCTTTTCGCTGCATCAATCTTTGCCTCGATCAATAGTTTAAGCGTTAGGGGAATTTGGGGATTGTCGAATTTTTCTGCTATCCGTTCATCCCACTGCTCGGC
The DNA here is from genome assembly GCA_039714735.1 of Pseudomonadota bacterium. Classification (GTDB taxonomy): domain Bacteria; phylum Pseudomonadota; class Gammaproteobacteria; order Chromatiales; family Chromatiaceae; genus JASJBU01. The sequence continues at coordinate 637 of JBDLIT010000240.1, forward strand.
GAAGCCAACGGCCCGGTCGAGTTCCCCGATACGCAGGTTGATCCACGCCTGAAAGTACAGCCCCGAGCCATGGCCTAAATCCCATGCGGCCGCACCATACTTCAAAGCGTTGCTGGTATCGTTTAGATAAAAATAGATCCACCCGAGAAGAGCATTGATGCCAGGGTGCAATGGGTCCAGTTGATAAGCGACCAGGGCTTCTTCAAGCGCATCATCAAGACGACCAAGCTTGAACAGGTGCTCGCCATACCATAGGTGTGCAGTCGAATCCATTGGTTCATTGGCAATGGCAAGCAAGAAAAGCGTTTCCGCCTCTGCCCATTTTCTATCCTCGTCAGCCAAACCGCCGAGAACCGCATAGGCTTCCGCCAGGGAATCATCCTGCGCCAGGGCCTTCTCTGCAGCGGAGACCGCCAGGGGATAATGTTCACTCCTCGGTGTGTCAGAATACACCGGCAATGTGAAGCGCGTCGCCGCCAGGCTCGACCAGGCCCGGGCAAACTGTGGATCAAGCTCTGTTGCCTGCTCGAACAGTGTTATGGCGTGCCGGATATTCTTATCGCCACGGCGCTGCCATAAATAACGACCTCGCAAATAAAGCTCGTAAGCCTGCAGGTTGTCGGTTGGTCTTGCGTCAATGCGTAGTTGCTCATCTGTGGAAAGCTCGGCCTGTAAGGCATCGGCAATCTTTTTTGTAATTTCACTTTGTACGGCGAACAGGTTTGCCGCAGTCAACTCACGATCATAGATTTCTGCCCACAAGTGTTCATCGGTTGCCGCATCAATCAACTGTACGTTGATCCGTACCTGATTACCGGAGCGTTGAATGCCACCTTCGAGAATGTTTGCAACACCCAACTCTTGTGCAATTTGCGGAATCTTTTTGGTGGTGTCCCTGTATTCCATAACCGAGGTGCGAGAGATCACCTTCATCGAGCCGATCTTGGCGATGGCGGCCAACAGGTCGTCATGCATGCCGTCAGTGAAGAACTGGTCTTCCTCGCGGCTGCTGCGGTTATCAAAGGGCAGTACAGCAATGGAATTGTCATCGTGTAATTCGGTTCGAGCGGCAGTGTGGCCTTCCTGACGCGCCGATTGGGCAAGTTGCTCATCTTCGACAGGGTCGAGCACAAACTTGTCGAAAGCGAAGTACCCCAGAGCCAACGCCAACACAACCAGGCTCACAAGCAAACGTGAAGACAGGGTTTGCCTGGATGAACGGCTGGATGCCTGTGCCGACTGGACCCTGACTTCGGGAATCAGTCGATAACCCGCTCCCCGCACCCCTTCTATGTAGGTGGGCTCGTAGGGATCATCACCCAGGCTTTGCCTCAGGGACTTCATCCTTTGCGAAAGGTTTTCAGGCGTTATAACCCTGTCTGGTCCCCAAACTTGCTTGATCAAATCTTCATGTTTGATCAAGGCCGGTGCGGTTTCCACCAGGGCCCGAAGCACCTTGAAATCAAGCTTTGTTAACTTTATTGGTTGCCCATCACGACTGAGCTGGCGTCGATCCAGATCGAACTTTAAGTCAGAAAAAACGTAGATCATGCACCCCCCTATGATTCTGTTGAATTCTGCTTTATCTCGTCGCGAATGAAATGATTACTGCTAACAATAGCGTGTTTGCTGGGTTTTTGGACAATTTTTAACAAATTTTCGGGAAGTTTTTGGCTTCACATCATGCAGCTGCGACTCATCATGCCTAGTCTGGTGTTTATTCAGCACAATCGTTTCCAATTCAAATCAAGGAACCAGTAAATGACAGATTCTCTTTATTCTCGACTCGGTGGCTACGACGGAGTCGCAATGTTTGCAACGACGCTTGTGGGTCAGGCACAAAAGGACGAACTTCTCGGTCGCTTTTGGGCCAATCGTGGGGAGGACCGAATCGCTCGCGAGGTCCAGCTTCTGATCGACTATCTCGTCAAAGAGACTGGCGGGCAGATGTACTACACAGGTCGCGACATGGCACTTTCTCACGAAGGCATGGGAATCACCGAGGTGGATTGGACACGTTTCATCGAAATCGTGACAAGCGTTGCCGGCGAGTTGGGTGTTGGCCCGACTGAGGGTGGCGAAGTGATGGATTTCCTGAACAGCCTCAAGGCTGACATTGTTACTGCTTAGACCCTGAACCTTACTAAAATATCAACTACCCACAAGAATGCGGACACCCATGTTTCTGAGAAGTGTGGGCGTCCAGGCTTTTGGCTATGTCCACCCTTTTTTTGCGTCAAGGTATTACGCTGGTAGACGCAATGGCCTTACATCTGTTTCAGCTAATGTCGATTTCGCAATTTCTGCACTTGGGTTATCTTAAGCGCGGGCGCTGAATTC
>JBDLIT010000241.1:0-2946 GCA_039714735.1 Pseudomonadota bacterium
GGTTATTATCGAATCATTCTACTGGGCAGAAAAAACGCGCATAGCGCGCGAAAAAATATTAAGGCCATTTAGAACTCAGAAAAACCGTGAAACTTTAGTATTGAAGACACCCCGTCTTAATTGCTTGTCAGTCAGCTCACGAAAGAATCGTTCTACTATGTTTAACCACGATGCACTGGTCGGCGTAAAATGGACATGGAAACGTTTGTGGTATCTCAACCAGCTTTTCACCTTTGGGTGTTTATGGGTTGCATAGTTATCACAGATAATGTGAATATCTTTTTCCTTGGGCGTGGATTGATTGATCTTGCGCAGAAACGCCAGCCATTCTTGATGTCGATGCCGTTGGGCGCAGGTACCCAGCACCTCTCCTGTTAACGTGTTCAGTGCAGCAAACAGGGTCATGGTACCATGGCGCTTATAGTCATGCGTCATGCTTGCCACCCTGCCTTTCTTCATCGGTAAGCCAGGTTGCGTTCTATCCAATGCTTGTATCTGACTCTTTTCATCACAACTCAATACGATGGCATTTTCTGGAGGAGACATATAAAGGCCAACAATAGCCTCCAGCTTCTCAGCAAACGATTTATCATTTGATAGCTTGAACGTGTTCACCCGGTGTGGTTTTAAACCATGACTTTTCCATATCCGGCCCACCGATGTTATGTCGAGTCCATGGTTATGCGGAGAATGTCGCTGATGGGCGGCAGTAATCTTCGCGATATCAATAGGTCACAATTTATGGTCTGTTGATTCACTCCACATAATACTGCCGTCCTTCTTGACCCTTAGTATAAGGAGGACAGCATGTTGACCACCTACTTCAAACACCCATTCACGCTTCGCAATCTCCGCTCCGGCCCCGCCGGTCCGTACCTGGATGACTTCTCCTCTCAACTCACTCAAGCTGGCTACTGTCGCAACAAGATCAGGGCTCATCTGCGCGGTGCCGGGCGATTTTCCACTTGGGCTGCGCGGGCCGGATCGACGATAGAGACGCTGGATTCGCTGGCACTGGAGCAGTTTCGCCAGTACCTGGATGCACAGGGTCGCCTGCGCTATCGCCGGGGGGAATACAGCAATACTTTTGTTGGGGCTCGCCACTTCGTTGGCTTTCTGCAAGTCAGTGGTATTGTCTCGACCCCCGCACCGGTAGTTGAACCGGAGTTGCTAACAACGTTCTGCCGTTGGATGCACACCCAGCGCGGCGTGACTGAGATAACCCTCAACAGTTACCGCCCGGCACTACTTCGTTTGCTCGATACCCTCGGTGACCACCCTGAGCACTATACGGCGAAGCAGTTGCGAGAATTTGTCCTTGAGCGCACACGAGGTCACAAAACCAGTCAAGCTAGAACGACTGTCACCGTCCTGCGGATGTTCTTGCGATTCTTGATTGTCCAAGGTCGTTGTACCTCGGAGTTACTCCTGGCGATCCCTACCATCGCGGGATGGCGACGCGCTTCACTACCGAGCTACCTCTCAGCTGAGGAGATCGAGCGGGTGATTGATACCTGTGATGGCGAGACGGCTATCGGTGCACGTGACCGGGCCGTATTGCTGCTGCTGGCACGGTTGGGATTACGAGCCGGCGACGTGGCAAGCCTGAAGTTGAACGACATTGACTGGGAGCAAGGGCTGTTCCGCGTAGCCGGTAAGAACCGTCGTCGAACAGTACTTCCGCTGCCACTGCAATAGCAGCTTGACGATGATTTGTGCCTGCTGCTCAAGTTCCTCGGAGGGGGGCAGCAACAAGTCATGCTGGCCCCGGAGAATCTGCTCGATACGTTGTGTCAGCTCCTGCCACTGTTCGCGCGAAAAACTGAACTGGGTTCCAAGATTGAGCAGGGTACGCTGGCGAACTCGATCGGCCACCCGATAATTCTCAACCAGACGGTGGCTATAGTAGCAACTGCCGTCCTCGGTGGTCCGTGTCTTGACGTGGCGAATGAACATGGGGACACACTAACCACCCCAGTGGGCTGCAGTCAATATATGAAAGTCATTTTATGTCACTACATTTCGGATTTCAGAAGCACGAAAAATATATCCCATTGATTTATCAAATGATATTTTTCTACGCTTGATGAAAATTCGGTTGTATGGGGCGATATCGGATAGTTCACTGACAAAGTTGGGTTAACAGCTTTCTGTAACTTGTCTGAGTTTTAGGCGAAATCAGTTATTTAATGGCCGTACAAGACCAGACCTTCGGCATGCTCCAGGTGCTGAGGGGTGCCAGCCAGCACCAGCACGTCACCCGCCTGTAACCGGGTCTCGGGCTCGGGCGCCTCGCCGCGAATCCCTCCACGCCGCACCGCGGTGACACTCACATCCCAATCCCACAGGCGCAGATCGCCGATGGTATGCCCGACGGCAAAGGCCCTCTCCGGCAGGGTCACGGTATGCAGGCGTTCCAGAAAGGCCTCATCGTGTTCCATATCCATCGACTCTTCACCGTGAAAGAAGTCTCGCAACAACTTATAGTGGCCCTCTCTGATCTCACGCATGATCTTGAAGATCCGCGAACCCGGCACCTTGAGCAGCAGTAACAGCTGACCGCCCATCATCAGGCTCGCCTCGACGGCTTCCGGCATGACCTGAGTCGCGCCGGCGGCTTCCAGATCTTCGAGATGGCTGTCATCACGGGTTCTGACCAACACGGATATCTCGGGTCTTGTCTCCTGCAGGTGATGCAGGATCTTCATGGCGGTATGGTGATCCTCGAAGCTGAGCACCACCACACTGGCCCGGCCAAGTCCAGCGGCATCCAGAATCTCGCGCCGCGCAGCATCGCCAAAATGCACCGGATCACCGGCCTCATGGGCCTCACGGACCACTGACGGATCCAGATCCAACGCCACATAAGGGAAGCCTTCATGCTCCAGCATGCGCCCGAGATTCTGTCCGATGCGGCCATAACCACAGATGATCACATGCTGCTCG
>JBDLIT010000242.1:0-2875 GCA_039714735.1 Pseudomonadota bacterium
CGCCTCGAGCGCTGTGTCCAGGTAACCTGCCTTGATCACGACGATCTTGTAGGCCAACGGCTCGATGCCCAGGCTGCGCAGCTCCTCCGGCTCGGTGATTGAGGTACGCCGATGAGACAGGACAACGTCTATCCCTCCGACCCTCCACACAGCAATTGATCCTCTTTCAATAAGATTTTCCGGTTTGCGCACGCCGCCGCGATAAAAGCGACCATCGGATAGGATGCGCACGGTGCCAGTGGCCTTCAGTGGCGGGCCATACTGCTTGTCTACCTTTCCTCCGATAGTGAGTGTGATCTCCTTACCCACACCAGCGGCCATACAAGCCTCCACAGCCTCGGTATCCCAAAGGGCGCCGTACACCGCGTCTGGAACCTTGTGAGCGATCAGCCGTTCCAGGGTCACGGTGATGTCCGACGGAGTCCCTGCGGTCGTATTGTCCCCAGAATCAGAGAGAAAGACAGTGGACTCTGGTGCGGCCAAGGCCACCTCGATCGCATCGTCTATAGATCTCGTTTCGGGGAAATGGAACTCTTGCCTTTGCGACCAAAAAGCGGATATCAATCGATTCGCTTCTCTCTGCGCCAGGGAGGCATCGCCATCTGTCACGACAATCGCGCTGACCCCCTGGTTCGGTACATCAGCCCAGGCCATCGCATGGAGCAGCGAGGCATCCAGGACCCCCGGCAGGGCCATTACCTGATGCATGAGCTCCACCAACGAGGCTGTTGGGTCAAGCCTGGTCTGCGCAAACTCGCCAGGAAGGAGCATCGGAACCTTGGCAAAACCCATCTCAGGTTTGATCTCGCCATTCAGTATCCCCAGGAGAAGATTCGCCGCACGTACGCCGGTCTCTAAACCATCTATATGTGGGGCTGTGTGATAGGCGGCTATTGCGTCTGCGTTCTCGATCATATCGGGGAGAATGTTGGCATGCAAGTCTAACGCAAGAACGATCGGCATCTGTGGACCAACCTTCTGCCGCAGTGCCGCCAGCAGGTCGTTCTCGCAGCAGTCAACCCCCTCCGCAAGCATCGCACCGTGCATAAACAGGCACACGCCATCCACATCGTGCGCCTTTGACAGGATCGCGTTCTTGAACTTCTCGTAGGCAGAGCGTTCTACCCTCCCACCAGGAAGTGCGTACCTGCTGATGGTGAGCACCACTTCGGCGCCAGAAGCTTCCAGTGTGCTGGTGATACCTTCCTGCGCATCGCGCGCATCGCCATAGGCTGGGAGAAAGTCCTCCAACCTCGTCGGTCGAGAGGTAAAAGTATTGGATTCGTGCCCAAGGGCGCCAACAAGTATCTTCATAATATCTGGTTCCTTTTAATTCTGTTTTATTTTGTGATCGCAGCAACCGACACACCTGCGATATCGACAGCTACTTCCATTCATACTTGATGTGATTAATTTTACGTTCAAGTTCAGCCATGTCTGTTTTTCGGTGTTCTCCGCGCCTGTCCGCGCGCAAAGATTGATTGACTCTATTCCATTGGGTATTTCAATCCTATTTGTGAGCGTATTTGATCCATGATCTTCATCAGCGCCAGGGTTTCATCGAGGGGCATGATATCGGATTCGGTTTTGCCAGCGCGGATGCAGTCCCCTGCTTCGACGGCTTCGTAGTTATAACCGTTGCCCACCAAAGGGCAGGATATGGTCTGTTCCTGCCCATCTGAATTCAGCGTCAGGTTGTCCGGCATCCACCAGGGGCTGTTGATCCTGATCCAGCCGTCCGTGCCGATAATGGTGGCACCGTGCGGTATCTTGGTGCGGATGGCAGTAGAGAGCACGGCTATTTCCCCTGAGTCGTAGCCCAAAATAAAGGCGGTCTGCTCGTCGACGCCGGTAGAGCCCAGATTGGCCAGGCTGGTGATGCGGTCTGGTGTTCCCAGGATCATATGAGCCAGGGAGAGCGGGTAAATGCCGACATCCAACAGCGCGCCGCCTCCCAGGTCCAATTTGAAGAGCCGTCCTTCGGGGTTGACGACGGTTCGAAAGCCGAAATCAGCCTGGACCATGCGGATTTTGCCAATAGCCTCTTCAGCAATCAGCTGGCACACTTTGACCAGGGCGGGCAGGTGCCGGGAGCACATGGCTTCCATCAAGAAGAGCCCTTTCTGCCGGGAGGTCGTGATCATCTCTTCGGCTTCTGTAGTGTTGATGGCAAAAGGTTTTTCGCACAGGACATGCTTTCCGGCGTTCAGGCTGAGCAGGGTGTGATCCTTGTGAAAGTTGTGGGGGGTGCCGATATAAATGATATCGACATCGGGATCGGCTACCAAGGCTTGATAGCTGCCGTAAGCATTTGGAACGTTGAAGGTATCTGCGAATGATTTGGCTCGATCCAGGTCGCGCGAGCCCACGGCTACAATCTTTGCATCCGGCACTGCTTCTATACCCTGTGCAAAATCTGTGGAAATGCTGCCGGGGCCGAGGATGCCCCAATTGATGGTGTTATCTGGCATTTTTAACCTTGGAGATATTGTTTAGCCTGCTGTCGATTTTTATTTAATCGCTCAAAATCTACCAGATGGGTAACAATATAATACATCAGCATATGATTGTTATCGGTCAACATACTCCCTGAGCCTAACCCGTTACCATGTAAAACCCTCGCTGCCCGCATGTTCACAGATCAGAAGCTGCGTCGACTATGGCCCTGACACGCCGGGCGGATACCTGCTGGATTACATATTCATCAACCTCATCCGTATTACCCATGTAGATCGCCGGATTACGGTATGCCATCTTGCTTTTCACCGGTTCGTTACTGGCTGGTCCGATGTGGATTTCACGCACGGCCGTTTCGGCGATGACGCGTTGGGCATTGTCAGCATCAATATCTCCGCAAGCCATGATGATGATGTCG
>JBDLIT010000243.1:0-2842 GCA_039714735.1 Pseudomonadota bacterium
CCGGCGCTCTACGCCACCACCAGAGAGTTTCTCGACTATTTCAATCTGAAGAGTTTGAGTGAACTGCCGACCCTGGCCGAAATTCGCGATCTGGATTCGATCAACCGCGAGCTGGAGCTGAAGGATCCGGATCTGTACCAGCCTGAGGAGCAGGATGATCAGCAGGCGAGCGTGGCGGAAGCGGAATTAGAGCCGTCAGACAGTACCGAAGCGGGAAGTTTTGATGAGGCCGCTGCAGACTATGAACTTGCTCCGGAGACGCTGATCGAAGCCGACCCGGATGGTGAGACCGATTCCGGCGTAATGCATCAATCCCCTGCACCCGACGAGACCGATACCGGAACGGCAGCGGATGATCTCATCGAATTCGACCCGGATGGAGAAACAGACACCACCACCGAATCTCACGGGATTCCAGATCAACAGGCCAAACGAACCGATGAAACAGAATAACCCGACACCGGGAGAACGCTTGCAGAAGGTATTGGCCAACGCCGGTATGGGCTCACGCCGCGAGATCGAGGGCTGGATCAGCGCCGGCCGGGTGATGGTCAACAACCAGCTGGCGCAATTGGGGCAACGGGTGATTCCCTCCGACCAGATCAAGGTGGATGGCCGTCCGGTGGCCAACCGTCGTCTGGAGGCTCCGGAGCGAGAGGTGCTGGTCTATAACAAACCGGAAGGTGAACTGGTAACCCGCAAGGATCCGGAGGGCCGCCGTACCGTCTTCGACCGGCTGCCAAAGCTGATGCATGGCCGCTGGATTCCGGTGGGACGCCTCGACTTGAACTCTTCCGGATTGCTCCTGCTGACCACCGACGGGGAACTGGCAAACCGCCTGATGCACCCCAGCCAACAGGTCGAGCGGGAGTATGCGGTGCGGGTCATGGGCCAGGTCACCGAAGAGCAGCTCAAACAGCTCACTCATGGCGTCGAGCTGGAGGACGGCCCGGCGCGTTTCGAAGAGATCGTGGAATCGGGTGGTGAGGGGATCAACCGCTGGTACCACGTGGTGATCATGGAGGGGCGGCAACGGGAGGTGCGCCGCATGTGGGAAGCGGTGGGCGCCACCGTCAACCGCCTCAAGCGGGTGCGCTATGGCAGCGTCATCCTGGAAAGCGCCCTGAGCATCGGGCGTTGGCGTTATCTTGGTGATGATGAGATCAACAAACTGCTGGAATCGATGGGGCTCCCGGCAGAGAAGAAACGCAGAAAACCCCGTCACCATGACCATGACCAGGAGAGGCCCCACAAAGGGCGTTCACAATCACCCCAGCCACAGCGTTCGGCGGGCAGTCCCTATAAAAGCAAGCGTCAGAAACCGGCCAACAACCCATGGGGAAGAAAAGGACCCGGCAGACGGGGGCGTTGAGCTTCTCGGCCTCCAGCCTGAGCCGAATCTATCAGCGACTGTTCGAGTGCCACGGCCCACAACACTGGTGGCCGGGTGACACACCCTTCGAGATCATGCTGGGCGCTGTGCTCACCCAGAATACTACCTGGTCGAATGTGGAACAGGCCATAGCCAACCTCAAGGCAATCGGCCCGCTCGAGCCCCACGCCATCTTGCAGCTGGGCCAGGATGAACTGGCCACGGCGCTTTGCCCCTCTGGGTATTTCAATGTCAAGGCCAAACGGTTGCGCGCACTCTGTGAGTTCCTGCTGGAGCATCCAGATCTCGAACAGCTCGAAGATCAGGAACTGCGGGCGCGATTCCTGGCGGTCCACGGCATCGGGCCGGAGACCGCCGATGACATCCTGCTCTATGCCTACAACCGGTCAGTCTTCGTGATCGATACCTATACCCGACGCCTATTCACCCGGCTGGGTCTGGTGGAGGGAAAACCGGGCTACGAAACCCTGCGGCAGGGTTTTGAACAGGCTTTACTCGCAGATGCCGCCTTGTTCAACGAGTATCACGCCCTGATCGATCATCATGCCAAGCAGGTCTGCCGACCCAAACCGGACTGTAAGAACTGTTGTCTGAACTCGCACTGTAAACAATGTATCGATAAGTGATACCGAAGAGGTTCTTGCAAACTCGAAAGCCATTTATAAAAAGTCGTTTAGACTTGTACCTAATGTTTTAAAGACCTATTATTAAATCTATTAAAAGGTCTTTTAGTGGCAAGAGAGGTAAATAAGACATGACTATCACACATCCAATCCTGGCGGATGTCAGTGCAGGCATCTCCGAGCTCAAGAAAAATCCAATGGCAGTCGTCAAGCAGGGCGATGGTGCGCCAGTCGCGATCCTGAACCGCAACGAACCAGTATTTTACGCCGTTCCTGCTGAGGCTTACGAACTATTGATGGATAAGCTGGAAGACATGGAACTGGCGGCGATTGTCGAGGCGCGGAAAGATCAGCCGGAAATAGAAGTAAATATCGATGACCTTTAAGCTGGTCTTCAAGGAGGACGCCAAAAAGGAGTGGGACAAGCTGGATACTACTGTCCGTTCTCTGTTTGCTAAAAAGCTCAAAGAGCCCATCGTGCAGCTACGCATTGAAAGCACCCGGCTCAGTGGCATGAAAGACTGCTACAAGATAAAGCTGCGTCGTGCAGGATACCGACTGGTTTACCAGGTGCGTGATAGCGAACTGGTGGTTTCAGTCGTGGCAGTAGGGAAGCGTGAACGAAACCAGGTCTATAAAGCAGCGATCAAGAGATTATAATAAAAAGGGCTTCGACCCCGAGTAAAAGGGGTCGCGAGTAAAAGGGGTCGCGAGTAAAAGGGGTCGGAGCCAATGCCATTAAGTTAAGCCATACCCTATAAATTTACCGTGCTCTCTTGTAAGCACAATAGTACCGCTTGTTTTTCATTTTTGATTTAAGCCTCTT
>JBDLIT010000244.1:0-2604 GCA_039714735.1 Pseudomonadota bacterium
GTACCTGCACGCTGTGCCACAAACCGCCGCCATTGGGGCGGGCGCCGGATATTCAGGGTGAGGATATGGTGGCGCTGAGCGCTGCGCGCCTCGCCGATGAGCGCTATCAGGGAGAGGCGAAAGATGCGGCTGGTTATATTCTGGAATCCATGCTCGATCCGAGTAAATATGTGGTGGCCACCTGGGGCAAGAAGGGCAGCAATGATACCGAGTCGCCGATGCCGGCCATCGACAAGGCGCCTATCCAGCTCTCTGCCATGGAGATGGACGCAATCACTGCCTACCTGCAGGCAAAGGACGGCAACGAGGTGACGGTCGCCCTGCCCACGGCCGAAGCGGCTGCGGAAGCGGCTTCAGCCCCTGCGGGCGGCGGCGCCGCTGCCCCCGTGCCTGCGGCCACCGCCGATGAAGCAATGGCAAAGTATGCCTGCCTCTCGTGTCATACGATGGACAGCAGGGATTCCCTGGTGGGTCCCGGGCTGGTAGATGTCGGTGAACGCCTCACACCGCAACAGATCAGGGAGAGTATTCTCGATCCCAATGCCGTGCTGGTCGAAGGATTTCCTGCGGCGATGCCCGCTGATTTCGGTTCAAAAATGACAGTCAATGAGCTGCAGATGATTGTTGATTTTCTGGCGGAGAAAAAAGGATGAAAGGTTTCAGGATTAGCGCATTTTGGCAGGCCCTGATTGCCGTCGTTGTCGCCTGGCTGATTTTTGACAACGCCTTCCCGCCGCTGCTGCCGAAGACGCTGATGATCCAGTATATGATCATCACCATCATCGGCATCCTGCTCTACTTCGCCTTTGATGACAACAAATGGACCGAATTCAAGGCGCCGATTCTCTCCATGCTGCGCGATGACAACAAGTCGCTGCTGCGCTGGTTTTTTCTCATCGCTGTGCCGCTGCTGGCGGCCTATGTCACTTATGGAGTGGTCAAACCCTCGAATGAGGCTCCGGTAGAGCTGCGCCAGGTGCACCCGGCGCCTCCGGCCAAGCTCAAGGTGTTTAACAAAACCTATGATCTGGCCACGCTGGAAAACCCGGTGCGCAAGGAGATTCTCGACACCCTGGCTAAAGATAAAGAGGCCGGTTGGGAGAAGTACCGGGAGTCGGTCATGGCCGGACGGGACATCTACTATCAGAACTGCTTCTATTGCCATGGCGATCTGCTGGATGGTCAGGGGCATTATGGTCACGGATTCAATCCCCAGCCCATCAATTTTCAGGACCCTACAATCATTCCCCAGCTGCAGGAGGCGTTCCTCTTCTGGCGCATCGCCACCGGCGGGCCGGGGTTGCCTGTAGAGGGCACGCCATGGAACTCGGCCATGCCGGTGTGGCACGAGATGATCGGCGAGCAGGATATCTGGAATGTGATCAATTTCCTGTTCGATTATAACGGCCAGGTTCCGCGTATCTGGGATCCTGAAGTCTCCAGGAGTGTGACCGGCATGAAAGATGAAGTGCTGGCCAGGCGCAACAACATGATGGGCAGGGAACTCTACAAGTTCCGTTGCGAAGTCTGTCACGGTGAACAGGGCGCCGGCGACGGGGTGGCGATGGATCTGATGTATCCCAAGCCCAGGGATTTCAGCCTGGCGCTGTTCAAGTACAAAACCTCTCCAGGCACCCAACTGCCGCGGGATGAGGATCTCTTCAACACCATCAAGTTTGGTCTTCCCGCCACCGCCATGCCCGGCTGGGGCATCAAGGGACGGGCGCTGCTGACAGATGATCAGATCAGCAGTCTGGTTCCGGTGATCAAGGGCTTTGATGTCACCGTGGCCTGGCCGCCGGAGGATGCGGACGATGAAGCCTTCGACGATGACGGCTTCTATACCAAAACCGATTTTCAGGTGATTACCGAGGTCGAGCCGCTGGATGGGCAGATCGCCTTTTCAGAGGAGTCTGTGGCCAAAGGCAAACAGGCGTTTATCAAATCCTGCGCCGAGTGCCACGGTGACGAGGGCCGCGGCAACATCCTCTCGGGCAAGAAGCTGGAGGATGACTGGGGCAATCGTATCTGGCCGCGCAACCTCACCAAGCCCTGGACATGGCGCGCCTCCCAGTCGCTGGATGCTGCGGAAAATGAGCGTGATGAGACGATCAAGGCGATCTATTCGCGCCTCTCTATCGGCATCATGGGTACGCCGATGCCGGCGCATCGCGCCATTGAAGAGGGCAACAAGGATCCGGTCAGCCTCGAAGACCGCTGGCATATCTCCAATTTTGTCTACAGCCTGCGCGATACCACGGTTCAGCCGCAGGATGCCCCTGTCGTCACCAGCATGAAGGTCGAGGATGGCCTGCCCGAAACGCCGGACGATGAGCGTTGGGGCCAGGCGCCTGCAGTGACGCTGCACCTGGTTCCGAATGTCATCAAGGAGGAGCGCCTGTTTACGCCGCTTAATGATGCGGTCACCGTGCGCACGATCTACAACGACAAGGAGATTGCCTTTCTGCTGGAGGTGGATGATCGCACCGAGAGCCGTCCGGGCATCAAATATTTCACAGAACTGCAGGATGAAAACCTTGAGATGCACCCGGATGCAGTGGCTATACAGTTCCCCCATGAAGAGGCCTACATGTCATCGCCGAT
>JBDLIT010000245.1:0-2588 GCA_039714735.1 Pseudomonadota bacterium
GCGGTGAGTGATGCGGTTTGACGTTCCCGGGCAGGCTTGTCGGACCCGAGTCAGCCGAATGGATCGTTTCTCTTTCTGGGACCCACGGGTGTGGGTAAGACTGAACTCTGCAAGGCATTGGCGGATTATCTCTTCGACACGGAAGAGGCAATGATCCGGGTCGATATGTCAGAATTTATGGAGAAACATTCCGTGGCGCGTCTGATTGGCGCGCCTCCCGGCTATGTCGGCTACGAAGAAGGCGGCTATCTGACCGAAGCGGTCCGCCGTCGCCCCTACTCGGTAATCCTGATGGATGAGGTGGAAAAGGCTCACCCCGACGTATTCAATGTCTTGCTGCAGGTATTGGATGATGGCCGCTTGACCGACGGTCAGGGGCGTACGGTCGATTTTCGCAACACGGTGATTGTGATGACCTCGAATTTGGGATCTGATCTCATCCAACAGAAAGTCGGAGACGCCGCACAAGGCAGGGATTGTTCCTACAATCCTTCTGCATTTCCTCCATCCATGGAGGTCAGAGGTGCTAGTGTCGAGGGAGGCAGGATGCAGGGAGCGACAGAAGAGAACTATGCAGAGATGAAGGTGGCGATTATGGATGTCGTACGCACCGCCTTCAGGCCGGAATTCATCAACCGCTTAGATGAGATTGTAGTATTTCATCCACTTGAACGTGATCAGATACGCACAATCGCCGGGATCCAGATCAGCTATCTGCATCAGCGTCTTGCAGAGCAAGATATGGGATTGGAGGTGACGGATGCCGCGCTCGACCGCTTGGGTGAAGCCGGCTTTGACCCTGTCTATGGGGCTCGGCCTCTGAAACGCGCCATTCGCCAGCAGTTGGAGAACCCCTTGGCCCAGGAGATCCTGAGTGGTCGGTTTGGTGGCGGTGATGTGATCAGGGTGGATGTGGCAGGGGATGGTTTAATCTTTAACAAGCTGAATTCCGTCAGTGCAGCTTGACAGGCTCTTATGTAAACACTGGTCAGATTCAGGAGCAGTATAAAACTGCCACCTCGTAGGTTAGGTTAGGTGCACATCACCGACAAGATTAATCATTTCCACCAAAGGCAGATGTGCACCGTAACCCAACATTTTCCGCAAATATCAAGCTCAGTTGTTGGGTTACGATGCGCTCAAACAGTTTTGATAAAAGGAACGCGTGACGTTGTTGCGCATCTAGCCCAACCTACGTTTTTTGCTACGATAGGGAATGCGCCAGGTAAATCAACATTTACTGATTGATTTTTGCCAGATGCAAGTAAGAGCGGTGTTGCTTGTCTACGGCAGCAATCAATTCACTTAAGCTTCCGCTGTTATTTATCACATCATCCGCACGAGAGAGGCGGGTCGCCCTATCGACCTGGGCGGCAAGAATCTGTTTCATCTGTGCGTCATTCAGTCCATCCCGCCTTTGCACACGAGCAATTTGTTGGTCTTCCGGGCAATCCACCACCAGTACTCGGTCGGCCAGCTCATTCTGGCCTGTTTCCAACAAGAGAGGGATGACCAGAATCGCATAGGGGGCATCGAGCAATTTCAGCCTATGCTCCATTTCTCTACGGATACGCGGATGGAGAATCTGCTCCAGTCGCTGCCTTTTTTCCGGCACATTGAAGATTAGTGTGCGCAACTGCGCACGATCGAGGCTGCCGTCTTGCTGGATCACTCGTGAGCCGAATTCAGTTTCGATCTCACGCAAGGCTGCTGAACCGGGTAATACTTGCTCTCGCGCAATGATATCCGCATCGATTACCGGTATGCCAAGTTCGTCAAGGCGCTGGGAAACTGAGGATTTTCCGCTCCCTATCCCTCCCGTGAGGGCAATAACAAGCATTGGCTCAGGCCAGTCCTGACCAGGTCAGATAGGCATGATTGATGGCATCACCCCAGATCAGGCTGATCCATCCGGCAGTTGCGAGATAAGGACCGAATGGGATGGGTATGTTCTTATCACGACCGCGCATCAGAATTAATGACAGTCCCACAACAGCGCCCACCAAGGCCGATAACATAATGATTTGCGGTAGGTACTGCCAGCCCAGCCAGGCGCCCAGCATGGCGAGTAGTTTGAAGTCGCCATAGCCCATCCCTTCTTTGCCGGTCAGCAGTTTGAAAATCTGGAATACGCTCCAGAGCGAGAGATAACCAGCCAAGGCTCCAATAATCGCAGAATGTGTATCGGTGAATATGCCGAACAGACTGAGCAGGAGACCCAGCCAAACGAAAGGCAATGTGATCGAGTCAGGCAGTAGCTGGACATCGAAATCGATCAGGCTCAGTGAGATCAGTGCCCAAGTGAGCACCAATGCGCCTAAGGTTTCCCAGGAAACACCAAAATAATAGGCAACGACAAGTGATAGTGTCGCTGTCATTGCTTCAACGATTGGGTAACGCAGGCTGATACTGACGCCACAGTTGGAACAGCGTCCTTTTAGAAACAACCAGCTGAGAATGGGTACATTCTCCCAGGGTTTGATCCCCTGTCCACATGCAGGGCAGTGTGAGGCGGGATGGTTCAGGTTAAAGGGCTTTTCTTCAGAGGGTGACGACTCTCCGATAAGTTCCCGGCACTCCCTATGCCA
>JBDLIT010000246.1:0-2578 GCA_039714735.1 Pseudomonadota bacterium
TTTCTGAGAATATTGTGTATTGAGTGTCCATCAGGAGATGAGCATGGCTGAAACGCCTGAAGAGAACGAAACCGGACAACCTGCTTCGGAAAAAGAGAATAACTGGGGTCCAAAGCTGTTCATCGGGGTCCTGGCGGCAATCCTGGTGTTTTTCTACTGGCTGCTGATCTATTCAGGCGGCGTCACGGTTCATCACGGTTAGGGCAGGGGATAGAAATGGAAGAGAAACGTAAAATGGGCCTCTTTAGTACACTGCTGTCAGTGGTGATTGCTTTTGCGATCGTACTGGTTCTTTTCTATGGATTGAATCATCTCATCATGAGCATGCAGGGCTTGCCTCTGAATGTGGATCTCACCCCGGCAGGTTGAGAACGACTGGAGTTTGAGTAAATGATGGCTGGCAAATTAGCAAAACTGTTCCCTATGTCACTGCTGTTGATGCTGCTGTTATTCAGCATCACGGGCATTGTGCAGGCCGCCGACCCAGGAGTGGGGAGTGTTGAAGATCGCATTGCGCGTGTCGGCCAGGTGCAGCTGACTGGTGAGCCTCCGCTGGAAGCTGAATCTGAAGTTGCAGCTGCTGATGAGAAGCTCGAACCCATGGCTGCGCCCACGCCGTCGCGCTCGGATTACCCCGATATCGGCATCAGCAGCAGGGCGATTGTGTGGGTGCTGGCCCAGTTGCATCTCTTTTTCGGCGCGCTTGTGCTGGCGGTGCCGCTATTCGTACTGATCATCGAGCTGGTGGGGTTGTTCACCGGTGACGAACGCTACGATGACATGGCGCATGAGTTCATGAAGATCAGCCTGACCGGCTTCTCCATCACGGCGATTTTCGGCGGCTCTCTGGCGCTGGCGCTGTTTATGCTCTATCCCGATTTCATGGCTTATATGATGCGCGTCTTCGGCGCACAGTGGCTGGTTTATGCCGGGCTGTTCTTTTTCGAGAGCTTTTTCCTCTACACCTATTACTATGGCTGGAATGCATTCCGCTACGGCAACCGCAAGTGGGTGCACCTCTCACTCGGTCTGATGCTCAATGCCTCGGGCATGACCATCATGGTGCTTGCCAACTCCTGGGCGACATTTATGATGGCGCCTTCAGGCGTGAACGAGGTGGGAGCAGTGGTTGGCAACATCTGGGAGGTCATGAAGGGCCCCTTGTGGAATCCGATCAACCTGCACCGCTTTATCGCCAACATCGCATTTGGCGGCGCCGTGGTGGGAGCCTACGCTGCGTTCAAGTTTCTCAGCACCAATGATCCGGCGAAGCGGGCGCATTACGACTGGATGGGCTACACCTCCAACTTCATCGCCATCCTGGCGTTTCTGCCGCTGCCTTTCGCCGGCTACTGGCTGATGGCGGAGATCTACGCCTATTCACAGCAGATGGGCATTACGGCGATGGGCGGCATCCTGGCATGGCTGTTTATCGTACAGGCGGTGCTGATCGGCACCATTCTGCTGGCGGGCAATTTCTACCTGTGGGCCGGCATGTCGCGCACTGACGGTTCAGAGCGTTATAAATGGCTGGTCAAATTCATCGCCCTGATCCTTGTGGTTACCTTTTTGATCTGGGTAACGCCGCACTCATTGATACTCTCCGCCTCCGAGATTTCACAGCTCGGCGGCAGCCACCATCATATTCTTGGACCTCTGGGCATCATGCCGGCGAAAAATATCGCGGTGAACCTGATGCTGGTGGTGACCTTTCTCTCGTTCCAGCTCTACCGGCGCTCCGACAAGGTGGCGACGGTTCGCTGGGCGCCCGCCGGCAATGCGCTGATGGTGGCGATCTACGTGGTAGCCATTGCCAACATCATCTTTCTGGGCGTCTACTACGGATACTTCACCAATACCGTCTACAAGGTGGGCTCATCTGTTGCGCAGGTCGCCTCCACGCTGGTGGTCATCATCTCGGGCATCGTCATCGATACCCTGATGTTCAGGAATGCCAAAATCCTGCCGTCGCACTGGGGTCGCATTCCCGACCGGGCGCAATATGCGCTGTTTGCGCTACCGATTGCGTTTACCTGGTTGATGGGACTGATGGGGTATGTGCGCTCTTCAGTAAAAACACACTGGCATGTCTACACGGTGATGAAGGACAACTCGCCGGATAATTTCATTCCGACCATCGCCTATGCAGGCAATATGATAACCATCGTGACCGTACTATTTCTGTTGTGTGTGCTGTTTATGTTCTGGGTTGCCAATCTCAGCGGGACCAGGCAGGTGAAGCCTGTTGCAGCAGCGGGAGAGAGGGCATGAAGGTGCTTTTGAAAACAATTGGTTTCAGTCTGGGGCTGACGCTGGTTTTTACCCTGGTGACCTACCTGTTGCCGCAAATGAAAGGCGAAGCGCCGGTGGAGAAGAGTGTGGATCTTGGGTCGCTGACCATGGATGACTTCGTCGCCCTGGGTGAAGACCTTTTCAATAACAAGGGCACCTGCACGCTGTGCCACAAACCGCCGCCATTGGGGCGGGCGCCGGATATTCAGGGTGAGGATATGGTGGCGCTGAGCGCCGCGCGCCTCGCCGATGAGCGCTACCAGGGAGAGGCGAAAGATGCGGCCGG
>JBDLIT010000247.1:0-2529 GCA_039714735.1 Pseudomonadota bacterium
ACCTCCTGGCTGATGCTGGCAAGAATGCTCTGGATGTGCAGCAGTAGAAACATCGAAAATAAGGAACAATAGTGATGAGCAAGGATGGAAGCAACATAGAACTTGGCGTTTATCAGTGAAAGAATTCTAACTGTGTATCTGCTAAGCTGCTATTTCAGAAAAACAATACTGTTTTCCTGAAATAAACGACGCTTGAATATGTCACATAGCATTGAAAATAAAGTTATTTCACGAATATATGGGCGAGGAAGGGGTTGGGCCTTTACCAAGACTGATTTTGTGGCCGCATTTGGCGAAGCCAATATCTACAAGGCGCTCTCCAGCCTCACCAAGGCCGGTAAGATCCGCCGCGTCTGCCGAGGAGTATATGACTACCCCCGCTATAGTGAACTGCTGGGCTGTCAATTGAGTCCTGATCTCGATCAGGTTGCTCATGCATTAGCTCGCAAATTCAACTGGCGAATACAGCCCTCCGGCGATGCTGCTCTGAATTTGTTGGGACTCTCCACCCAGGTGCCTGGGCGTTGGGTTTACCTCTCCGACGGTCCCGGCAGTGAGTACAAGGTAGGGGAGCATTCCCTGGTGTTCAAGAAATCCGCCTTGAAGGATGTTGGCTTTAAATACAGGGAGAGTGGCCTGGTGGTACAGGCGTTGAAGGCGCTGGGTCGGGAGCATGTGGATCGGAAGGCGATCAAGAGTATCCGCCAGCAACTGGAACCGAAGGAGTGTGAGCGTATCCTCAGGGATACCCGTTCGGTTACCGGCTGGATCTATGAAGCCATCAAACGGATATGCAAGGAGGGTGTCTGATGGAGCGGGTTGCCCGGTTTCCTGCGCGGGAACGCAGTGAACTGTTTTCGGAGAGTGCAGCGCAAAAAGGCACGACACCGGCTGTTGTGGAAAAGGATTTTTGGGTGACATGGGTGCTTTACCGGCTTTTCCGGGAACCGGATCTTGCGCGGTTACTGATATTCAAGGGTGGCACCAGCCTTTCCAAAGCCTATCATCTGATTGAACGCTTCTCAGAAGATATCGACCTGGTTTTGGACTGGCGCATTCTGAGCGGTGAAGACCCATTGGGTGAACGTTCCAGAACGAAGCAGTCCCGGTTGAACACAGCGCTCAATAAGCAGGCCAAACAGTACATTGGTGGGGAACTGCTAAGGTTGGTCGAGGCGGCGCTCGATGGGGTATGTGATTGTCGCGTGGACACTAATGACCCGCACGTGATTGTGATCAATTACCCTGCCGCCTTTCCGGACGATTACCTGCGCCCCGAGGTGCTGCTGGAAATTGGTCCTCTGGCTTCATGGCTGCCTCATGAAGAACGCTGGATTAGCTGTTATGTGGCCGATGTGTTTCCAGATGTGTTTGAACAGCGTGCATGTGCTGTAAAGGTGATCAAGGCGGAACGTACCTTTTGGGAGAAGGCAACGATTCTGCACCATGAAGCCCATCGTCCTGAGGAGAATCCACAGCCGCCGCGCTATTCGCGTCATTATTACGATCTGGCAAAGATGGCACAATCGCCGGTCAAGGCGCAGGCCTTGGCGGATAGTGGACTATTGGCCAGCGTGGTGGAGTTCAAGCAACGCTTTTATCCACGAGGCTGGGCCAGATACGACTTGGCGAAACCTGGCACATTGAAGCTGGTTCCGGAGGAGCATGTGCTGGCATCAGTCAGGTCCGATTATCGGGCAATGGAAAATATGATCTTCGGAGAGATGCCTGATGTCGATGAGATGATGTCGGTTCTCCAGGAACTCCAGGAAGAGATCAATGAGTTACCAGAGTCAGCGGGTTGACTTGAATACACGCACCTCCTGGGACTGGATGACTGAAATGGAATTGGAACAGTTGCCACGCTTTGAGACACGCTATTGAAGCCCGCCAATCCCGGCGGGTTTTTTTACGTTGCGCCACCGTTCCTGTACCTCTTCAGCCATTCAGCCTCGTAGTCAGTCGATTTCCAATGGGTTATTTATCAATGAGGCTTTTACATGCATCCCTCGTCATGCGTTTTCATGGCCGTCTTCAGCCTGATTTGCCAGCCATTCAGAAAACCGGTGACGAGAAAGAAACAGGCGGCGCTCACCCATCTTGACGATGGCATGATTCAGGCCATTGCGGTCACGGCGGCGCAACATCCAGGAGAATTGCTTTTGATTGAAGAGGTGTGGATATTCATCAGCAACGAGATCAACTGGAATCAGATCGGAGGGGTCAATTGCATTTTGAGTTTGCATAAAAAAGCCTCACAGAGTTTATGTGAGGCTTAATGTGGCACAGCTTCGAGTCTGTCACACTCTCTGTCAGACGCTATTTGTGTGACAGACGGTAAGTTGCTGTTGCTCTATGGGATATGAAACAGCTCTGTCAGAACATTTCCGATAATCACGGCCTGACGGGTGTCTGCACCCAGCGTTTTCGTCAGCCATTCCTGGAGGTTGCCGGTCTTCGTGATCCGCTTCTGGGTATGCGACCATGCAGGATATTGGTGTATGGCATCGATTGCCAGTCTTTCGAGAT
>JBDLIT010000248.1:0-2427 GCA_039714735.1 Pseudomonadota bacterium
TGTATCCAGTTCCGGGACCTCTGCGGTCAGCGAGGTATCCGGGGTCAGGATGCCCCTGGCGTAACCGGAGCGGGCGATATCCTGAGCAAACAGGGTGTAGGCCCGGTCGTCTTTCGGCTCGACGATGACGTCGTAGGTCTCAGCTACCCCAAGTCGAAATTCATCCACCGACACCGGCTCGACATTCTGTCCATCCGCCGCCACTACGGTCATCTTCAGGCCGGGGATACGGACATCAAAGAAGCTCATGGCCGAGCCGTTGATAAAGCGTAACCTGACCTTTTCACCCTTCTTGAATAGTCCCATCCAGCCATCCGCCGGGGTCTGGCCGTTCATCAGATAGGTGTAGGTGTAGCCGGTCACATCCGACAGGTCACGCTGACTCATGCGCATCTGGTTCCACATCTTGCGCTCGCTCCAGGTGGCGGCCAGCCCCTTCTGCTTGAGGTCCTGCATCAGGTCGGCATGGGTGCGTTCGTTGAAGTTGTAGTAATGGCTGAGCTTCTTCAGCTTCCGGTAGACATCGTTCGGGTCCTCATCGGTCCAGTCGGAGAGCAGCACCACGTAGTCCCGGTCGGCAGCAACCGGCTCCGCTTCCCGAGGATCGATGACGATGGCGCCATACAGACCGGTCTGCTCCTGAAAGCCGGAATGGCTGTGGTACCAGTAGGTGCCGCTCTGCGTCACCGGAAATTGATAGGTGAAAGTCTCCCCAGGGCGTATGCCATTAAAATCGGTGGCGATACCCGGCACCCCATCCATGGCACTTGGCAGGATGATGCCGTGCCAATGGATGGAACTGGTCTCTCGCAGCATATTGGTCACCCTCAGGGTTACTGTATCGCCCTCCCGCCAGCGCAGGATCGGCGCGGGTAGTGAACCGTTGACGGTGGTGCCGATACGGGGCGCACCGGTGAAATTGACTGCCTGCTCGCCGATGGTCAGTTTGAAATCGGTGCCGCGCAGTGTCTCTGGTCCCTGCTGTTTCGTGAGGGCAGCCAGGGCGCTAGAGCCCATGCCCAGACTGGCGAAGGCGCCGCCCATCGCCAGGCCCTGGACAAAGCGGCGGCGCGTCATATTGACGGTATCAATTGAAATCGGGTCGTTATTACTACTCATGGATTCTTCTTCCTCTGCAAGTCAACGGCAGACGCACCGCCATTGACGAATCGTTCAACGGATCGTTGTGATTAATGGATCTCCAGACAAACGGAGATCAGCAGGGAAGTCAGGCCCTGGGTGGGCGATAAAGAGAAGAAGCGCTTTGGCTGGTAAAACTAGTATCTGGAAGAAACATGCCTGGCATGGCATCTACATCGATGTGATAGGAGAAAACCGTTAACACCACCAGTACACTGGAGGCACACTGGCCGGATGAGCAGCTATGACCGGTACAGCATTCGTCAGTATTACACTGCTCACAGTCGTGGGCTGTGGCATGATCAGAGGCAATCGCCATACTAGCATGCATGTCCGCCATCTGATGTGTACCCCCCTCCTGATCAGAAGAGGCAACACCCGCTATCGCACCCTGGAGCGGAGAGAATCCCAACAGCAGAGTGAGTAGAATAACCAGCAGATTTTCAGAAAGTCGGTGCATATAACTAAATAATACTGAGATTCATTCTTATTTCAACTCTTTCCATTCAGCAGGCCAGCATTCAATATTTCCAAATCTTTGATGCGTTTCAACAAGATGGCTCGTTATTCGCATGACTCTGCATGCATTGGATAACCCCTCAATCATAGCCAAATATCTCCAAACTAATAATTTCTACATTCGCACAACTCTAGGTCGCTGCAAAACCTGAGGTTACACACATGCCAATCGACAATGGAATCATCGCTCGTTTCATCTTGTTTCTCTCTAGGCCCCACATGATGAATGGACTCGATCCGTTTTCAAGCGGTTCACTTTATATTCAATGCAGACTCTATGCCAACCATCTGCATTGCGACTATGTCTTACTTAATTCAAGCAATTACCTACCTGAACTTTGGAATCGTTCGGAATCCGCGGTAGAAACATGTAACGAACTGATAAAGTTTTTTACAGCTCGTTACACGGATCTGCAGTACTTGGTGAAACCACCGGTAATCACGGTTATGTCTGCCCCAGACGACTGGTGTCGGCTAACTACACATTGTGTATGTTCCCAATGTCGTTGCACGCATAAATCAAGTGAGCACCTTCTTCTTCTCTTCATACTCTTCGCGACTTATCTCGTCACGCGCAAAGCGCTCTTCAAGAATCTCAAGGGCTGTGCGGCCATTGGGATGCCGCCTGTCACCTGTTATGCCCTTGACAAGCCAGACCACGAAAATTATTTTGTCTGGCCCGACAGTTTGCCCGATTCCTGATCCGTCACGGGTATCCCGCTTATGTACCAGACTCGACGCTGTCTGTTAATGAGCCCTCCAATTTTG
>JBDLIT010000249.1:0-2395 GCA_039714735.1 Pseudomonadota bacterium
GGCGGCCATGTCCTGGGTGGATGGATCGACCTTTCTGGGCTTGGCGATTGTCGTCGTGGCCTACGTCGTGTCCCAGGTGATTCTGACAGCGGCAACGATGTATCGAAAAAAGGTATTCGAGCGCCGTCACGGCAACGAGCGAAATCTGGCTGGTGAGATCGCCGGCGGCAACACCGCCCTGGCCATTCGCTTCGCGGGCTATCGTCTTGGTGTAGGCCTCGCTGTCACCGCGACCTCGGGACTGGTGGTCTACGATCCCAGTGTGCTCGTACTATCCGTGATCGCATGGTCTTTGGTGGCTATAGTGATGTTCCTGGCCCAGACCTCGCTCTCCATAGTGCTTCGCCACATCCTGCTGCCGGGTATCAACGTCGGCGAGGAAGTCGGTGAGCAGCGCAATGTGGCTATCGGCACCATGGAAGCGGCCATCTACATCGGTGTGGGTTTCACCTTCGTCGGTCTTCTAGGTTAGCGGTCAACTGAGGAATCTAGGATTATCGTCTTATCAGCTGCTTATCCCTGCGCCGAAATAATCCGATGGTTTGTCCGGATTCGAGCAATTCCCCTGTTCCATCCTCTGCAACCTGAAAGGTAAAGAGAGGTTTGACATTCTCATCATCTGCCAAGATGCACTCCATACGAATGCTTTTTGAGCCCATTCCACTCCAGAAACAGCGATACAGATGCTCCGCCCTGCCTGGTGCAAATAACTCGGCCCGGCCGTCGAACAGCACATCCAGTTTCGAATAGAGGACCTCGCGGTCATCCAAAGGCACCCAGATCCCCGAACCGGGATAGGGACTGCAGGCAGACAGCAGAAGAGACGAAAACAGGGTGAGAAGCAGCCGTTGGCTCTTTATACTCAATGTTTCAATCCGTTATTCATGACAAGGAGAAACACCATCGTTTTTCCTGGCCGACATTATAAGCCAGACAGCATCAGCCTGGGCATAACCTTCGCTTTTATCGGTGTGTATGGCGTTGCCGTGGGTATCATGGGGATCGTCTGGGTTGCACTAGTGCTGCTGTTGATCGATCCCAACTGGCCCCTCCTGAAGCAGGGTTTGGTGGTGCTCGGGCTGATTAACAGCCTTCATTCAATGGCATTGAATGCAACACCACATAAAATACAAGATTGCGTCAAATGAAAATAGTAGTACTGGATGGCTTTACCCTAAATCCCGGTGACTTATCCTGGGAGGATTTACAGAGACTGGGGGATTGCGACATTCATGACCGCACACCGACAGATCTGGTGTTGTCCCGTTGTGAAAATGCCGAGGCGGTCTTCACCAACAAGGTCATTCTATCCCGGCAACTCATGCAACAGTTGCCCGACCTGAAATACATCGGGGTGCTGGCGACCGGTTATAACGTGGTGGATATTCAGGCCGCCAGCGAACTGGGTATCGTTGTGACCAATACCCCCGGTTACGGCTCGGTATCTGTAGCGCAGTTTGTATTTGCCCAATTACTGAGTTTTGCCCAACCGGTCAGCTATTACGATGCTTCGGTCAAAACAGGCCGCTGGTCTGAGTCTGTCGATTTCTGCTACTACGATCACTCCATGACCGAGCTGGCGGGCAAGGTCATGGGGATTGTTGGATTTGGACACATTGGCCGGAAAGTAGCTCAAATCGCCCGTTGTTTTGATATGCGGGTTGTCACCACATCGCCCCGTAAACCCAAGGACTTACCCTCAGACATCGATTATTTGCCACTGGATGAATTACTTCGATGCAGTGATGTGGTCACCCTGCACTGCCCGCTTACCGATGACAACAAGGGCATGGTGAATAGGGATTTTCTGGATAAGATGAAGCCGACCGATTATCTGATCAATTCCGCCCGCGGATCACTGGTCGATGAAGCGGCGCTACTGGAAGCATTGCAACAGAAAAGCATTGCCGGCGCCGCGCTGGATGTGCTGGCTCAGGAACCACCCAGCCGGGACAATCCACTGCTACTGTTGGAGAATTGCCTCATCACCCCACATATCGCCTGGGCTACGACAGCTGCCCGGCAGCGCCTGATGGATATTGCGGTTGAAAACCTGAGGGCCTATGTCAGCGGCAATCTATTGAATGTAGTCTCGGTTTAGGCACAGTCTCTAGTGCTCGTCTACCATCGGCCAGGAACAAACAGGTGGCTACAGCGAGTAAAGAACCTTCATTATTTGCCTCATTGGTTGAGACCCTCATCCAATCCTACCGATTTGACCGAGATCAAGGTCTGCAACTCTTGCTTACTTAAAAATGCACGCTGCCCAATACCTAATATCTAAGGAGTGATCTCAATGGCTCAGGCCTTCACAAAAGCGATGGCGCGCAACATCTTTTATGGTGGTACCGCGTTTTTCTTTCTACTCTTCCTCGCACTCACTTTTGACACCATG
>JBDLIT010000250.1:0-1755 GCA_039714735.1 Pseudomonadota bacterium
ACCGCCATGGGCTTGGGATGGATACGCACGATCTCGTCACCGCGCTCGATACATTCACGGCGCGGCCGGATGATCCAGTCTCCCAAGCGAAAATCAGCTTGCATTGTTGGCGGCCCGGTCTAAAAAAGGCTAATGACCCATTCTATCGCAATCCACTCCTGGTACTACAGCCTGTGGTTCGCAGTTTCTCGCAAAAATCTCGTCTTTATTTCGGGTTGCCGGGTCGGGCTTTTACTAAGCTTTAAATGTAAAGAACAGTTGTTTCTGTTTGTAACTGCAAGAGGAGGAACCAAAGATGAAAGCACTTCCTATCATGAAAGCACTTCTGATCACCTTGGGGATCATTATCGTCTTCTTTGCTGCCTCAACGTACGCACAGGTCACGATCAAGCATGTGGCGTTGAGTGAACAGCAGGCCACCCTCACCAATGGTGAGGAGCTTTTCGACGAACTCTGCGTCGCCTGTCATGGAATGGGCGGAATAGGCAACGGTCCGGCGGTTAGTGCATTGAAAAAAGCCCCGTCTAATTTGACTGTCCTCGCAGTAAATAACAATGGCACGTTTCCACGCACAGATGTAAGGAAGGCAATTGCAGGGCGATTCCGGGAAGATCCGCACGGATCAATCGGCATGCCATCATGGCGTCAGGCATTCGCGAGCGCCAATCCCGACCAGAGAATGTATCGCCGCCAGATTTTTGCAATGCAGCAGGTTGACAGGTTGACCGATTATCTGGAAACGATCCAGACCAGGTAAGTTTCGGAAGCAGCCAACCCGGCATCCGGCGGGAACCGGGGAGATCGATCTTCACTGATTGACTGGGTCTTTTGACCCCTTTTGAGCCGCCGGATTGGCGGCTCTCTTTTTAGTACTGACAACCCAGGCCTAACCTGCAGCTGCAGTTCCACCGGATTGCTGTTTCCTGACCACCTTGAAATAGTAGTAGACAGAACCGGTGGCTGTTAGACCCAGACCAATCAGCGAGGGCACGAAGGCTGTCTTGATGGTGATGCCCAGGAAAAATACATAAAAGATCAGGATGCCAATGAGGCTCCAGGGATACAACCAGGCTTTATAAGGACGGTTCACATCCGGATATTTCCTTCTCAGCAAGTAGATGGAGGCAAAAACCATCAGGTTGAAAACCGTGGATGTCGCTGTGAAGTAATCGATCATGGCTTCATACGCATTTTCGGCCTGCATAGAGAATGTCAGCAGAACCGTAGCCCACATAGCCTGCCCCAGCAGGGCTCTGTTGGGAGTTTTGTACTTGGGATGAAGTTTGGCGAGCCAGTCGAAAAACATGCCATCCCGGGCCATGGCCTGCCAGGTTCTGGCCTTGCACAGGATCTGGGTGCTGACGTTGCCGAAGGTGCTCAGCATAACGGCGACCGAGATCAGGACTCCACCGGCAGCCCCCATGGCGACGGTCATGACCTCCGTGGCCACCCAGGGTGATTTGCCAATGAGTTCAGGAGGTAGCTGGAATATATATGCGGCGTTCACGCCAAGATAGAGCACCATCACACCGGAAATCCCGATAAACAACGAAAGCGGCAGGTTCCGCCTGGGGTTCTTGATCTCTTCTGCAATGTACGTGGCTCCCTCCCAGCCGCTGAAGGCGAAAAAGGCGTAGCGCAATGCTCTCCCTATATCCTCCACAGTCGAACTGGAAAAAGATTCGGGAAACAGGGGATCGATGAAATTACCCAAACTGCCGGTGCTCCAGGACGTAAAGGCCACGCCGATAATGC
>JBDLIT010000251.1:0-1748 GCA_039714735.1 Pseudomonadota bacterium
TTTCGAATGGCGATCTTAAAGGCATCGAGATCCTGCTCGATCTGATGTGCATGTACTGCGTTACCTGAATTTCTCAAGGCAGTTAGATAGGCTTCCACTTCAGATGGATTGTTACCTAAGATCAGAAGTTCTATGGCTGTGTCGTGCATGCAGCAGGCATCCGTCTACTTTGACTATGAAGGATAGAATAGCAAGGATAGCCACACTTTTTTTATTCAATGGCGAATGAGAGCCAGTTGAATTTATGCGGCTTTGACAATTTTTCGACGCTGTCGTACTGACGAGGCGAGTTCTTCCAGGAGAGGCGCACTGTCATCCCAGCTGATACAGGCATCGGTGATGCTTTGCCCGTATACCAGCTCCTTATTAGCCTCTCTGTCTTGTCGGCCGGCAACGATAAAGCTTTCAATCATGGCGCCTATGATGCGCTGGTCACCACGTGCAATCTGGCTGGCCACATCGCGTCCCACCAATAGTTGGCGCGCATGTTGTTTGCGGCTGTTGGCGTGGCTGAAATCGACCATCATGCGCGGTTTTTGGTCGGTGGTCTCCATCTCGTCCGCAGCGATATTGATACTCTCCGAGTCGTAGTTGGGCCGGCTGCCGCCGCGCAGGATGACATGACAGTCTTCATTACCCCTGGTTGAGAAGATAGCAGAGCGCCCCTCTTTGGTGACCGACAGAAAATGGTGCGGCCGGGAGGAGGAGCTGACAGCATCCAGAGCGACCCGCATGCTGCCATTGGTGGCATTCTTGAAGCCCACCGGGCAGGAGAGACCGGATGCCAGCTCACGATGGGCCTGGCTTTCGGTGGTGCGGGCGCCAATGGCGCCCCAGCTGATCAGATCGGCAATGTATTGCGGGCTGATCAGGTCCAGATATTCGGTGCCGGCTGGAACTCCCAGGTCATTGATTTCCAGCAGCAGTTTACGGGCCAGTCGCAGGCCGGTGTTGATCTCGAAATTGTCATCCAGAGTTGGGTCGTTGATCAGGCCTTTCCAGCCGACAGTGGTGCGGGGTTTCTCGAAATAGACCCGCATCACGATCTCCAGATCATTCTTCAAGGCCTCGCGTAGGGGTTTCAAGCGCTGAGCGTAGTCCAAAGCCGCTTTAGGGTCATGCACCGAGCAAGGGCCGATAATCACCAGCAGGCGGTCATCCTGATCATGCAGTATCCGGTGGATAGCCTCGCGTGTCTCAAATACAGTCTGGGCGGCTGATTCAGTGACGGGTAGTTCTCCATGCACTTGCGCAGGTGTGCTCAGCTCCTTGATGGCATTGATGCGAAGATCGTCAGTTTGTTTCATGCGCTTTGGTCAGTCAGCAGTATCAAACGAGATATTATACATAACTGCCTGATGTGTGACATAAAGAGCCTGGGTGAGTTGGAACCCTTTGTCCAGTGGACAAAGGAAGTCCGACGAACGCCCCACCAGGACCGTTCCCGGGCGTCCTGCCCTTCACGGCATTGGTACATCCTTGTACGGCAGATGGTGTGGGGCAGGGGCCTGAGTATTGTGGCCAAGTTTCGCCAGGGATGGCAACGATGAAAATACTTCGTCAGTGCCAAGCGCAGGTGGGCCAGAACCCTTTGTCCAGTGGACAAATGCAATAGGATTGCAGGCGACCCACAGGGACGTGGGAAGGTAGAACAACGCAGGAGCAGTTGTCGAAACAATCCTTGCCCTGTACGGCTCACCGCTCCAGCGCATCCATGCGCCCGCGGTATTTGTACGTCCCTGTACGGC